>NZ_CP006965.1:0-326290 GCF_000517445.1 Thermococcus paralvinellae | reverse complement strand
CTTCATAGAATTTCTCAACTCCAACTTCTTTTTTCTTTTTTGCATAGACGACGTCAACATTCAGTTCATTCGCTATATGAACTGCCAATGGTATTCCGTCTGTCGCTGCTGTGAGAACCTTTGAAATATTCTTACTGATGTATTTTGATGCAACTTCTTCAGCTATTAGACTCATTAAGTTTGTATCGCTTAATATTTTCATGTTATCAAAAAGACCATGTTCATCAAACTGTATTCTCCTTCTGACCTCCTCCTCTATGTTAATGTAGGGAGATAGAAGTTCTAAAAGCTCTTTAGCTCTATCGGTACTTGGTAGAACTTTTCCTCTCACATATCTGTTAAGCACTGTAATGGGTAATCCTGTTATCTTTGAGAGTTCCTCATATGTATATCTCTTTTTAAGCAATTTGAGTATCCTTACCACCCTAAGCTTTTCCTTGACTGCCTCTATTTGACTCAAAGCTTTCACCTCCTTTGAAAAAATCATTGACAAAAAAATGTATAAATAGGTTTCGGTGAGAATTACAATCTACATGGGTACTATTAGTCTAAGAATCGTCGGAAAAACCAAGTTTTTTTCTATATTCCTCGATAACTTCCCAAAAATACTCTCTAACGAATTCTAAGTCAATTTTTCTTCCTTCTGGATGATTTATTCCCTTACAAAAGTCATCCTTCTTCACATAAACTTCAATCACAGTCCCTTGTCTCACAAGCACAAATGGATAAAGTTTGCATGCAAGAGGCCTGTAAGGATATATTTTGCATTTCCCATCCTCTTCGAGAAATACACAGCCATCATCGAAGGGTCTTTTTTTCAGGGCATAACCTAAAAACTTGTCCCCTCTGTAAAACATTTTTTCATAATCAACGAACTCCCAAGTATTATATCCAAGTTCTTCAATCTTTTCTATGTCTTCATCCCTAAGAGGAATGTCAAGCCTAAAACAGCATTCAGCACAGTTTTCAAGACATTTAAATTTAAAAAAAGGATCGAATTCAATTTCAAGTGTATCTAAATGAATTGTTGCTACCCACTTTTTCTCCACCACTTCACCTCCTAAACTCTATATGAACTTGCTATCAACGTCTCCGTCATTTCTATGTCCCCTATTTTCCTGAGAATTTCATCATTAAACTTATCAAGCTCTGCAATGTTGCTAACTTCCACTCTCATAATGATATCATATTCTCCATACACCCGGTAAATTTCTTTCACCATTGGCTTGTCTTTAAGTTTATTGTATACCTTCTCCTCATTTCCAGGCTTTACAATGATCAAAACAAATGCCTCCATCATATGCCAAACCCTCCCATACCAAATCTTTTCATCATCCTATTAAGGCTTCTCTTGTTCATGCTCTTAAAGAATTTCTTCATTTGATTATATTGCTCAAGCAACTCCTTAACATCTTTTACTGTGGTTCCAGAACCTCTGGCGATCCTCTTAATACGTGAATAGTTGATAATCTCAGGATGTTCAAGCTCCTCTTCAGTCATTGAGTCCATAATAACTTTAAACTTTTTAAGCCTTTGTTCGCTTACACGAACAACATCATCTGGCAGAGAATATCCCAGTCCTGGGATCATCTGGAGAATTTGCTTTAATGGTCCCATCTTGCTCATAGCTTCGAGTTGAGCATACATATCCTTTAGATTGAACTTTCCACGCATGAACTTCTCCAAATCCTCTTCTTTGAACTCTTGAGCTTTACTTAGCTCTTCAAACTTCTCCAAGAGACCTTGAATATCTCCTAATCCCAATAGACGAGAGACAAATCTCTTAGGGTCAAAAGGTTCTAAGTCGTCAATCCTCTCACCAACGCCGATAAACTTTATGGGAGCACCAGTTGCAACGACAGCAGAAAGAGCACCACCACCCTTAGCTGAACCGTCAAGCTTTGTAACTATGATTGAACCTATCGGAGTTGCCTCTTTAAATGCTAGAGCCTGATTATAAGCCTGCTGTCCAATTGTTCCATCTATAACGAGAATAACCTCATGAGGCTTTATTGCTTCACTTATCTGCCTCATCTCTTCAATTAAGCCCTTTTCCTCTTTATGTCTTCCAGCTGAATCGATCATGATTATGTCAACACCCTTGTGCTTGAAATATTCAACCCCTTCTTTAGCAAGCTTAACAGCATCTTTTTCATTGGGATCTCCAAAAACTTCAATCCCATAGGGCTCAACCAGCTGCTTAAGCTGGTGATAAGCACCAGGACGCCAAGTGTCAGAACACACCACTCCGACTTTATATCCCCTCTTTTGGAAATACCTCGCAAGCTTAGCAACAGTTGTTGTTTTACCAGAACCTTGAATACCCACCATGAGCAAAACAGTTGGCTTCTCTTTGATTTCTATTGGTTTTGCTTCTCTTCCAAGGAAATTTGTGAGTTCTTCATAAACGATTTTTATTATATGCTCCTTCTTTGAAACACCTGCAGGAGGCTTTTCTTCTAAAGCTCTCTTTTGAATTTTTTTAGTTAAGTCAAGAACAAGTCTAACATTAACATCACTCATGATTAAAGCTCTCTGAATGTCTCTCACAACTTCTTTAACCAATGCCTCATCAACAGAACTTGCACGTGCAAGCTTTTTTAATGCATTATTCAACGCTTTGCCTAAACTCTCTAGAGCCATTTCTTCCCACCATAAGAAAGAGTGATACAAACTTTATAATCCTATAGGTTCTTTAAATTGTATTGATGGATACATATACAACAAACAACTCTATTTTAGCTCTTTTTTATGTTCTAACATGTTCATTAAATTTAAAAATCGGACATTTTTGCTGTTTTGCGAGAGTTTTGAGCTAAAACGGGTATTCACATCCATTTTAAAACGCACAAAGCTTTTAAGCTCAAAATATTTAATAATTATTGAGTATGGGGGAAAAAGAAAAAGGAGGTGGGAGATATGGAATGGTTACCAATCCTTCACGGTTACATGATCATTAGAGAGATAGAAAAACAAAAGAGAAGACCAGTACCAGAAGAGCTCGCATATGTGGAGAAGTTACTCTAAGGCTTTTCCTTTCGTTTCTTTTCCAAGTATCGCTATATTCAAAGCCCCCACTATTGAAATTACTGCTATTATAAGTACTGCTACCCCAACTGTTGAAATCTCCATCACTCTTCCAGCAATTATTGGAGCTAATCCACCGCCTATTCTTGCCATGGCTCCAGCCCATCCCGTTCCAGTACCTCTAACACTTGTTGGATACAACTCCGGAGTATAGGCATAGATTGCTCCCCATGCACCTAAGTTGAAGAAGCTGAATAATACAGCACTTAAGAGTATCATTGAGGCATTTCCAGAGCTTACGAACTTGTAGAATAGGAGTCCAGCTAGCCCTGATAGGAAGAGATAACTTGAAAGTGTTTTCTTTCTTCCAATTTTCTCAATGAGATACGCAGCACTCCAATAACCCGGCAACTGAGCAACTGCAGTGATTATGAAATACTGAAAGCTCTTAAAGACTGTAATATTAAGAGCTGATGCAAGAAACTTTGGGAGCCATATGAAAAAGCCATAATAGGCGAATGCAATACTGAACCATGCGATCGTTAACATGAACGTTATCTTTGCATATTTGCTCCAGAGCTCTGCGATAGTAATTTTTCTGTGTTCCTCTTTAGTCATTTCCAGTTTTACAGAAACCTCAAAGATTTTCGCTATTATTTCTTCAGCTTCCTTGATCCTTCCTTTAAGAAGCAAGAAGCGTGGGGATTCTGGTAGTGTAGCCAAGAGAGGCAATGCTAATATGATTGCACCTCCAAATAAAAGTATGCTTCTCCAGTCTGCCTTCACTATTAAAGCAACAATTCCAATTATTATAGTACCAATCGCCCAAAAGCTCTCTAAGATTGAAATCATAGCCCCTCTGATCTTTTTTGGCATGAACTCAGCAAAGTATGAGCTCGCAACTGGGAGAGAACCGCCTAAACCAAGGCCAACCATGAATCTGAGAATGATAAGCTGATCTAAGCTTTGAACAAAGGCACTTACTATTGAACCTAGACCAAATGTCAGCACTGCCAAGCTTAAGCTCTTCTTCCTTCCAATGTAATCCGCTAGAATTCCAAAGAACCATGCTCCAAGCAGCATGCCCCAAAGGGCAGCAGAACCCATTGCCCCAAGCTTTGTTAGGCTACCTTGAAAAGCAGGTTCTTTTTTCAACAATGGGATGATGAAAGCTACAGAGAGAGTGTTAATAGCTATGAACGCCCATATTGTGCCCAAAATTGCCAAGAGTTTATAGTGAAACCTTCCAAATTTAGCGTTCTCTATAATTTCCATTGTTTCATCACCGAACAATTGTTCGGTAAGCTGGCTTAAAAATCTTTTTACATTATAGGTAGGAGTTTCAGCGTAGAATTTTGAATTATTCTCCATATCATCTAAAAATTCTTAGGATTTCGTTTTATCTTGTAAGGAGAACCAAAATATAGAATGCTTAAACTTAAAAAGTACAAAGTAGGAAAGGAACAGGGTGAAAAGAAATGAAAGTGCATTACGAGTGCCTGGCTTGTCAAATTAATCAATGCCAAAAGATAGCTGAACTCAGCACAGAGGAATTGGAGAAAAGAAAAAAAGCAATGGTATTTTCTGCAAAGCTTTTTGCAAAACACTTTAATGAAGATTCAATTCCCGCTGTTGTGGGAAGTGAGGTCTTTCTTGAGCTTTATGAGTATTTAGGAGTCGATGATCCATTTAGAGAGTACAAAGACAAATCAAACAAACTTGCGCAGAGAGTTGTAGAAAATCTAAAGAAAAAGCTCGAAATTGACCTGAGAACTGCACTTAAATTAGCAATAGCTGGCAATGTGATTGACTTTGCTGTTGGGTATGAACCCGAAAAAATTGAGGAAGATATTTTGGAAATGCTAAAAGAAGAACTGTACATTGACGAGAGTGAAAAGCTGTTTGAAAAGCTAAGAAGAGCAAAAATTTTGTTGTATTTAACTGATAATTGTGGGGAGATATATTTTGATAAACTGTTATTAGAGAAAATTAAAAAAGAGTTTCCAGAGCTAACAATTTATATTGCTGGAAAAGAAGGGGCTATAATCAACGACGCAACTGTCAACGATCTAAAAGAGGCCAAATTGGACGAAGTGGGGAAAGTTATATCAACTGGAACCAGAATAGTTGGAATCCCAATTGACAGAGTCAGCAACGAACTCCTTGAGATATTTGACAAGGCCGATGTTATAATTGCAAAAGGCCAAGGGAACTTTGAAACTTTAAGTGAGCTTAGAGACAAGAGAGTGTTCTTCCTGTTAAAGGCAAAGTGCAAACCCGTGGCAAGAGAATTAAACGTCCCACAAGGTGCAATGTTATGCAAAACACTTTAAATAGACAATTGTCGATAGTCTTTTTAACGAATGGCGATTAAAAAACCTTTTATACCTTGAGGTTGTATGTATATGTGGTGATGTATATATGACAGCTGTGATTAGGAAAGATATTAATAGATTTGTAAAGGAGCTAAAGAAACATTACAGCGATGTTTGGAAAATACCATCAAGTAAGTACCTCGATAATCCTGATTTCATTGTTATTGATCCGAAGACCGGAAAAAAAGTCAAAGTCAGCTTTGTAGCTCTAGATGATGGCGAGACAGTAAGCATTGTGTATGATGACCTCAGCTGATGTAAACTCTTTCGTTTTTTGTCGTATATTTTATCTAATTCCTCTTAAGTTAAGTCACTTGCAAAGTTATCTGAGCTCATTGAAATATGAGAAATTTAAAGAAAACTTTTAGAGAAGAAAAACAGTGTAGAAAAAGTAGTCTTTTTAAACCTTCTTTTGTACTCTTCTCTTAAGGTGATACAAATGGTGAGGATAGCAATTATTGGAGGTTCTGGAGTTTACGACCCCAAGCTCTTAGAGAACATAAGAGAGGAAGAAGTTAATACCCCCTACGGAAAGATCAAAGTGAAAATAGGGACATATAAGGGGGAAGAGATAGCATTTTTGGCCAGACATGGAGAAAAGCACAGTGTTCCACCGCATAAAATAAATTATCGCGCAAATATCTGGGGGCTTTATGAACTTGGAGTTGAAAGGATTTTAGCAACCTCAGCTGTGGGATCGCTAAACGAAGCAATGAAGCCTGGAGATTTTGTGATTCTGGACCAGCTTATGGATTTCACAAAGAGCCGGGTATACACATTCTATGATGGGGAAGATTCACCACATGACAGAAAATTTGTTGCCCATGTAGATTTCACTGACCCATATTGTCCAGAGATTAGGAATGCCCTCATTAGAGCGGCAAAAGAGCTTGGCTTTAATTATCATCCAAAGGGTACTTATGCTTGTATGGAAGGACCAAGATTTGAAACTAGAGCCGAGATTAGAGCATTGAGAATTTTAGGGGCAGATGTTGTTGGAATGACCCAATGTCCAGAGGCAATTTTGGCAAGAGAACTTGAGATGTGTTATTCAAGCGTCGCAATAGTTACGAACTTTGCTGCCGGAATAAGTTCTCAGAAGCTGACCCATACAGAAGTCGTCGAATTAATGGCAAAGAAGAGCGAAGAAATAAAGTATCTCCTCATGAAAGCAATTGAGTACATTCCAAAAGAGAGGAGATGTATGTGCAAGGATGCATTGAAAGGTGCTACTGGAGATTAATTTCTTCTCTTTAACTTTGTTTTAGAAGAATGGCGCCCCGGCGGGGATTTGAACCCCGGACCTCGAGGTCCGCAGCCTCGCGCCCTATCCAGACTAGGCCACCGGGGCACGCCCATTGGGTTTTTAAAAATGCTCTTTATAAAGTTTGCTGGCGAAAAACTTATAAAGGCACTCTTATGTTAGTATTTAACGGACTGTGCGGTGGTAGTCTAGCCTGGTCTAGGACAGCGGCCTGCCACGCCGCGGGCCCGGGTTCAAATCCCGGCCACCGCACCACAAACTTTTCCCACAAACTTTTCTAAGAAAATCTAAATTGGGAGTTCGTTTATCTCATGCAAAGTTATCATAGAATACAATGTTTTGCTCAAAATTAAAGAGTTAAACTCCACATTCCAAGAAATTAAATTCAAAAAGAGAAAAATTAAAGCTTCCTCAAGCTTGGGAACCAGTATTTCTTTCCTTTCTTCTCCTTCTCTTCATCCCATTCTGCCAAAATTTTTACGGCCTCACTTGCAACTAATGCAGCCTCTTTCTCCCCAGCTTTTCCGAACTCATTGGTAACTCTATTCGCAAAGACTGCACATACACAGCCAGCTCTAAGGCCATAGATGTTAGCCAACGTAAAGAGTGTCGCTGCTTCCATTTCAAAGTTCGTGACTTTGGCTTGTCTTAGGTCATCAATCAAATGCTTTGCAAAGCTGGGGAAATAGCCATTTAACCCCGGTCTTGCCTGACCGACATAGAAGCTGTCCGTTGATGCTGTAATTCCTACATGGTAGCGAACTCCTAATGTCTCAGCAGCTTCAATCAATGCTAAGGTCACTTCATAATCTGCACTCGCTGGATATTCAACCCTAACATACTGTTTTGATGTTCCCTCCAACCTAACGGCAGCTTTTGCGATGATTAAATCGCCAATCTCTATTCCTGGCTGAATTGCCCCAGTTGAGCCAACCCTTATGAAAGTGTCAGCACCAATAGCTGCCAATTCTTCAATTGCTATTGCTGTTGATGGACCTCCAATTCCTGTTGAGGTTACACTTATTGGAACTCCCTTGTATTTTCCAGTGTGAGTTCTGTACTCCCTGTGGAAAGCTATTTCCCTTGCCTCATCCCACAGAGCGCTTATTTTAGGCACCCTTTCTGGATCTCCAGGCAATAACACATATCTTGCCACATCTCCAGGTTTACATGCTATGTGGTATTGATATCCTTCTTCGGTTTGGGGTCTATCTGCTGATACAAACTTCATTTTCATCACCTTATCATAAGCTTTGCAAAAAGCAAATAAAAGTCTTCGCATAAATCTTAGTGGTGAGTAAATGCTAAAATGCCAAAAATGCGGAAAAACCTATGAAAAGTTTCGTATGCTTTGTGAATGTGGTGGACTTCTAGATGTTTTAGTAGGGTTCAGAGAGAGCTTTGAAAGTCTTTTGAATGAGAAATATTTAGATGTGAGACGTTACCTGAACTTCCTACCCATCAACGAAAACTTTCTTCCAAAATTAATCCTTCCAATAACTCCAACTGTTGAAAAAGAGATTGAAAATGTGAAAGTTCTTTTCAAGCTTGAATATTTGATGCCCTCCGGCTCATTCAAGGATAGAGGAAGTTACGTGACAATTGCAAAGCTGAAAGAAGAAGGAATCAAGGAGATAAGTCTCGATTCTTCAGGGAATGCAGCCATAAGCTTTGCACTCTTTGGGAAAGCTGAAGGGATTAAAGTCCATGTGTTTATTCCAGAACGCACAAGTGAAGGGAAGAAAAGGGTTTTAAAGCTCTTAGGAGCTGAAGTTCATGAAATCAAAGGCTTGAGAATGGATGTGCACTGGAAGGCTCGTGAATTCAAAGGTGCATTTTATATTTCGCACTGGTATAATCCTTATTTCTTAGAGGGTACGAAAATTGCTGCATATGAAATTTTTGAACAAGTTGGGGAAGTTGATTATGTCCTAGTTCCAACAGGGAGCGGAACACTATTTTTAGGACTATATAAAGGATTTAAAGAACTCAACAATTTTGGAAAAGTTAAAATGCCGAAGCTAATTGCGGTTCAAGCTGAAGGTTATGAAAGCCTGTGCAAACGAAGCAAAAGGAAAAGCAAGCTTGCAGAGGGGATAGCGATTCCGGAGCCTCCGAGAAAAGAGCAAATGCTCAAAGCTCTAAAAGAAACTAAGGGATTCTGTATATCCGTAGGAGATAGAGAAATAGACAAAGCTATTAGTGATCTTATCTCAATGGGCTTTTTAGTTGAACCAACTTCTGCAGTCGTCTTTGCTGCATTTAAAAAACTTCTTGAGAGAGATGAATTTGAAAAGGACTCAAAAGTACTGTTGCCTTTAACTGGATCTAGTTTAAAGGTAATTTAACATCTTTCCCCTTGAAGAAATAAGTGGAAAAAGTTAAGGAAGATTGTTTATCTTTCTAGAATTGTCAATACAACATGATTTTACTTAAAGAGCAACATTTTTAAGCAGTCCCTTTTCTTCTTGCGTTCGTAGGATGCTTTTTTAGTGAAACACTAAAAATGTGCTAATCTAGAGAAAAATCCACTCTAGGAAAAGCACTTAGAAAAAGATAAACAAACTTTGATCAAACTTTTCGTCAGAAAAGTTTGTATGGAGCCGGGAGGGGGATTCGAACCCCCGTAAAGGGGATCTGCAGTCCCCCGCCTCACCTCTAGGCTATCCCGGCATTTGACCCAGAGAAGTAAGGCTGGCGCCGCGGCGGGGATTTGAACCCCGGAGGGACCACGCCCACCGGCTTAGCAGGCCGGCGCCCTACCAGGCTAGGCTACCGCGGCACGGTTATTACTCATAGGCAGTGGGTATTTAAGCTTTTTGGAGGAGGCAACTATAAATACCAGTGCCCAAACTAGATAATGATGCAACTCTTCAACTCAAAGCTATGTGCATTGTGCAAAGGTCGTAAACTGCTCTGTGGCAGGCCTACATGTCCAATTCTTGAGAGATTTAGAGTAGTCAAGAGTGTCGAGAGAATTATAAACAGACGAGAAATTTTTGGTTCTTCACCTCCAAGCATATTCGTTGGGGAATTTGGATATCCAAAGGTTAGAATTGGTCCTCTTGTGCCGCCAATTGAAGGAAATACTTCTTACCTTGATAATCCTCTTAAATGGGAGAACAAAACGATAAATGACATTCTAAAATACCGCTCGCTTTTGGTTATGGGGGAAACAAAAGCTGATGTAAAAGTTAGCAAAAGCCAGCGAATTCTGAGCGAAATTCAAGAACTAGCAATGTCAATAAGACCAGTAGATAGTGAAATTCTCCTCAAGAAGAAGCCGATTTTAAAAGTTCTGCCAAATGAATTTGCTCCACCAATCGGCCCAAAAGCTGAACTCTTAGACTTTGAACTTACAGAAAACCCAAAAATACCAAGAAAGACTGACTATGTCGTAAACGATGAACTGAAGGCTGAAGAAGCCATTATGGGGTTATATAATTGGGGATTTGACGAGTATTACATTATACGACTGCTCTCAGCTGGTTTATTAGGGATTAGCAAAAAGCTTGTACCGACGAGATGGAGCATTACAGCAGTTCAAGACACTATCGGAAAATACTTGAGAAGGGAAATTCTAAAATATGACACAATAAACGAGTTCGAGCTTTACTTCTACGAATTCCTTGGAAACAGATATGTTGTACTTTTGATGCCAGAGAGTTATGCATTTGAGCTCTTAGAGGTGTGGCTTAAGGGCTCGCTGTTTGGAAGTGAAGAGCCCCAAGTGATTCATGACTATGAAGATTGGAGAGGCATTAAAGGCTATGCTGAGGAAACAACCGGTGCATATTATGCAGCCCGTTTAAGTGTCCTTGAATTCCTAAGGAATAGAAGAAGACAAGCGAGGATTTTAGTGTTCAGAGAGGTTACACCAAAATATTATGCTCCCGTTGGAGTATGGCAGATTAGACTAGGAGTTAAGAAGGCATTAGAAAACCCAATCGGGAGATTCAACACACTGCAGGAAGCTTTGAACGAAATCAGAAAGCTTTTAGAACATCCTCTTGAGAAATATCTTGAGAAAAGCTGGCTTTTAAAGATGCGGAAGAAACAGATGACACTTGATGAATTTTTGAAAAACTTTTAATTTTATGATGCCTAGAAACTCATAGATGATGAAGTTCGCTAGGTCTGAGTGGTGATGACTGCACGTCAGGCTGACAGCTAACTGGGGTGCTTTCATGAGAGAAAAGCTTGCTTTAATAAGTCTCGATGGGAATGGAGTTTATAATCTTAAGCACATGCCCTTCCTCCAGACTTTGATTGAAGAAGGCTCCTTTGAGGTAGTCGACTCCATCTTCCCCACTCTTACTGACTTAGTCCACACCTCTGTGATGACTGGTGTTTATCCAAAAGATCACGGTGTTGTTGAGAATGGATACTATGACAGGTTAGCTGACAGAAAGATAAACTTCTACGATTATGAGGTCGCCTTCAATCCCCACAAAGTGATAAAGGCAAGAACAATTATTGATATTCTTAGGGAAAAAGGAATAAGAAGCGCTTCTGTTAGTGGCTACACAATGCCACCTTTCAGCGGAACTCACGTGAGGATTTTCCCACCGTTCTTCAGTGATGACAAGCTTTACAGACAGCATGGAAGAGATTGGAGGAAAGACGTGTGGGTTGCACAGTCAGCTCTGTATTTGTATGAGGAATGCAAACCCGATCTATTGCTGATTCACTTCTGCTCAATTGATGGAATGCAGCACGATTACGGTGTTGAGAGCAAAGAAACTTTAAAGGCTGTAAAAACAGTTGACGAAATGCTCAAGCTGATTTGGGAGCATTTAAAAGATGAATATGCTTTTATCATCTTTGCAGACCACGGGCAGGAGAACGTTCACACTTGGGTAAATCTCAAGACTTATTTGAGGAAGCATGGCATTGAAACACTCCGTGTTTCATCAGGAGGAGGAGTTCATATTTATTTAAAAGACCCAAACCAAGCTGAAGAAGCTCATCAAGTTTTACTAAAAGCACCGGGAGTTAAGCACGTCTTTTTCAGGGAGGATTTACCTCACTTAAACACGCCGAACAGTGGAGAGCTAATAGTTTCAGCTAAAGAGGGATACTGGTTCTGCAGCCATGCGAAGTGTAAAGGCATCAAGGGGACAAGTTACTGGGTTAAGGGCATGCACGGTTCAATGAATAAACAAGTTGTGAAAGTTCCATTAATTTTATGGGGATTTGAGAACACCAATCTCAAAAATGCCAGCTTGATGGACATAGCTCCAACGGTTTTGGATTTCTTCGGAATTAAGAAGCCCAAAGAAATGGTTGGGAAAAGTCTCCTAACATAATATCCTCAAACACTACATCTCATGGATTTAAGACAAATGATATAGAAAAGTGGGGGAATAAAAACAGTCCTCACCTTGAGGACTGTGCAATTCTCTCGATCTCTTCCTTCTTGCTGTAAGCGTAGCTTTTTGTATCCTTGTTGGCAGCTGCAATGATTTCCTCTGCAAGTGCCTCGGCATAGCTCATCTTATTTCTGTAGCACTTTGCTGATGCTCCCAGGGCAATATTTCTAAGAGCAACGTCAAGCCTTCTCAATGGTGAGATATCAACGGCGACGTGATACCTTATACCACCAAACATGACTGTTGTTGTGTCTTCTCTTGGAGCTGAGTTCTCAATTGCTCTGATGAGAACTTGGATTGGGTTCTGCTTTGTTCTCTTCTCAATGATCTCAAAGGCTTCTTTGACGACCTCATAAGCCTTCATCTTCTTGCTCATCAATGAACGGTGTTCTCTTCTCATGAAGTGTCCAGCAACTTTGTAGCTTGATGCACCGCTTCTCATAACCTTGTTGATGAGTCTCTCAACAATGTGAACATTAGCCTTTCCAAAGGGTTTCTTTGCATGTCTTCCGTGAGTGTGAGGCAACAAGCGTGGCTCAAGGTTGATGTATGGCTTGAGTGATGGATCGTTTACAACGACATCCTCAGTGCTCCACTTTCCAAAGACCTTTAAGTCCTTTGGAATGAAAAATCTCTCTTGCAATGGCTTTGCCATGAACATCACCTTCTTGGCTTCTCCTTTCTACCTTTAACTAATTCCTTGAGTGAAACTCTGTTGACCTTAACGACCTTGTATCTAATTCCTGGAATGTCACCCATTGAACCACCCTTTGGACCACCGATACCCTCGATGATAACCTCATCGTGCTCGTCAATGTGATTGATAGCTCCATCACCAGGACAGAAGGCTGTAACGACCTTACCGTTCTTGATGAGCTGAACTCTCACAGCTTTTCTCATTCCAGAGTTTGGCTGTTTTGCCTCTACAGCGATCTTTTCAAGAACAATTCCTCTTGCTTGTGGGGCACCTTCAAGTGGGTCGCTCTTTTCCTTGAGTCTGAGGACTCTTCTCTTGAATCTTATATCACTCCATCTGAACTTCTTTCTCTTGAGCTTGAGCTTTCTTCCAGCGAATTCCCCATAGGGAGCTTTCTTTCCAGGCATGATCATCACCTCAAATTATAACAACATCTTCAACCCCATGATGTCTCTCCATTAACTCCTTAACAAGATTTATGTTATGACCTCCCCTGCCGATTGCCCTCGGTTTATCCCTTTGATTGACATCGAGGAGGGCAACCTTCTTACCATCCTTCTTTTCAGTTATGTGGACTTTTTTAACTCTTACGCCCATCGTTTTATAAATGTTCCTAAGGAATTCCTCTGGGTTCTCTGAATGCTCGATAAGGTTAATCTCTTTCCCGAGCATGTTCTGTATTCTTCTAACGTTCATCCCTCTCTTTCCTAAAGCTAATCCCATTTCACCCTTCTTTATGACATAGATTAAGCGGTTTCTGTCCTGATCAATGATGCAGTCAAGCACTGTAGCTCCTGTAAAGCTCTCAAAGAGGGCAATATATTTGATTTGGTCTGTGTTTAACTTCAGGGGCATCACTGCTTACCCCCAGCTAAGGCTAAAATGTTGCTTTCTCCTGGGTCAACTATGGCTAAAGATGCTACTACGAATGGCTTACCCAAGAGCGTTCCAAGGTCAACGCTTGTTCCCTCGTACTCATAAACTGGAATGTTGCTGAGCTTGGCATAGTAGTAGATATCGTCCTTAACCTCCTTTGGTGCGTTCTTTGCAACAATGATGAGCTTTGCGCCACCAATCTTAGCTAATTTTACAGTTTTGTTTGAACCAATGACAACTTTCCCCGTCTCAAGAGCCTTCCTAAGCTCAAATGCTATATCCATAAATCACACCTCCTTACTCATTCTCTATTGGTTTTAGTGGTAATCTCATAGCTAGTCTAACTATGCCTGTTCCGACTGGAACAGGCTGTCCAATGAGGACATTTTCAACGACACCGTTAAGGGGATCAACTTCTCCCCTTTCAGCGGCTTCAAACAGATGCTGAACGGTAATCTCGAAAGCTGCTCTTGCCAATACGCTCGCTTTCGCACCAACCACACCATGCCTTCCTATAGGCCTTACAACACCATCAAGTGTCATTATATCAGCGACGAGCATAATATGTCTCACATCAACTTCAAGACCCTGCTCCTGCATGGTCTTTACGATTTCTTCAATGATTGCATTTCTTGCTGCCTCAATTCCTAAAACCTCTGCAATTTCGTGGATGTTGTTTGTTCTTGTTCTTGTTGGATCAACGCCCGGAACTTTCAGCACTTGCTTAAAGTTTGAGCCCTCTGTGTAGATCACGTACTCATCGCCCTCTTTGCGGATTATGGTTTTTCCAACGCCTGAGAGACCTTTTAAGCGATGGCTTTTAACCTTTTCGGCGATCCTTCTTAGGTCGGAAAGCTTCTCTGCTTTCTTGGGCCTCACTATAAGTGTGTATCCATCAACTTCAAATTCTGCGGTCTTGAATGAACTCTCAAGCTTCTTTTTGATCTTTTCCATTGTTAAACCGCTTCTCTCTAAACGCTCTGGATTGATTTCCACAATAAACTCCATGTTAAGAATATCAATTGTCATTGACTGGGCTAAATTCACCAAAGTTGTACCTTCAATTCTCCTTGCAACTTCTAATGCTTTTTCCCTATCATAGCGATGCTCTTCATCTAAATAAACTGTCATGATTGGTGTTGAGGGATTTTTTCTAGCATCAACAATCTCAATAATTCTCGGCAGACCAAGGGTAACGTTAATCTCAGCGACACCAGCATAGTGGAAAGTGTTGAGAGTCATCTGTGTTGAAGGCTCACCGATGGACTGAGCAGCAACAGTTCCAATTGCTTCACCAGGCTCGACTACAGCATTTTCATATTCCTTAACAACTTCCTCTATAATCGCCTCAACTTCCTTTTTCTTGAGCTTGTACTTTTCATTGTACTTCACAAGCTTCTCGTAAAGTTCCTCCTTGGTCTTCTCAGGAAGATGAGCAGCATTTTTCTCAATTAAGGATTTAATAGTAGAAGGGGCTACCATCCAAATCACCTCTTACTGTTTGCTCTCAATTTAATTAGAGACCTCACAATAACTCTATCAATGTCAACCGTCTTTCCTTGCCAGCTCTTCATTGGGTCAACACCATCCTCACCATAGCGGAACTGGACGATTATTCCAGTTGGATCTCTGACTGTTCCATCATAGTCAACTTTAAGGTCTTGGAGTGCGTTGATTAGTCTACGCTGCATGTAACCGCTCTGGGCTGTTCTAACTGCTGTATCAACCAGCCCTTCTCTACCACCCATTGCGTGGAAGAAGTATTCCTGTGGTGTTAATCCGCTCTTATATGAATTGATAACGAATCCTCTAGCTCTTGCACCTAAGTCTCCAGGCTTAAAGTGGCTTAGAACTCTTCCTCTGTAACCTCTGTATAAACGCTTACCTCTAATTGACTGCTGACCAAGCAAAGCTGCCATCTGGGTGATGTTGAGTATCTTACCTCTTGCACCGGTTTTTGCCATGATAACTGCGAAGTTATTCATACCGAGGTACTGCTCAGCAACTTTACCCGCATTGTCTCTTGCCTCAGCAAGAACTGCCATGATTTTGCTCTCCAATGTTTCTTCAAGGGTTTTACCGGGCAATGGTTCAAGTTCTCCAGCCTTGTAAGCCTCAATGAGCCTCTTTACTCTTTCTTCTGCCTCTCTAATGATTTCTTTAATCCTGTCCATTGCTTCCTCTGGCAGGTCCTCATCATCAATTGCTGTTGTGAAACCTTTGTGTGTTATCACCCAAATTGCAAGCTTTGTAACTTGATCAAGGAACTGCCTCGCTCTCTCAACCCCGTATTCACGCACAATAATATCGAGAATTTTACCGTCCTCTCTACCGTAAGCCTTCTTGTCAATTGCACCGCTTAAAAGCTTGCCATCGATTATGACAACAAAACCGTCGTCAGAGTTTCTTTTAATTTCTTCTATGACTTCTTCCTTCTTTTCAAGGAACAACTTATCCAGTGCTTCCAAGATCTTCCTCTTTTTGCTCTCATTTGCTCCAAGCTTGTTCTCATACCACAGTATCAGATTCTCTGGAAGGAGGAGAGAGAATATAGTCTTTCCGCTCCAGTATTCAATGCCATTCTCAACTTTATCTGGCTCTGGAAGCTTGCTAACATCAATGCCAGCAAACATGAGCATCTGCTCGACTTCAATTCTTGTGAAGTATGCACCCTCCCTTGTAAGCAGGTATCCACCAGAGATGTGATCTTGAATCCCACCGATAATTGGACCACCATACCTTGGTGAGATGATGTGGTTCTGAACTTCCATCAAAATCCTTGCCTCAGCTTGTGCCTCTTCTGTTTGTGGAACGTGGAGATTCATTTCATCTCCATCGAAATCAGCGTTATACGGTGGACAGACTGCCAAGTTGAGGCGGAAAGTTTTGTAAGGCATTACTCTAACACGGTGAGCCATAATAGACATTCTGTGCAGAGATGGCTGTCTGTTGAAGAGAACTATATCTCCATCCATTAAATGTCTCTCTACTGTCCATCCTATGTCAAGCATATCTGCAATTGTCTCTCTATTGCTTTCCATGAGTCTAATTCTTCTCCCCTGCGGGTCAATTACATAGTTCGCTCCAGGATACTTTTCTGGACCATTGAGAACCATCTTTCTGAGCTTCTCAAGATTGAAGTCCGTAACTTTCTCTGGAACTGTCAATTCCATCGCAATCTCTATTGGAACACCGACCTCGTTAATGCTGAGCATTGGGTCTGGAGAAATAACTGTACGTGCCGAGAAGTTAACACGCTTACCGCTGAGATTTCCTCTGAATCTTCCTTCCTTACCTTTCAATCTCTGTGCTAGTGTTTTCAATGGACGTCCGCTCTTGTGCTTTGCCGCTGGAACACCTGAGGTTTCGTTGTTGATATAAGTGGTAACGTGATACTGCAAGAGATCCCAAAGGTCTTCAATAATCAGCTGTGGTGCACCAGCTTCAATGTTTGTCTTAAGTCTGTTGTTGATTCTGATGATATCAACGAGCTTGTGAGTCAAATCGTCCTCAGCTCTTATACCGCTCTCTAATGTGATAGAAGGCCTGACAGTGACAGGAGGAACAGGCAGAACCGTGAGAACCATCCATTCCGGACGAGATTTTTCGGGATGAAGACCGAGAAGAGGCAAATCCTTGTCAGGTATCTTCTCAAGTCTATCTCTCACTTCAGTGGGCATCATTCTGTGCCTATATTCGTTTCCTTGCTCATCCTTTCTGATTTCCCAGTAGATTGTTGGTCTCTCAAACTTCAATGGGAACTGAGGAGCACCACAGTGCGGACAGACCATTCTCTCCTTAGCTTTCTTGTGAATCTCCTTGATGAGCTTGTCTTTTGTCTTCTTTCTGTCACCAACCAGTTCAAACTTCTTCATGTATTCCTCAATTTCTTCATCAGTAAGCTTTATTCTTCCACATTCTCTACAAGTACTTTCCAAGATGCGGTAGATTGTCTTAGCGAATCCAACGTGAATTACTGGACGAGCGAGCTCAATGTGTCCAAAGTGACCGGGACACTCGCCGTATCTAGCACCACATGTTTCACATCTCAAACCTGGGTCAATAACGCCCAAACGCTTGTCCATTAGTCCTCCTTCTATTGGATAACCGTCGTCATCGTAAGTGTCTGGGACAGTTATCTCTGCAGCACTCATCTTTCTAATTTCTTGAGGGGAAAGAACACCAAACTCAATTGAACCGATAACCTTTTTAATTGACTGCATCGCTCTCACACCCTCTCCTTTAATCTCAAAGCAGGTCTTATTACCATAGCCTTAAGCTCGTCCAACAACAGCTTAAATGCATAGCTCATCTCAACTTTGCTTATCTTTTCAGTTTCTCCACATACTGGACAGTATATCTGCCCTCTTCTCTTGTCTTCTAACGCTAGATGTCCACAGTTTTCACAGACCCAGACCTCTGTCTTATCACTCTCCTCAAGAAGACGCTCTACAAGGAGCATTGCAGCACCGTGTCCAATGAGAACGTCTCTTTCCATTTCACCGAATCTAAGACCACCTTCCCTTGCTCTGCCTTCAGTTGGTTGCTTTGTAAGGACTTGCACTGGACCTCTTGAACGAGCGTGCATTTTATCGGCAACCATGTGGTGAAGCCTCTGGTAATAGATGACACCGATAAAGATGTCTGCCTCCAATCTTCTTCCAGTAATTCCATCATACATGATTTCTCTCCCGCTGTGTTTGAAGCCAAGCTCTTCGAGTTCTTTTCTAAGTTTTTCTTCTGGCTCTCCAATGAATGCTGTTCCATCAATTCTTCTTCCCTTAAGTGATGCAACTTTTCCACCAATTGCTTCAATGAGCTGTCCGACAGTCATACGAGATGGAATACCGTGTGGGTTAACTATTAAATCTGGAACTATTCCGCTCTCTGTCCATGGCATGTCCTCTTGTGGAACGATTAAGCCTATAACACCCTTCTGTCCATGTCTGCTTGCGAACTTATCTCCAAGCTCCGGAATTCTGAGGTCTCTAACGGTAACTTTAACGAGCTTAGTTCCATCGCCAGTCTCAGTAATTATGACCTTGTCAACAACACCCTTCTCACTCGGCCTTACGGCAACACTAGTCTCTCTCCTCTCTTGGAGAATTATTCCACCTAATCCGCTCTGCTCTTCAAGGAATCTTGGTGGTGAAGTTCTACCGACAAGGACATCTTTACCGTTGACCTTTGATTCTGGGAAGATTATACCATCCTCATCAAGATGCCTGTAGTACTTTTCTCCTCTGTATCCCCTAACAGTTGGATCTGGAATTTCAAACTTATCTGTCTGACCACCGAGATACTTCTTTTCCTCAGCCTCGTATGTTCTGAAGAATGTTGATCTCGCTAATCCTCTCTCAATTGATGCCTTATTGATTACAATAGCGTCTTCCATGTTGTAACCCTGATAGCTGAGGACAGCAACAACAAAGTTCTGACCAGCAGGTCTCTCTTCAAAACCGACAGCCTTCATTATTCTTGAGTTAACAAGCGGAATCTGCGGATAGTGCAAGAGGTGCCCTCTGGTGTCAACTCTGATTCTGAAGTTAGCCCATCCTAAGCCTAAGCTCTGCTTAGCCATACCTGCTCCGTAAGTGTTTCTTGGAGCTGCATTGTGCTCTGGATAGGGAACGAGTGATGCCGGAATACCAAGGATTGCAGCAGGCATGAGCTCAAGGTGGGTGTGCTCCTTTGTGACTTCCCATGGCCAAGTTGCAACGTAGGCGTTCTCCTCTTCCTCTGCATCGAGGTACTCAATGACACCCATTTTAATGAGATCGCTCCATGTTAGTGTTCCATTCTTTATTCCTTCAACGTGCTCCTTTGTAAGCTTTGGAATACCATTTTCAACGACAATAAGGGGTCTTCTCACTCTACCATCATCGCTGTTTATGTAAACTTCCTTAACATCATCATAATATGCAACGTTTATGACATCACTAATCTTACCAGCCCTTCTGTCAGCTTTAATCCTGTTTACCAAAGCTATGCCATCCTCAACTGTTCCAATAAGGACACCGTTCAAATAGACTCTCCAGACCTGTGGGTTTGGCCTCCTCTCTTCAATTGAAACAATACCGAGCTTCCTCAGGTACTTAAGAACCTCTTCCTCTGGGATAGCAGTTGTAATCTGGGCCATCAATGCTAAGTTCTTGACAAGACCACAGTTTGGACCTTCCGGCGTTTCAGTTGGACAAATTCTTCCCCAGTGGGTTCCGTGCAAGTCTCTTGCTTCGAAGTGCGGCTGGTCTCTGCTCAGAGGTGAGGTAACTCTTCTCAAGTGTGAGAGTGTTGACATGTAGTTTGTTCTATCCAAGAGCTGGCTAACACCAGTTCTTCCTCCTGGCCAAGCACCAGTGGCTAATGCATGCTCAATTCTCTCTGTAAGAACGTCTGGTCTCACAGAATTCCTCACAAATCTTTGAACGTTCTCAAAAACGTACTTCTCACCTTTTCTTTGATACGTCTTAGTTAACTGATACTGCATATCCTTAACGAGCTGACTAAATGCAACTCTGAAGAGATCTCTAAGCAGATCTCCAGCAAGCCTCAACCTCTTGTTTGCATAGTGGTCTTTGTCATCTTCTCCTCTCAGACCAAGTGAAAGCTCCAGAACCTTCAAAGCCATCATACCAAGATAATATGCTTTCTTAATCCTATCCTCTGGTCTAACTCCCATGTGGGGCAACAGATTATTGTCAATTATTGACTCCGCTCTCCTTAAGCGGTACTCTCTTGGCTGGCCTGGAAGGGCTTTCTTGCCAATGTGGTCTAAAGCTTCTTCTTGAGTCTGGATGTCACTTGCATCTTCAAGGTTGTCGAAGAGAACCTGCTGGATTCTTGGATCATCGCTTATTGCATCAACGATTTCCTTATCACTCTCAAGACCAAGAGCTCTCATCACATAAACGAACTTAACGACACCAGGAACGTTGGGTATAGAAACGTAAAGCAAGCCGTCTTTTCTTCTCTCCACAGCAATTAGAGCCCTATAACCGTGTCTATATGAAAAACACTTTGCAATAACCTTTTCTTGTCTTTCATCCTTCTCAACTAGAGTTCTATTTGGTGCCAAATCCTCAATAGAAACAATAACTCTCTCCGAACCATTGATAATAAAGTAACCACCTGGATCTTTTGGATCCTCTCCAAGCTTTATTAACTCCTCCTGGCTCTTCCCGTAGAGTCTGCATGCCTTTGACTTGAGCATTATCGGAAGTTCACCAATCCTGACCTCAACAGGTTCCTGCTCAATGCCGTTAACAACTGGAATCATTTCAAGGTATATTGGAGCAGCATAAGTGAGGTTTCTTATACGAGCGTCCATTGGATAAAGTGGCTTTCTTTGGCCTTGTGCCTCCTGGAATTCTGGCTCTCCAAGCCTAATCTTTCCAAATTTCACCTCAAAGTTTGGAATATCTGGTTTTATGCCGCCAAATTCATTGATGACTTCTTGCATTCCATGCTCTATGAAGGCGTTATAAGAATCAAGATGCTGTCTAACAAGCCCCTTTTCATTCCAATAGCTTTCCATAACACTCCAAAGGTCATCCGGAGTAACCTCAACAACAGTTGGACCTCTCATGTTCTCACCTCAAGAATTCAATCCTCAACAACAATTCTATAGTAATAGTAAACACCCGCAGTCGGGCTTTTTCTTTTGATTTCAATAATATCCCCCGGCTTAGCCCCAAGGGCAACAACAACTGGGTCTTTAGCTTTTATCTGAGGTAGCTGAGAAATCTTTATCCTGTACTTTTTAAGCAGTTCCTCTTTCTCCTCCTCGCTTAATACTCTGTGCTCAGGAACTAATTCATGATCAAATATATTAAACTCCTTTTTCGCCGCCACCGAGAATTGCCCCCTTAGAATTTTTAGAAAGTATAATCTCTCACTACCTCCAGCTTTCGCTTTGGGTATATAAGCTTTTCGTGAGATAAATCGGGGATAGGGTTTATATTCCTTACGTAAAGTTTAAGAAGGGTTTTTATAGCCGAAAACCCACATTGATGTACAAAAATGAACATTTGAACTTTGGACACTGTCGAATTTTTTATCTTGTAGAAATTGATAGAATGGAGCCCCGGGCGGGGTTTGAACCCGCGACCTGCCGCTTACCAAGCGGCCGCTCCACCAGGCTGAGCCACCGGGGCATTAAATCCCAAAAAGCTATGGTGGGGCCGCCGAGATTTGAACTCGGGTCGCCGGCTCCCAAAGCCGGCAGGATAGACCAAGCTACCCCACGGCCCCATGCCGAAGGTTGGAGCCCCGGCCGGGATTTGAACCCGGGACCTGCGGATTACAAGTCCGCCGCTCTCCCAGGCTGAGCCACCGGGGCACCGAATGAAGAAAAGTTTTGGTAGATATATAAAGTTTTCGCTAATAATTATAAGGAGCCCTCTAAGGATGAATCTAAAGAATGAAAACAAAATGACTTCGGAACTAATACTCTTTTGTCAAATTCTTTCTGCATGTTTCGCCTTGAGCATCAACTTTCCTCCGAGAAGTCATGGAAGCTACTATTGCCCCAATTAATAGTATAGCCCCACACAAAACTCCAAATTTCCCTCCTATTCTGGCCAAGAGCCCTCCAAAAATAGCAACTACTGGAGCAAATATACACAAGGCTAAAAGTACTAGCAGAATTTTGTATCCATACTTTTCCATAAAGAGCCCAAAGTCCATGGGCATCACCTAAGTTTTACATCATTGTAAAGCTTTATAAGAATTTTGCTAGATAATTAACATCAATGTATTAACAACTCCATGAATTAGCTTTATTCTACACCAGTCACCATAAATATGACTAGACTAGTTAGTACTTTCCCTTCCCGGTTTCCTCGGACACATAACCAACTTTTATTCTGGCTTGCTTACTTCCACCGTCTCTATGAGCTGTTTGTTAGGCAGAGTGGAAAGCCATCTCATAAAAGCTCTCAGATGATGAATTTCAACTCCCACATAGTCCAACCCTGCTAAAAAATCTCACAGGAGGAACGTCATGTGGGATACCGTAATCTTTATAAATCCTCCTCGTATCTCTATCATTGGGCTGTGCCGCCGTAGCTTAGTCGGTAGAGCGCGCGGCTGTTAACCGCGTGGTCCCCCGTTCGAGTCGGGGCGGCGGCGCCAACACTTTTGTGGGCCCGTAGCTCAGCCTGGTCAGAGCGCGCGGCTCATAACCGCGTGGTCCGGGGTTCAAAGCCCCGCGGGCCCACCAGTAAATTTCCTGTAATTTCCTGTACTTTTCTCAAACACATGACTACTCAAATATTAGCTACTTGTAAAATACGCCATTTCTCAGACCATCAGAGGGCTTGAATAACTGCTCATTAATATCAAAGGAAGCACAAGATACCAAAATAGGAAAATTCTAAAAGAAAATAAAAACATTAAATATCAATCTCTCCCTTCTCTTTAAGCTGCTTGTACATTCTCCACGTAATTATCGGCCTTTTTGCTGCCAAAACATCGTCAACTCTTCTAACCGCTGTATTGTGCGGAGCGCTCTTAACTAATTCAGGATTATTATAAGCCTCCTCGCTAATCTTCTTGAGAACTTCAACGTAGTAGTCAATATCTTCCTTGGTCACCGTTTCGGTTGGCTCAATCATCAAAGCCTCATGCACGATGAGTGGGAAGTAAATTGTTGGCGCATGTAAGCCATGGTCAAGCAATCTCTTGGCCACATCAAGGGCTTTAACTCCAGTCTCCTTCTTCATAGGTTCAGCACTAAACACAACTTCGTGCTTTCTAAGCTCCTTGTGAGGCAACTCATAACCTCTCGTCCCTTTGAGTTTCTGCGTTAGATAGTTGGCATTGAGAACAGCAATCTCGCTTACAGCTTTAAGTCCACTTTTGCCCATTATCTTTAGATACGTCAATGCCCTAACCAAAACGGCAAAGTTCCCGTAAAATTCCTCCACTTTTCCAATACTCTTCGGTAGATCATAGTTTAGATAATAACGGTTGTTCTCTTCGTCGTATTCAACAACCGGCACCGGGAGGTAGTCCTTCAGGAAGTCTTTGACACCAACAGGCCCAGCTCCTGGCCCTCCGCCGCCATGAGGAGTTGAGAAGGTCTTGTGCAAATTGACGTGAATAACATCAAAACCCATGTCTCCAGGTCTGACTTTTCCGAGAATACCGTTTAAGTTTGCTCCGTCATAGTAAAGCAATCCTCCAGCTTTATGGACAATCTTTGCGATCTCCAAGATGTCTTCCTCAAAAATACCGAGAGTGTTTGGGTTTGTGAGCATCAATCCAGCCGTCTTTTCGCTTACAGCATTCTCCAAAGCTTCTAAATCAACCATTCCTTGCTCATTTGATGGAATTTCAATGACCTTGAAGCCAGCCATTGCCGCTGATGCTGGATTTGTTCCGTGAGCTGAGTCCGGAACAATCATCTCATTCCTCCGAGTTTCGCCGCGGTCGAGGTGATAAGCCCTAATAATCATCACACCCGTAAACTCGCCGTTAGCTCCAGCAGCTGGCTGTAAAGTAAACCTGTCCATGCCCGTGATTTCCTTAAGCCACTGTTCAAGCTCCCACATTATTTGCAAAGCTCCTTGGACTGTTCTTTCATCTTGATATGGGTGTATGAATGCAACCTTTGGGTGCCCAGCAATTTCCTCATTTATCTTTGGGTTGTATTTCATTGTACAAGAGCCAAGAGGATACATCCCACTGTCAACGCCATAATTCATCTCGCTCAATCTTGTATAGTGTCTGACAACCTCAGGTTCGCTCAGCTCTGGGAGCTCAAGCTTCTTTCTCTTGAGCTTTTCGGGGATATTAACTTCAACATCTTCAATCGGATCTGGAAGTGAGAATCCAACTCTTCCAGGCTTTGAGAGCTCAAATATCAAGGGTTCATCCCATTTAGCTTGTCTGTACATTTTCATCACCTCACAGCCCGGCCTCGGCTATTATTTCTTTCAACGCAACTATAAGGCTCTCAATCCATTCTTTTCTTGTTGTTTCAGTTACTGCAAATAACGCACTCTCGCCAAGCTCTGGGAAGTGTGGCTTGATGTAATAACCGCCATGAATATTCTTTCCTAATAAGCGCTCATGAATTACATCATAAGGCACCTCAAACTGCACAAGAACATCTTTGAAGTTGATTCCGTCAAAAGGCAGCTCAGCAACTTCGCTTATTCTCTTCTTGAAGTATGCAGTGTTCTTGAGGATTATTTCTCCAAGCCTCCTCAGACCTTGAGGGCCAAGTGATGCCAAGTGTATTGCTGCTGCAACTGCTACAAGAGCTTCGTTTGAACAGATGTTTGATGTTGCCTTTGCTCTTCTAATGTGCTGCTCTCTTGTTTGGAGTGTCATTACGAAGGCTCTCTTTCCATCAGCGTCTTTTGTCATTCCAATTATTCTTCCTGGCATTTGTCTAATAAGCTTCTTATCATTCCTTGTTGCAAAAATTCCAGCCCTTGGGCCGCCGAAGTTCATTGGGTTTCCAAAGAAAGCTGCCTCACCAATTACAACATCCGCACCCAATTCGCCAGGAGCTTCAACTACCCCAAGAATTGTTGGGTCCACCCCAACAACAAATAGAGCTTTGTTATCGTGAGCAATTTCACCAATCTCAACGATATTCTCTTCAATTAGCCCAAAGAAGTTGGGCATCTCAACGTAAACTCCTGCCGCATTTTCAACGCTTTCTTTGAGCTTCTCTAAGTCAATCTGTCCTTTCTCGTTCCAGTCGACATAAACTATCTCCATTCCAGCTCCAGCGACATACGTTTCAAGAACCCTCTTCTTTTCTGGGCTTATGTGCTTTGGAACTACGAACTTATTCTTTTTGGTAACTCTTGCCGCCATTAAAGCTGCTTCACCTAAAGCAGTTCCCCAGTCATACATCGAGGCATTTACAATCTCCAAACCTACAAGCTCCGCTATCAAGCTTTGGTACTCGAAGAGTACTTGGAGCATTCCTTGGCTGATCTCTGCCTGATACGGTGTATAAGCTGTTAAAAATTCGCTCCGCTCAATGAGGTACTTGACATGCGCTGGAACGTAGTGGAAGTATGTCCCAGCCCCTAAAAATGATGGCATCTCTAAGACGGTTTTGTTTTTGTCAAGAATTTGGTTCATCTCAAAGAAAACTTCGTATTCGCTTTTTCCCTCTGGAAGATTGAACTCGTGCATTACTTCCTTTGGAACATCAGAAAAGAGTTCATCAATACTACCAAATCCAATCTCCTTGAGCATTTCATCTTTATGTGCCAGATTAGGTAAATATTGCCTCCCCATAAGCATCACCTTTTAGATGGTCGTCTAAATATTTGTCGTCAATAGAATATATGCTTTGTGATACCTTGGAGTGTTATGTTTGCAGATAAGCTTTTAATGGCTAATGAGATGATACGTTAGGCGGTGAGAAATATGATAGTCGCATTTGACTTCGACGGTACATTAGTTGACAGCTATTCAGTAATTGAAAAGGCCTTTAGAAAAGCTTTAGAAAAGCACTTTCGCTGGCTCCCATTTAAAGGATTCTGGGCTAAGATCCTAACAAAAATTGAGGAATACCTTGAAAGGCCTAGCTTTGGAAAGCACAGTGGAAAAGTAAAGCAGCCATTTATCTTCAAAGCAAAATTCTTTAGAACGTGGTTTGAGGAAAGAGCAAAGCTTACAAAAGAACTTGACAGTGCAAAGGAGCTCCTAAAGAAGCTGAAGGAAGATGGACATATCGTTATCTCATTCTCCGCTGAGGACTTTATAGACGGTATGAAGGAATATCGCCTTAGAGTGAGCGGTTTCTATGAGTTGTTTGATGATGTAATAGTCTTTGGAAAAGAGTTAAGTCTTTGTGAAGCTTTTTGGCTTGTAAGGGAAAAATATGGCGATGAAATTTTTATTTGGGTTGATGATAAGCCTTGGCGCTTTATAGGAAGGGGTGATGAGAACACAGAGTATGTTTGGTATTACTTCCCAATGACTGCAAAATACGTGAAAGAGGAAATTTTAGCTCAGACTCCCCACCTTCATGTGATCAGAGATTTGTGGAGCTTACTTGATGTAATTGAAAGGATTAAGCAGGAAAGGAAAATTTAGAAAACTTTCTCGTTAAGTTTCTTGCCGTTTTCATTTATCAAATAAAGCTCTGGAACACCTTTGCTGAAATCATAGTAGTAGCCTTTGAGCTTTAAGTCTCCGCTTTCATATCTTTCCTTGACCAAAGGCTCCTCGAGCAAGAGCTCTATTTGCCTGTGCACGTTTTCTTTCGCCAACTCATCAACTTCATCTGTTGGAAGATCTCCTCCAAAAACTTTCCCTATTATGAGGTCTATCACATTTTGAATCTCTGGAACATCGTCTTTACCTTTTATCAAAGCTTTCATCATTCCACAGTTGTTGTGTCCAACGATTGCAACTTCCTCAACTTTTAAGTGAGCCACTGCATAGAAGAATGACTCTTTTGAGAGGAGATAGCAGTTTCTAGCGTTTCTTATTTCAAAGTATTGGCCGGGAACAAATTTCCAATCTGAAAAGACTATTCCACCAGGAATCCTTGAGTCGCTACATGAAACTACAACCATCTTTGGTTTTTGCCCGTATTTGAGTTCTTCAGGGTATATCGGCTTCATTAGAACCACCAAATTGGCAAAGAAAAAGTAATGATTTAGGAATTTTCTAAACCAAACGTCTTTAACAATAAGTTTAATTCAATCTCCGCTTAAATACTCAAGAGTGTCCTCAATGAATTCATCCCAATCTTCATCGCTTACTTCTTCCAGCTTAAGCTCAAACCTATCCCCCAGCGCCCATCTAACTGCTATTTTCCCTTTATCACTATCTGCAATTATCAAACCAAATGGAGCATCTCCCATCCAATGATGCTTGGAAAAAGAAATGTTGAATCCTCTTTTTCTAAGTTCTTCAAGAATCTTCTCATATGTTTCGTAGGGACCAAAATGTGTCCTTGCAAATCCGATATATGCCAAACTTCCCACCTGATATCAATTCAGAGTTCAAACTTAAAAATGTTTTGCTTACCTAACAAAATTCAATAGGTTTAAAAATTGAAGCAATCTATTGTTTATCATGAGACCCCAGCCTCTCCCAAATAAGGCGTTGAAAATAGGAAATAATCTTATTATCTCAGATTTGCACTTGGGGTATGAGGAAAGCTTGGCTAGAGAGGGAGCATACCTGCCAAAAGCATTTCATGAAATGATAAGCTCATTAAGAGCCATGCTCCAGAAGGAAAAGCCAAAGAGACTCATCATTAATGGCGATTTAAAGCACTCATTTATTCCGTTTAAGAGAGAGCATCTTGAGTTAAGAGCATTTTTTGAGGAAATTTCTCCATTAGTAAAGGAAATTGTTGTCATTAGAGGTAATCATGACATTGGGATATTATGGATTAAAGAGCTTGGAGTTGAGGTTGTTGATGAGATTGAAATCAGCGGCTGGAAAATAGTTCATGGACATAAGCTTGTTGAGGGGAACAGGTTCATAATAGGGCATGAACATCCCGCAATTAGGCTTAGAGATGAAGTTGGAGCATTGATTAAAGTTCCAATCTTTCTGCTAAGTGATGAGCTTATTGTTCTACCGGCCTTTACTCCATGGGCTTATGGGAATGACATTCTAAGGGAAATTGTTTCCCCATTCCTTCTGAAATTTAACATTGAAAATGCAAAAGTCATAGTACCTTTAGAAGATGAACTCCTAAACTTCAGTACTGTGAACCAGTTAAAAAACGTTCTTAGGAAAATTTAAGAGCCCAAAAGCAGAATTCAATTTGGTGATAACATGGATGTGCTGAGTACAATAATCTTTTTCGCCTATGCTCCTGCATTGGCATTATTATGGTACTTTTATCATGAGGATAAATTCGAACCAGAACCAAAGAGATATGTAATAGGAACATTTATACTCGGAGGTACTCTCTCGGTTATAGTCGCTTTCATAATTGAGAGCATTTTAACTCCAGGGAGAGTAAACTTTGGTTACACTATCTTCCCAGCGACAGCATTCTATCTAGCTTTAACTGCTGGCATTGTAGAGGAGCCAGCAAAAGCTCTAGCAATTAGATGGCCCTACAAAGCAGGCCAGATGGATGGAATAATGGACGGCGTTGTTTATGGCGTTGCTGCTGGATTAGGCTTTGCAGCCACCGAGAATTTGCTATACGGCCTTGGATATGGAGTCGGAACAACTATAACAAGGGCATTCTTAACACCAATAGCCCACGCAACGTGGAGTGCTATAGTTGGTGTAGGATATGGACTTAAGGCGGAAGGCAAAATCCACAGCGTAACTAATTATTTTGCGCTTGCAATCTTCTTGCATTTCATATGGGACTACTATGCATTCCTTGCAATAGCTGTTCCAGCGTATTATATACTCGTCATAATGCTACTCTTCCTGAACTTGGCGTTAATCAGATACTTTGTAATGCTCGGGCAGAAGGAAGACCTAGAGAAGCAGTGGTGGTACTGGTTTGTAGGAGGGAGGAGGTATGGCTGAGCTTGAAAAGAAAATTAAAGATGCCCTGTTTGAAGCAAGACCCTACGTGGAATACTTTGATAAACTGAAAGAGACCATTAATGGGCTAAAAGAAAAGACTGCCGATGAAAAAGAATTTAAAAAACTCTTAGAAGAAAAAATAGCCAAAGCTCAAGAGCCTTTTAAGACTGACCTCAGAATATTCCTTCAGAAGTTTGAGGCTCTTTAACATGTTTACTTTTATCTAGCGAAAGTCTTATCAAACTCAGCAGTTTAATATATTTTGGTGAGGCCATGAAAAAGAAACTTGCTGTTCTTATGTTGGTGAGTCTATTGGCACTTGCCATTGCTTCTGGTTGCATCCAACAGGCCCAACAGCCAACAAAGAGTTCAATTCTAAGTGCACTTAATAATGTCAATGCTTACACCTACGAGTTTAGCGAAATAAGAAGCACTCAGAACAGAACTTACAATATCTACGGCGTTGTTGGAATAGATAGAAAAACTCTTCACTTTTTTGAGTTCACCCAAATGACAAATGAAAATTACACCTTTAAGCTGTGGCAGTATTTTGATGGCTCGTATGTTTATTTCAAAGTTGAAGATTCGAAAAGAAATACCACCCGAACGGGAAAAGTTCCAATTGATGAAATTTACAAAAATATGAGCAGATACTCCAAAAACATGAGCAAAGAAGAGTTCATTGAGATAATGATAAAAACCAGAGATACACTGGCTAATTTGAAGAAAATGCTGGAAAACGCAACTATAACATCAATTGAAAATGATGGAACGTTTTACAAAATTACATTTGAGCTTGTCAGATATTATGAGAAAGCTCCAACATTTCTAGATACAAAATCAGAGGACTCTGAAGTAATACAGGATTACATAAATATGCTAAGAAGGAATGTTACAGAGAACATTGTAAGCATTGTGTGGGTTAATAACGATTCTCTACCTGTGAAGTTTGAAATGAAAAAATCAATTATCGAGACATACCTAGCAGCAAATGTTACAGTGGAACGGTATGTTGAATATAACGTAACCGTCATCTATAAATACCAACTCCCAGAGTGGATTAGTGAGGTTGAGAAAAAATGAAGAAACTCCTTGGACTGCTTGTTATAATTATTCTGGCCATAAGCTTTTCAGGATGCCTCCAGAGCTCAAAACCGCTGACCAAAGAAACAATTTTGCAGGCAATTGACAATGTCGATACTTACACATATGAGAAAAAGATGGTAATGAAGTACCCTTCATTAACAAGGGAAGTCTATATATATTCTGGCATCAAGAGAAAAGAAAAGCAGTTCTTTGAGCTTTTAGAGATCAAAGCTACTTACACAGATGGCGGACTTTACAAAACAAGAATGCTCCAGTATTTTGACGGCTCAAAGAATTATGTGAGAATGGAAACCAACCAAAATGGGAAGCTGCAAAACGGCACATGGGTATTCACTCTCAGCGATTTATACAAAACATATGAACAGTACTATCCAGGTTTAACGAAAGAGGAAATATTGAATAAGTTCATTGAGAGCAGAGATGAGTTATTAAACGTAAAAGACATACTCTCAGATGCTAACATCACTGGAATAAAGAAACAAGGAAGTAGCTATGAGATCCATTTTGTTCTTTCTAAACAATACATCTCAACACCAAGTATAATGGCATCATATCCAAATTCAACTGCAGTCCAAGATTATATCAATGTGATGAGAAAGCTCGTCAAGGAAAATATTGCTGGCGTACTCTTAGTAGACAAAAATGGAAGGCCTCTTTTGCTCACTATGAAAAGCAATGCAAAGATTACCTATCTGTACTCAAACGAAACAATTAGTGCCACTGGAGAATACACCATAAGGTTCACATATGAATACAAGCTTCCAGAATGGGCTAAAGAGCTTAAAGGTGCGAAAGGGTGAAAAGACTTCTCATACTTATTTTCTTGCTAACACTTTTGTCTTTCTCTTTTGTTTACAAAGCTAGGAAAGCGCCAAAAGCAGAATGTAACGCTGAAACAGTTCTAGCCTCTATTGAAAACGTGACAAAATACGAATACATCATACATGGGGAAACATGGTGGGGGCCAATGGGAACTATGCCGTACTTTATTTATGGTTATTTGAACTGTGGTCCTTATGACTACTACAAACAGAGTATCTCATGGAGACAACATTCATGGACAGTGATTGAGGTGATAAAGGATGGTGACAAGATTTATGTTTACAAATACTCTCATGACCCATACAAGGATAGTTCTTCAAAAGAAGTCTTTAATGTCAGCGAATACCGAGAATACCTAACTCATCCCCTCCAATTTGTTAAACAAGCGCTGTCTTCTTGGAACATTACAAAAGCGGAATGGAAAGATGGATACTGCATTATAACTGCAGAGAAAGATTCAGAAGGTAAGTACACTCATACAAAAAGAACGCTAATAATTAGAGTTAGAGATAAACTACCAGCAGAAATTCTCTATGAGAAAAGGACATGGGGAACAAGTCCACACATATGTGATGCAGATTCATGGAACAAAGAGAAGATAAAAGTCTTTTACAGATGTTTTGCTCCAGAAGAGGAACCCTCAGTGCTCTCTGAGGAAATCTATAGGAAATTCAAAGAAATATTTTCAAAGGAAAAAGAAAACTAAACTTTCTCAACCTCCCTCGTTGCAACTATTTTTGTATCCAAGCCGAGAGGATTTTCAAGAATTATCTGTCCAACTTTTATCGGTGCTTCAACTTCAATCTCCGCCAAAAGCTTCATGAGTTCTGGAATCTTTGTTTTCGGAATTGGCTTGGTTGTCTTTACGGAAACTGTTGGCATGTTGCCGTTCTTGACTTTAATTACGCTCATGACAACACGTTTAGGATTTGTAATCTCCTCGATAGCCCATTCTTTTCCTCTTGGACATGTGTAGCCTTTGATTTCCTTAATCTCTCCGTTCTCTACTTCCACTTCAATATCACAGCTAAGGGGACAAATGATGCACGTAAACTTGTAAACCTCCACTGTCATTGCTGAATCACCTCCATTGTAATCTTGTCCTTAGCTTTCGCTATCTCCTCTTTCCTAAGCCTAATTCTGAGCATCTCTGCGGGCCTTACAACAGGCAGCCTTATCTTCTTGTCAATCTCTGGAAAGTTAAGTACAACATTTTCCATGGGTTTTTTGACTCTTGCATAAATGTAAACATCTCTCTTGCCGCTTAAGTAGTGAGGAACAGCTAAGCGAATGTTGTTGCCTTTTTCAAGCTTTATCCACTTTTCAGCTGGAATTCCCCCGTTTTCAATGAACAGCTTTGCTCCATAAGCAGCCAATTCACCTTGCTCAGCAACATAATCCACCAAGTCATTTATCAGCAAAGAATTCCCAGCAACGAATATCCCTGGAACTGTGGTTTCTAGTAGGTCATTAACCACAGGCCCTCCAGTGGCCGGGTCTATTTCAACACCTATGCCTGTTAAGAGCTTCACTTGTGGAATTAAACCGGCTGAAATTATCATGGTGTCGCATTTGATCCAGAACTCAGTTCCTGGAATTTCTCTTAGATTTTCATCAACCTTCATGACCTTAACTTTCTCCACTCTCTTCTTTCCTCTGACCTCAACAACTTTATGACTCAAGTATAGTGGAATGCTGAAGTCCCTCAGAATCATTACATTTCTCGCCAAACCCCCAGGATAGGGCATCAGCTCAATCACTGCTTTGACTTTCGCTCCTTCAAGTGCAAAGCGGCGAGCCATTATCAAGCCAACATCTCCAGAGCCAACTATCACAACCTCTTTTCCCGGCATTACACCGTAAATGTCCATGAGCGTTTGAGCTTCTCCTGCCGTATAAATCCCAGCCACTCTATCTCCAACAATGCCGATCTCAAATGCATGCCGTTCCCTTGCTCCAGTGGCGTAGATAATTGCCTTAGTCCACACCTCAAAAGCACCTTCAGGTGAAGTGAACACCACAATCTTTTCCAAGTCTGAATAGTTCTTAATCTCAAGAACTCTTGCCTTCACAAAGTAGTCAATCTTAAGATCCTTAACCCTCTGCATGAATCTGTGGGAGAACTCTGGTCCAGTAAGCTCTTCCCTGAAATAGTGAATTCCAAAGCCCGGATGAATGCACTGCGGCAAAATTCCGCCCAGATAATCGTTCTCATCGAGGAGAAGGACATTTAATCCATACTCTTTAGCTTTAACAGCAGCAGCCAAACCCGCTGGACCACCGCCAATAACGACAACATCGTACTGGAGTATAGTTGAATTCATTGAGCCTCACCCCTAAGGAGGACTTTAACATCCCCAATACCAATCTCGCTGCCTTTACCTTTGAGGGTAACTTTCCATGGAAGGATACCATATTCTCTAGCCAGCAGATTGATTATCACTACCTTACAGAATGAGCCTTGACAAGTTCCTGTTGTGGCTTTTGTTCTGAACTTAACTGAATCAACGCTTGGCGTTTTAACTCCAATGAACTTCATTCTCTCAATTGCCTCCAAAACGTCTCCTTCGCTAACTTTGTTACAGCGGCAGACAATTCTGCCATAAGCTGGGTTCTTCTTTACGAGTTCATTGATTTGATTGGGCTGAAGCATGAAGAAATGAGTGATTTCCTTGCGATATGGGTTCCACTTCTCCTTTTCCTTAAGCTTGATTCCCAAATCTCTCTCAATTATGTCCCTAACTTCGTATCCGATTGCTGGGGCTGAAGTTAAGCCAGGCGAGCGGATTCCGGCAACATTTATGAAGCCTTGAACTTCTTCCTCAGCCTTAATTATAAAGTCCCCTCCAGTGGGTTCTGGTCTTAGTCCAGCAAAAGTCCTGATGACCTTCCATCTCGGAGGTAAATTCGGCCAGATTTCCTGAGCTTTTTGCCAGACCTCTTCAAGACCTCCCCTCGTTGTGCTTGTGTCATCCTTGTAGTCCTTAGGCAAATCTTGAGCGTTTGGCCCAATCATTAGATGACCAGAAATTTCAGTTGTGACAACAACACCTTTGCTTATTGGAGTCGGTGTTGGAAAGAGAACATGATTTGGACCCGGAATTCCTTCATCAAAAATCCAGTATTCACCTTTTCTCGGATGAATTTCGAAGTAATCAATTCCAGCCATCTTTGATATTTCATCAGCATAGAGACCAGCAGCATTTATTACAATATCAGCCTCAATGAAGCCATTGTTTGTCTCAACACCTTTAACTTCCCCGTTCTCTACTTTTATCCCTCTAACTTCTGTCTCTAAGTGAACCTTTACCCCGTTAGCAACAGCATTCTCAACAATTGCAATTACAGCTGGTATTGGCCCTATCTGACCAACTATTGGAACATAAAGAGCACCCAAGGCGTTTGGATTCACATTGGGTTCGAGATGAAACAGTTCCTCCCTATCGATTATTCTCATCTCTGGAACGCCATTTCTCTTTCCTCTCTCTAATAACCGCTCAAGCTCATCAAAGTCCTCATCTTTAAGGGCAACAATCAATGCTCCATTCCATATGTGGGGAATCTCAAGCTCCTTAACCCATTGGTGCCATAAGCGATTTCCTTTTATGCACAGCTTTGCTCTCATTGGGTATTTGTCTGGATCATCATCGTAACCTCCATGGATTAAAGCTGTATTTGCCTTGCTGACTCCCCATCCAACATCTGCTTCCTTTTCTATCAGATGAATTTCAAGATTCTCGTACCTGCTGAGAACTCTGGCAATGCTTGCACCAACAATTCCAGCACCGATAATAGCGACTTTAGTTTTCATGAATACACCTCCACTGGTTTCCACTTCAAATATTTAAAAGTTAGATGAAGTAAAGTTTAAATATTTTCTGCTTCCAACAGGCTTTAAATGTGAAAATACTTTCAATAATGCCCTAAAACCAAAATTTGAGAACTTAAATTCCAATGATCCTTGCCCATCCTAGAGCTCTTTTTACGGCCTCTTTCCAACCCTTGTAGAGCTTTTCCCTCTCTTTCTCATCCATCTTTGGTTCAAACACTCTTTCAACTTTCCAAAGATCTCTGATTTCCTCTAAGCTTTCCCAGTAGTTCACTGCTAAACCAGCCAGATATGCAGCTCCCAAAGCGGTTGTCTCTTGAACAACAGGTCTTATGACCATTTTTCCTAAGATGTCAGCTTGGAACTGCATGAGGAAGTTGTTCTTGGTTGCTCCCCCATCAACCCTAAGCTCCTTGATTGAAACTTCCTTCTCCATATCATCTATCACATCTTTCGTGAGATACGCTATCGCCTCAAGCGTAGCTCTCGCAAGGTGCTCCCTTGTAGTGCCTCTTGTTATACCAATTATCAAACCCCTTGCAAACTGATCCCAGTAAGGAGCACCGAGACCAACAAAGGCTGGTACAAAGTAAACTCCCTCATTTGATGCTAACTTTGAGGCAAGTTCCTCGGTTTCAGCTGCACTGTTTATAATTTTTAACCCATCCCTAAGCCACTGAACAGCTGCGCCGGTTATAAAAACGCTTCCCTCAAGGGCATAGCTGATTTTTCCATTCAATCCCCAAGCTATGGTCGTGAGAAGGTTTTGGGAATACTTTATTTTATTGCCTGTATTGACGAGGATGAAGTTTCCAGTGCCGTAAGTTGCTTTTACCATGCCTTCATCAAAGCATGCCTGCCCAAACAGAGCTGCCTGCTGATCCCCAGCGTCTCCGCTCACTGGAATCTCAACACCAAACAGCTCTTTTTTAGTGTAGCCATAAATCTCACTTGACTCCTTAACCTCAGGCAAAATTGCATCTGGAATTCCGAAGATTTCCAAAAGCTCCTCATCCCACTCTAGCTTCTTGATATTGAAGAGCATCGTTCTTGAGGCATTGGAGTAATCAGTAACATGTTCACCTGTGAGCTCGTAAATCAAGAAGGTGTCAATTGTTCCAAACATCACTTCCCCTTTCTGAGCTTTTTCTTTCAAACCTGGGACGTTGTCAAGGAGCCACTTGATCTTTGAAGCTGAAAAATAGGCATCTGGAACAAGTCCCGTCTTTTCCTTTATTATCTCTCCATAATTTCGCTTAATGTCCTCAATTATCTCCGCAGTTCTTCTGCACTGCCAGACAATAGCATTGTAAACCGGCTTTCCATCTTTGTTCCAGATTATCGTTGTTTCCCTCTGATTTGTTATTCCAATTGCTGCTATCTGCTCTGGAGTGATTTTAGCATTTTCTAGAGCTGTTTTTATAGCCCTAAGCTGAGCATCCCAGATTTCTTCAGGATTATGTTCAACCCATCCTGGCTTTGGGTAATACTGGGGAAACTCATACTGCCCAACCCCCAAGATGTTACTCTCCTTGTCGAAGATTATTGCCCGAGCAGAAGTTGTCCCTTCATCAAGAGAAAGTATAAATTTGTCCATTGATGTTCACCAAAATGAAAAATCACCAAGTTAGATATATTAACCCTTCGGTGAGGGACGACAAGGGGGCTCCGCCCCCTTATCTTCCTCTACCTTCAATCCCCTGTAGTGGAGCTCCGCTCCACACCTCGCTTTTTCTCATCTATCGGGGGCTGACGTCCCTCGCCCCGATATATTCACCCTTCAGGAGAAGGGAAAATCTATAAATATTTCAAAAGAGAATAGAAATTTACTAATATCCCGGAGGGAGAAGGGAAATGGACACTGATTATATCTCTGTAGGAGTTAGGTACTTCCTAGGCATTGTTTATGTATTTATCGTATTTTTAAGTATCTGGGATGTCCAGAGGAAAAAGGTAGCATCCTAGGAGAGTCCCTTGAAGATTCAGAAAAATTTACAAAAGCTTCATATTCATTTGGGCGTTAGGGTTTTTATTTAACCCTATGGCGTATTACTCCTCTGGAAATTTGTATTTGGCCATGATTGATGGTTTATCAACATTTGCCGCTTTAATTATTGGGATTTTTGCTTATCGCAGGTATAGATTCTTTAAGACTCAGCAACTTCTCCAAGAAGCCATAGCCAAGGGCGTTGAAATCGGCATGAAGAAGGCAAAGGAAACTTAACTCTCTCCAACTTCTTCCAATATCTTTTTATAAAGCTCATCGCTTAGCCAAAAGCCGGTTTTCTTGAGCTTTTCGAGCTCCTCTTTTAAGCTGGTGATTTTTCCTTGAAACTTTGCCTTTAACAAGACACCAATTGTTCCTGTAACTTTCAAACCTAATGCCCTTGCAATTTCCCTACCATCATAGTCATCAATGAGGAGCAATTCGGAATTCATCTCAAGGGCTAAAACTATTGCCTCACTTTCTCCCTCATCAAGCTCGAGCATTAAAGACTTTTTGAGGGTCTCGTCTTTTATTCTCACAACTTTAATCCACTCAGCCTTTTCAATGAGCTCAGAATCTTCTGAACCTTTACCCTCAAGGATGCACTCTCTATAAACGGCTTCAGGAATAAAGATTTCTCCAAAGAACTCTTTTAGAAGATCGAGTCTATCAATCTTAGCCAAGTGAATTAACGGTGTGGAGTTGCTAACTACGGGCAAACTCCAAATCCTCCTCAAGTTCCTTTTCTGTGTAGTGTCTTGGAATCCCTCTTTTTGCAAGTTCCTCCAGGAACTTCCTTTTTGTAATGCCCGCAAGTTTAGCGGCTTTCCCAAGTGACAATGCTCCCCGTTGATAAAGAATAACCGCTAACTCGAGCTTAAGCTCCTTTTCAAGCTCCTTTCTGGGAAGCTTGAGCGATATAAGAACATCATCAGGAATCACAATTTCCATCTTCCCACCATCTAGGAATACACTCCGGCAATATATAATTCCTTCGCTCACTCAAGCATGAAGAAATAAAAGGAATCACCTCAAACCTAAACTCTTCAGATATTCAATCATCCTTGCAACATCATCCGTAATTATGACATCAAAAAGACCCACTAAGCGCTTTAAGTTGTCATTTTGATAGTATAGCTCGTCATTTTCAGTCCAAAGCACAACCTTTAATCCCAAGCTCTTAGCCCAAGCCAAAGCCTGCCTGAACTTCTCAAATCCAATAATTGGTATTCCTTCCATAGGAGCATTCACAGACCAGAGCTTGAGCTCTTTCTTCAGCTTAGGAATTTGTGGGACTACCTGCTCATTATCAATTAAAAGGCCAAGTCTAACATTTTCGCTGTATTCCCTAACCTTTCTGAGGGCATCGATGTTGAATGAAGAAATCATAACTCTATCGCAGGCATCAAATTTTCTAACTATTTTAATACTCTCCTCTGCAGCATCTACATCTTTAATCTCGATATTAATGAGAGCATCTTTTGGGATAGCTTGGAAAACTTCCTCAAGAGTTGGAATCCTCTGACCCATCCCCAAGTCAGCAGCCTTTATCTCCTCAAGAGTAACATCCTTGGTCTTTTTCTTTATCTTTGCAGTTCTTTCTAAAGTTTCATCGTGCATTATTATCGCTTTCCCATCTTTGGTCAGCCAGACGTCGAGCTCAATACCATCTGCACCAGCACTTATAGCTTCAACAAATGCCAAAATACTGTTCTCAGGATATTTTGACATGAATCCTCTATGTCCAAGGACTAAAACTCTGTTCTCTTCCCAGCTTGGCATGTCCATCGCCTCAAAAGAAACACCTTCTACAGTTTAAAAACATTTTGCCTAAAGAACGCCTAATTCTAAGAGATTTAGTACTTTTACAACGTTATCTGCAATAATTCCGTCATATAATCCCTTCAATCTAGGCAACCAGAAAAGCTCATCCATTTCATAGTTCCACATAAAGACCTTAACTCCCAACCCTCTTGCCCACTTTAACAGAGCAACAAACATAGGGAATCCCACATAGCTAATACCATCTAACGGCACGTGGAGGGAATACAAGTTCAAGTTTCTTTTAAGCAACGCTGCTTTGGCTATTCCAGCTTCCGTGACTATAGAAAATCCAAGCATAGCTTCTTTAGAATGTTCTCTAATAAATTTAAGTGTCTCGGGGCTTGGAGATGAAAATATCGCCCTATCAAAGCTGTCAAACTTCTCAACAAGTTTTAAAAGAGGCTTTACAGCTTCTTTATCCTTCACGTCAATATTAAAAATTGAGTTGGGAAACCTTTCAAAAAGTTCATCAACAGTTGGGATAAATTTGCCATAAGGGTGGAGATTTCTAAGGCTCTCTAAGCTCAACTCCTTAATGCAGTAAACTTCATCATTTGTCCTAAATTTGCCGTCATGAAGTGTAACAAGCTTTCCATCTTTTGTGAGCCAAACATCAAACTCAATTCCATCGGCTCCAGCTTTAATTGCTTTTTCAAACGCTATTATAGTGTTTTCTGGATATAACTCCCTAAAGCCACTGTGACCAAGGACTAGAGCTCTGGACATTTTCATCACAACTCCAAATACATATGCTCAAAATTTAAAAATGTCTTGTCACTTAGACAAAAATATGCATCAAATGCAGGAGGTGTACAATAATGAACGAAAAGTTCAGCTATAAAAGGATATTCCTTTTGGGATTTGGATTCTTCGGAATAAGCATTATCTGGGCATTGTACAACGCTTATGTGCCAATATTTCTGAAAGACTTTGCACTGAGCTCATTTATAATTGGTATTGTAATGGTTATAGACAATGTCTTTGCAATTGTTATGCTTCCCTACCTTGGAGCACTAAGTGATAAAACAAGAACAAGATGGGGAAGGAGAATGCCTTATATTCTAATAGGGGCACCATCTGCAGCAATATTCTTTGCTTTGATACCAGTTGCAAGGGCACACAAAAACTTAGCCCTAATGATGGGAACTATCATCTTGATGAACTTCTTCATGGCAGTCTTTAGATCTCCAGTAATTGCTCTAATGCCAGATATAACCCCATCTAGATTCAGAAGCCAAGCAAATGGAATAATAAACTTTATGGGTGGATTAGGTGCACTCTTCGCGTATTTTGGAGGAAAAGCTCTCTATGATATCAACTATGCCCTACCTTTCTATGTTGGAGCCGCAATGATGTTGATTGCCAATTTGCTGGTTGTCATCTTTATAAAAGAACCGGAAGAATACAGAAAGCCATCAAAGGAAAAGGTCAGCTTATGGGAACTGCTCAAGAAAACGAGTCACGAAAGCTTTGGGGAGCTGAAGGAGAATCTCAAAGACGTTTTTGCAAGCCAAGAAAAGAGCCTTCTATTCATCTTGCTGGCAATATTCTTGTGGTTCATAGCATTTAATTCCCTAGAAACATTTTTCACAAGCTACGCAAAGTTTGAACTAGGAATAAAAGAAAGCACCGGAGCATTCTTGCTTGGACTTTTCGCCTTAGGATTTATGGTGTTCTCAATCCCTGCAGGATTCATAGGAGGAAAAATTGGAAGAAAAAGAACAATAACACTAGGACTATTCGTGATAATAGTTGTAATGCTTATTGCCTTATATCTCGGAACCCAAGCTGCAAGCGGGAAAATAGCAGTAAACCTCGTTGTAAAAGCGTTTGCCGGACTCTTCCTCCTTGGAGGCTTTGGATGGGGGATGGTGAACGTAAACTCACTCCCAATGGTCGTTGACATGACAACAGAAGAAAAAGTTGGTGGCTATACGGGTCTCTACTACTTCTTCTCAATGGCAGCGAACATCTTTGCGCCACCTCTCTCTGGAATAGCAATAGACCACTTTGGATATCAGTCGTTGCTCATCTTTGCTACAATATTCTTTGTCTTGGCACTGATTGCAGTCCAGTTTGTCAGAAGAGGAGACATTGTAGGGCAAACGCCACAAGACATATACGAGCTAATTCCAGATATGGATTGACTTTCTTTTTGCTTTTTTCTTGTTTTCCAACCACCATAAAGCATAAAACTTTCAGAAACTTAATTTTTATTTAGCAAAAACGGAGGGGGTGTAATGGAGCGTAAAAGGTTCAGCTGGGGAGTAGTCTTGGGATTAGCGCTTCTTGGTTTTAGTAGAAGTGTAGGATGGGCATTAAATAAAGGACTTTCCTTTCCATTGCTTTCCAGCTATACTCAGTCTGCATTTATCAAAGGAACAATCCTAGCCCTTGAAGGTATCATTGGACTGCTAATCCCACCACTCTTGGGATATTACAGCGATACATTGAAATCAAAACATGGAAGGAGACGACCTTTCATAATGATCGGGGGAATATTGGCTGGAGTTGCAGCGTTAATGATTTACACTGCCTATGCACTTGGAGTACCTCTGGCAGGTTTCGCACTAACGCTAGCATTCTTCTACTTCTCAATGCACCTATACACCGCACAGTTTAGAGCCTTAATGCCAGACACAATAGAGAGTGGTGAAAGAGGAAAAGCGAGCGGTGTAATTACGCTTTTGGAATGGGCAGGCAATCTTTTCCTCTTTGGGTTAGCAGGATTTTTGATAGCCAAAGCTGTTGCCGAAACAGGAGAAGCCGAAGGTATAAAAGCCCTAGCTCAAACACCATATCTAAAGATACCTTTCATAGTAACCGCTGCCTTTCTCATCGGTGCAGCATTGTTTGTGTATTTCATAGTTAAAGAACCAAAAGCACCAGAAATTGAAGAGGACGAAAGTCTCATCGGATATTTAAAGAGCATAGTTGAAAACAAGGACTTCCTCAAGTTCTATGCTGCACAAACACTCTGGTGGATGAGCTTTGAGTTCATAGCAATCTTCCTCTATGGAATTCTTGCATTTATCCTCCACGGTTCAGCTACTGAAGAGAACGTTAAAGCCGTGACATCTCTCGGCTTGTACTTAATGGCTCTATTCAACATAACAGTCCTTCTTGGAGCTCTACCTGGAGGAATAATCTATGACAAGCTTGGAAGGAGGCTCAGCATAATTCTCGGAGGCATCATTTTTGCCTTGCCGCAACTTTGGGGATGGTTCATAAGAACGCAAACAGAAATAGTGATAGCATTGGGATTAGCTGGAATAGGTTGGGGAATACTAATGGCAGCATCTTATCCAGTTATCGGCGATTTATTGACGCACTATGAGAAAGAGGCATTTACGGGCAGATACTATGGATTCTTTGAAGCTACTCGTTCACTACCAGTGCTTTTAGCAGGAACAATTGGTGGTGCAATAGTTGACTTAGCCGGTGAAAATTACCGCATTTTATTCCCAATCGGTGCACTGCTTGTGTTGTTGGCCATGCCAATGATATGGCGTATGAAGAACCTTGAGCCGGGTGAGCAGTCATGATTCTGAAAATTTTGGTTATCCTCTTAGTCTTCTTTTTCCTCTTTGTGGTCTTTGTAGCGTACAAAATGGTCAAGCCACCGAGAGAGATTAAAGAGTGGACACCAAAAGATTTAGGCTATAACTACGAGGAAGTGATGATACAAACCAGAGACGGTCTAAAACTTCAAGCATGGTGGATTGACCAAGAAAATGAAAAAACAGTAATCCCACTCCACGGATACACCTCAAGCAAATGGAACGACATCTACATAAAACCGACGATGGAGATTCTACTAAAAGCTGGCTACAATGTTCTTGCCTTTGACTTCAGAGCACATGGAAAGAGTGAGGGAAAATACACAACAGTTGGGGACAAAGAGTTGATTGATCTAGTCTCAGCAATTGACTGGCTTAGGAAGAATCACCCAGAGAAAGCTAAGAAGATTGGACTTATAGGTTTTTCAATGGGTGGAATGGTCACTATAAGGGCTCTGGCTGAAGACGAAAGAGTCTGCTGTGGAGTTGCCGATTCTCCACCAATGCACCTCGACAAAACAGGAGCAAGAGGGCTCAAATATTTTGCAAAGCTCCCCAAATGGCTATATATCTTTGTTAAGCCCTTCACAATGTGGATAAGCGGCGGAAAACCTGTTCATCCATTAGAATATGCAGACAAAGTGAAGAAGCCCCTCTTACTAATAGCTGGAAAGAAAGACCCGCTCGTTAAAGTTGAAGAAATCCAGGAGTTCCATGAAAGGAATAAGAAAATCAATCAAAACGTTGAGCTTTGGGTTACAGAAGCTCCTCATGTCAGGACAATACTCCTAGCAAAAGATGAATATAAGAAGAGAATTCTGGAGTTTTTCGAGAAATACCTTTGAGGTGCAACTATGAGGAGACTTGACAAGGCATTACTTGCTGTTTCAATTTTTCTCATGCTTTCTTCCGTTTTAGCAACCCACTTTCAAGTTTATGCATTTTGGAAGGCTATAACATTCTTCGGAGATGAGAAATTTTACATGGTTTTAATCCCAGTGATATACCTCGGCTACAGCTCATCATATGGAATAGCACTCTTTATTCCTTTCATTTTCGGCATGTGGATTAATCTGTTCCTTAAAAATTTCTTCAAGCTGCCGAGACCTCCCGAGAGTTACAGAATAGTTGAAGCCAGAGGATATGGCTTTCCAAGCGGGCATGCTCAAGGCTCAAGTATGGTATTCGGATACTTTGCCTATACAAAAAAGAGCATTGGAGTTCACTTTTTCTGCTTGGCCATGATAGTCCTAATTTCGCTTTCTAGAATAGTTTTAGGAGTCCACTATTGGAGAGATATATTTGGCGGAATTCTGCTGGGAACAGCAGTTATTTTCATTGGGGTGTATCTAAAGGAAAAAATCAAATACACGCCAAAAGTTGCTCTGTTAGGGATTATTCTAAGCCTTCTGCTCCCTGTAATATCAAGGAGTGTTGGGTATGCCAACGAAACATTTTCAATAGTTGAGGGTTCTCTAATTGGTGCTGTGGTGGGATATTCAGCATTTAAACAATTCAATCTGCCAGATACATCAGAGATACCTCTTAAAAAGAGGGCAATAATGACGACTATTGGTCTATTTGTCAGTGGGGCTGGCTACGTCGCTTGGAAATCTGGAGCTCCCGGATTGCCAACATTTGCATTATCGACATTCGCAATGGTGTTTTTGGTTCCTTGGACGTTTTTAAGGCTTTTTGATAGGTATAAGATGAACAATAATATTTAGACCCATCTCTTAGCTTTTTCTGGTTGCCCTTAGATTCTAAAGCTTTTGCCTCTTCGCTAGATATTCTTACTTTCAAAAACATCAACTGCCCAGAGACATTCCAGAAATTTCAGAAGATTTATAACTCTCCCAACGCTCACTCTTTTAGAGGTGATAGTATGGAAGAGTTAATTTTAAAGTACGCGCTCATCAACGCAATTCAGCACGGTGGAAAAGCTAACCCTAAGGCAGTCATAGGCAAAGTTCTCGGCAGCCATCCAGAGCTGAGACCAAAAGCTAGGGAAATAATTCCTATTGTGAGTAAGATAGTTGAAGAAGTCAACAGTATGAGCATAGAAAAGCAAGAGGCAAAGCTCAGAGAGATTTATCCGGAGTTCTTTAAGAAGGTAGAGAAGAAGCACGAAGAAAAGAAAGGTTTGCCCCCGCTTCCCAAAGCTGAGAAGGGTAAAGTAGTTACAAGATTTGCACCAAATCCCGATGGTGCTTTTCACTTGGGAAATGCCCGTGCAGCTATTTTAAGCCACGAATATGCGAGGATGTATGATGGCAAGTTCATTTTGAGATTTGATGACACCGATCCTAAGGTGAAGAGACCCGAGCCCATCTTTTATGAGTGGATAATTGAGGATTTAAAGTGGCTCGGCTTCAAGATTGATGAAATCCATTATGCCAGCGACAGGCTTGAGATTTATTACAAGTATGCTGAAGAGCTAATAAAGATGGGTAAAGCTTACGTTTGCACTTGTAAGCCCGAGGAATTTAGAAAGCTTAGAGATGGGGGAAAAGCCTGTCCACATAGAGATTTACCTCCAGAAGTTCAGCTTGAAGAATGGAGAAAAATGCTTGACGGAACTTATAAAGAAGGAGAAGCTGTTGTTAGGATAAAAACTGATTTAAATCATCCAAATCCTGCTGTAAGAGACTGGCCCGCTTTAAGAATAATTGACAATCCAGATCATCCCAGAACTGGGGATAAATACAGAGTTTGGCCACTCTATAACTTCGCATCAGCTATCGATGACCATGATCTCGGCGTAACTCACATCTTCAGAGGACAAGAGCATGCCGAGAATGAGACGAGGCAAAGATATATCTACGAGTATTTCGGCTGGGAGTATCCAGTAACTGTTCATCATGGTAGATTGTCAATTGAAGGAGTAATTCTGAGCAAATCAAAAACGAGAAAAGGAATTCAGGAGGGCAGATACCTAGGCTGGGACGACCCGAGATTAGGAACAATTAGGGCATTAAAGAGAAGAGGAATCCTTCCGGAGGCTATTAAAGAACTCATAGTAAGCGTCGGGCTTAAAAGGAGTGACACAACCATAAGCTGGGACAACTTGGCTGCGATAAACAGAAAGCTGATTGACCCGATAGCAAACCGCTATTTCTTTGTTGCTGACCCAATTCCAATGTATATCAAAGGCTTTGACAAAGAATTCACTGCAAAAGTTCCGCTCCATCCAGATCATCCCGAGAGAGGATACAGAGAGCTCAAATTCATGCCAGAAAAACCAATTTATGTTTCAAAAGATGATTTGGAGCTGCTTAAAAAGAGTGGATACATAAGGCTCAAAGACCTCTTCAATGTTAAGCTCCTTGAGGTCAGTGAAGAGAAGATAGTTGCAGAGTTTGACAGCATTGAATATGAAAAGGCGAGAGAACACAGATGGCATATGATTCACTGGGTTCCAGAAGGAAAAGAATGCGAAGTTATAATTCCAGAGGGAGATGAGCTCATAGTCAAGAGAGGTCTGCTTGAGAAAGATGCAGATGTTAAAGTTGACGACATAGTGCAGTTCGAAAGGTTCGGCTTTGTCAGAATTGATGCCATTGAAAATGGAGTCGTTAGGGCAATATTTGCCCACAAGTGATGGCCTTATTTGTTCTTTCAAAATTTTTGTCTGCATAAATATCAACCTCAACTTTTAAATCTTTTTCTGCAAAAGAGCTTTAAAGAGAGCTGTTTTTACAATGTAATCGGTGTTCAGCCGTGAACTCTGAAAAAGAATTTGTAAAAGATATTCTTTCAAAGATACCACCAAGGGATGAACCTTCTCTTCCCAATAACTGGCTCCACATTGAGATGCTCGAACGTTTTAAAGTTTTGCAATTTGCCGGGATTAAAGAAGGAATGAATATTCTTGAGATAGGCTGCGGAGCTCATGCCATATCAACAGTGCCGTTAGCTTACATGGTTGGGGAAACTGGAAGAGTTGTTGCTGTGGATTTAGCAAGATGGACGTATTTTAAGGAGATTGTTAAGAACGCTGGGCTTTGGAGGAGAGTCATTCCTATGAAAATTGATGCCCAAAATTTACCATTTCCCTTCAAGAGCTTTGATTTAGCAGTTTTAATTCATGGAATTAGAAGCTTAAGGAATGAGGAGACAATTGTTAAAATAATTAGCGAGATGCTCCGCGTTGCTGATGAAATTTTTATTGCTGAAAGTTTGCCAATAGCTAAAACAAAGAGGCAAGAAGTCCATCTTGAGATGTACAACCTCAGAGAGGAGATATTCGAAGCTCTCTATGGCAGAAAAGATGATCTGCATTATTTCCCACTTGAAAAGCTAATGGAGTTTATAGAAAAAGCAGGTGGAGAAATTAAAGGATATGGAACTTTTGAACCTAATTTACCACACTTCTTAGCCTACATTCCGAGAGAATACGTTGAGAAAATCAGAGACACTGAAAAACGGAAAAAATTGCTCAAAAAGTGGGAGAACGCTTATGAGAAACTCCAAAAATACGGAGAGGAACACCCACCAGTAGGTTGGATAAAAGCAAAAAGATAAAGAATCATTCAAGCAGTCCACGCCACCTGATCAAGCCGCCAAGAAGGAATTTGTATGGCAGCTTTGGGTGGTAGGGGTAAACTCTCACTGCATAATGCCAGCATGGGTTAACTATATTCCGCAAAGCATTGCCCTCGTATTTGTATTTGTATCTTCCATTGCCCAGATGCTCTGGTCTTTTGAGTTCAACTATATATGGCTTCTCAATGATGTAGTCCTTGGCTTTCACTCCATAATAAAGTTCAACTTTCACATCCTCAGGACTTAGATTTCCAAGGTTTACAATAGCTTCCACTGCTTTGGCATCTTCTGTAAGTATTTTTTCAATGCTCACCTTGTCCCAATTTTCGAGCACTTTCTTCTTCCAGGCTGCTATCTCCCTTGCCCAACGGAAGTTGTCTCTAATAAGCCAGATACCGTGCTCCATAGCCTTTGTATAGAACTTTGTCATGTATTCCTTAACCATTCTGTGGGTGCTGAATCTCGGTGCTATGCTTTTTATGCTCTCTTTCATCATGCCGATCCATGCTTCCTTATTTTCATAATAGAGTGGAATTACCTCATTCTCAAGGATATCATACAAGCTTTGAGCATCCTTTATATCGTCTTCTTCAGTCTCTGGTTCTGTTGTTTCTTCTCCTATAACCCAGCCGTTTCTTCCGTTGTAGCCCTCAACCCACCAGCCATCATAGATGCTCAAGTTTAAGACGCCGTTAAGTCCAGCTTTCATACCGCTTGTTCCACTAGCTTCAAGAGGTCTCCTTGGATTGTTGAGCCATACATCAACGCCGGCAACCATCAAACGAGCAGAACCCATGTCATAGTTTTCTATAACAATTATCTTGCCTCTAAATTCAGGCATCTGGGAAACTTCGTAAACTCTCCTCAAGAACTCCTTTCCAGCTTCATCTCTTGGATGAGCTTTTCCTGCAAAGATTATATAAACGGGTCTCTCTGGATTGTTCACTATCCTCTTTAAGCGCTCAAGGTCAGTCAAAATTAAGGTTGCTCTTTTATACGTTGCAAATCTCCTTGCAAATCCTATTATTAAAGCATTCTCATCAATTTCTGGAGCTGGTTCATCAATGCCTAAGCGAGCATTCCTTTCCCTAATCTTCCTCTTGATAAGTTCAATTAAATCCCTCTTGGCTTTTAGATGTGCTTCCCAAAGCTCCTCATCTGGAATTCTTTCAATTGCATACCAAATGCCTTCCAAGTTTACATGTTCTCTCCAGACCTTTCCCATATATCTGTCATATAGGCGAGCCAACTTTTCGTGAACCCACGTGGATGTGTGGATTCCATTTGTTATGCCCTCAACTGGAATTTCATCGAGCGGAACTCCTTTCCAGAGATTCAACCACATTTTCTTTGTAACTTCAGCGTGAAGTTTGCTGACCCCATTTACGAAGTTTGAAGTTTTTATAGCTAAAAGGCTCATGTTAAAGTTCGGGTCTTCCTCCTCAACCTTGCCCAATGCCAAGAACTTCTCTTTGGGTAAACCTTCAAAGAACTTTGTGAGCTTTTCTTCAACAAACCATACTGGGAAAACATCATGACCTGCTGGAACTGGTGTATGAGTTGTGAAAACACTTGTTCCTCTAACTACCTCTAAAGCTTCTTCAAAACTGAGACCTTCTTGCATATACCATACAATTCTCTCAAAGTTCGCAAATGCTGGATGGCCTTCATTGAGATGAATTACACCAGGCTCAATCTTGAGTGCTTTCAAAAGACGCATTCCACCAATTCCAAGCAGAATCTCTTGCTTAATTCTCTTGTCAAGCTCAGCGTTGTAAAGGTAATCACATATTTTTCTGTCTTCTTCGCTGTTCTCCTCAACGTCCGTATCAAGGAGGTATAGCTTAACTCTTCCAACATTTACTTCAAAAACTCTCGCATAAACTATTCTGTCTTCAATTGGAACTTCAATTAAAAGGGGCTCACCGTTTTCTTTAAAAATCTGCTTCATTGGCATTTCTTTGGGATTGTAGCTGGGGAATATCTCAATCTGTCTACCGTTTTCATCTATCTCCTGCTTAAAGTAGCCATGCTTGTAGAGGAGACCAATTGCGATGAAAGGCAAACCTAAGTCGCTTGCCGTTTTTATGTGATCACCAGCAAGAATTCCAAGACCACCCGAATAAATTGGAAGGCTCTTACTGATACCATACTCCATACATAGGTAAACTATTGGTTTATCCCATTTGGGATAGTTAACTGAAAACCAGGTGTTTTCCTCACTCATGTATTTTTCAAAATTATTCATGACGAGCTCATATAAATCAAGGAAATCATCATTCCTTGCAAGCTCTTTTAATCTTTCATCGCTCACATCAAGGAGAAGCTTCACAGGATTTTTGTATTCCCTCCAATGCTCTTCATCAATATACATCCACATTTTAGTGGCTTTGTGACTCCAACTCCACCAATAATTATAGGCAAGCTTCACTAAGCCTCTAATATTTTCAGGCAACTTTTTCTTGATAATTAATTCCACATCCATGTACAACACCCCAATGATCGTTGGTCAACTTACTATACTCATTGGCAGTGATACATAAAAGGGTTTTGGCAAAAGGTTTAATAAAATAGAACAGCATAAAAAGTAAAAGAAAATTTACTCCTCCTCTATCCTCTCTCCCTCTTCACCTTTTTCATTAGAAAGTTCTCTCAAGCGATCAATTCCCGAACCAACCGCTATAAGGATGTCCCCTTCTTTTATTTCTTCATCCTTAGTGGGATTGTATATGTATTTGCTTCCACGCTTTATTGCTATTAAGCGAACACCAATTTTTGTTGGCAATTTGAGCTGCTTAAGGCTCTTTCCAATAAGGATAGAACCTTTATTCACCTTAACTCTTCCAATTTCCTCTTCTACATCATGCATAATCTTTCTGATTATAGGATGGGGCTCAACATCCCTTAAAACCAAATCAGCTATCTCATAAGCGGAATCTGATATCTGCTCATTTATTGTTGCCATCTCTATGATACTCAAAAGTTTCTCTGGATTATCTTCATGTTTTGCAGCTTTTAAAGCAAGTTTTTTAACTTTTAAAGTCAGCTCATCCATTTTTTCCTCAAGAATGTAAACTTCATCGGCTATATCCTCACTGTTATACATGACAGATGAAAACGCTAAATCAACCATCAGGGATGATAGGTTCTTCATTTCAACTAAACAATCTTTAATCTCCTCAAGCTCTTTCATTGCCAACCACCCTAATAACTCCTCTCGCTATCTCTTTCAAATGCTCGACTGAAGTATGTGTCCCTCTACCTATAAGTACATCGTGAGGTTTTATCTTGAAATCCTTATCTGGGCCAAAAATCCACCTCTTACCTCTTCTCACCGCTATTATCCATACTCCAGTGTTTGTTGCTAAATCGAGTTCTCCAAGAGTCTTCCCAACAAGAATTGAATCCGGACTGACGACAATTTTTGCTATGACCTCTTCACTTTCAAGAATTGCCTCCTTTATAACCGGGTGCGGTTCAAGTCCTTCAAGCACCATCTTTGCTAAGTCTCCAGCGGCATTGGAGATATCTTCTATAGCATTTGCCATTTGGAGAATCGAAGTGACCTTTTCGGCCTCTTTAACGTTCCTTGCTGCTAAAACTGCATGGAGAGTCATCTGATAGTTGAGCAAGTCCATTCGCTCTTCTAGATCTAGGACTTCCTCAGCAATTTCCTTATCACCGAACAGAATAGAAGTATATGCCAGATCAACCATAAGCTCAGCAATGTTTTTCATCTCAATAAAGAGATCTTTAACGCTTCTTGGCTGATATTCAAATTCCTCTATATCTTCCATCCCCTCTCCTCACCAAGGGTCAGTATGTATATTTCGTTTTTAGGTTTTTCCATAAAAAAGGTTGAAAAAATGTTAAAGACGCTAAGCCCTCTCAAACTGGAATGGAGATATGTAATCCCCGTATTTTTCCCTTGCCTCAAGAAGTCTTTGCTTTTCTTCTTCAAGCACTTTGAAAAGGATTTCTGGAGTATCTTTAACTTTTTCGCGGTAGATTTTCTCTATCCTGTCAATCTTTGCAAGAAGCTCTGGAACTCTTATCATGAACTGCTTCTCATAGTCCTCCTTCTTATATTCTCTGTTGAGAACCTGTTTAAATAATCGCTTGAGGTCTTCGTACTTTGGAATATACCCGATTGGTGTTTCAATAGCATCTACATCTCCATGAACCCTAAGCTCCATCCACTTAAGCCAGACAGCTTTGTCAAGCTTGTCGTTCAACCAGTTTCCGTTCTCATCTCTAAGGAAGTAGTTTACTGCAAATATCTTTGGCTTCTCTCTAAGTCTCTCTCCAAAGCGGATGTAATTTTGTATGTATTCGCCAATTGGAACTGAAAGGAAGTCAAGAATCGACATTGGATTAAACTGTCTGACGCCCTCTTTGCCAAGGGTTGCGGCAGTTGTTTCACTTTCAAGTGCGGCCCCCATAGTTATTACCCCATGCGTCCAGTCAAATGCCTCTCTCACTGGAGGCCACGTGTCTTTATCCCTTCCCCCGTAAATCATTCCACCTATTTTAACACCACATGGAGCATCTAAAGCTTCTCTATCAAGATTTGGAAAAGCATCAAGTCTAACTGTAAAACGTGCATTCTTGTGACTTGGTGGAATCTCATTCCCTTCAGCATCTCTCTTCCCTTTCCACCATTTTCCACTATGATTTTCCCCATCATTTGGAATTTCCTCGCCCATTCCTGTCCAGTATGGCTTTCCATCCTTGATTAGAACATTTGAAAATATTATCTCGTTAGGCGAATGGAGGACTTCCCATATTATTGGGTCATCTTCCTTGTTTATTCCGTGAATTATTCCAAAAACCCCAGCCTCAACGTTTGTCCCCCTTGCTTCACCTTTCATGTCAACTATAAAGACCAAATCATCACCAACAATGTTCTCCCATGGAATCATACTCGTTGATGTTTTGCCACACATTGATGGGAATGCACCGGTGAAGTAGGTTTTTCTTCCCTCTGGACCGTTCACTCTCATAAGGAACATGTGCTCTGAAAGCCAACCCTCTTTGACTGCTCTCCTAATGGTTAAACGGAAGGCCAACTTCTTCAAACCGATTGTGTTTCCACCATATTGTGTATTTACGGAATAAACCGTCTCACTTTCTAAATCAATGTAAATTCTCCTCTTGTCAAGATTCTTGCTTGTTTTTCTCTCATCAAGCTCACCAGCTGAGTGAACAAACTTGAGGAACTTAGCTTCTCTTCCCAAGCGCCTAAACTCTTCATATCCTTTTCTATAAAGGAGAAACTCGCTGTGAGCTACATAAGCTGAGTCTGTAAGCTGAACAGCCGGAATCGTGAAAACCGAGTTCTTTGGACCGAGAACAAAGAAGCATATGAAGAGCTCTTTTCCAATCATTATATCCTTCATAAGTTCGTGAATTTCCCTGAGACCTTCCTCTCTGTCTTTAGTATTGATGAAGGGTCCCAAATCGGCACCTTTTGGTACGAGAATTTTTGTGTTTGCCTTATCTCTTGCTTGGTCGTAATAATTATCAAAATGAACCGTATGTCCCGGAGTTGCTAACGGCCTCTCTTCCCCATATTCAATTGCTTTCTTCCGTATATATTCTTCATCTTCAGGAGAATCCGTAGCAACGAAGATTTTTGATGGATTGAGGAGCTTTATGTACTTTGCAAGAAACTCATGAAGTTCAGGATTGTCTATTGCAGCAATTTTCTCAAATTGCTCGGGTTCAAGTCTTTCTTTCAAATATTCGAGGGCTGTAATGTTCATTAATACCACCATCATAAGTTTAGATGAGCATCTTAAAAAGTTTCACAAAAGCTTTTTCTTCAAAAACCAAGATTTACCATAAAAGTTTCAGGCTTATGGAAAAACCAGCAAAAAGTATATTAAATATCTTTCCCTTAACTAATTCTTGGTGTTAAAGATGCAAGCAGTAATAATGGCAGGGGGCAAGGGAACTCGTCTCTTACCGCTAACTGTCTACAGACCAAAGCCAATGATACCATTCTTTAATAAGCCGCTAATGGAGTATATTCTCAAGAGCCTAATAGATGCTGGTGTTGATGAAGTATTTGTTCTTGTAGGTTATCTCAAGGAGAGAATTATGGAATATTTTGGTGATGGGAGCGATTTTGGGATTGAAATTCATTATTCAAATGGAGAGAATGTAAAACTTGGAACTGCTGGAGCCACAAAAAAAGTAGCTAATAAAATTGAAGATACGTTCATAGTCGCATCAAGTGATGTCCTCACTAATTTAGATATCCGAGCACTTTACGAGTATCATAAAAAGAAGAAAGCACTCGCAACTATAGCACTAAGCGAGGTTGAAGATCCAACACAATATGGAATTGCAATTATTGACAGCGAAAATAGAATAATTCGCTTTAAAGAAAAACCAAGACCAGAAGAGGCATTCAGCAACCTTGTAAATGCTGGAATTTACGTATTTGAACCAGAGGTTTTTGATCTAGTCCCCAAAGGTCAAAAATTTGACTATTCCCTCCATTTATTTCCAAAAATGCTTGAAGAGAATTTACCTCTCTATGGATTCCCCTTCAAAGAGTACTGGAATGATGTTGGAAGGCCCTCAAGTTATCTGCAAGCAACAGAAGATGTCTTTCTTGGAAAACTAAAACTACCAGAAATCAGAGTTGACACCCTAAAGGGTAACTTGGAATACGGAGGAGCAATAGTTACTGGGGAGAGATGCAAGCTTAGAAAATTTGAGATTAGAGGATTTGCGGTATTGGGAGACAATGTAGAGATTGGCAGAAATGTTAAAATAGAACGTTCGGTAATATTTTCCAATGTTACAATTGAGGAAGGGGCTGAAATACGAGAGGCAATAATTGGAGAAAATGTATACATAGGCAAAGGCGTTGAGATAGAGGCCGGAAGCGTTATTGGTGATAATACCGTAATCGAAGAATTCAGCAAGATTGGTGCTAACGTTAAGATTTGGGTTGAGTCCAGAATTGGAAAAGAAAGTATAATTTTACCTGACTGAGGTGATACAAAATGGAGATTTATCGTTCGGAAAAGTTCAATCCTGAGGAATTGGCCTTACTTGGTAGAGCAATTGGAACTGTCTCTCAGGGGACCATAATAGTAGGAAGAGATGGAAGAGCAATATCAAGATATGGAAAGAGAGCTCTTGTTGTTGGTATAGTAAGCACAGGCTCAACAATCATGGATGTCAGGCTTATTCCTCTAATTGCATTGAAGGACTTTGCCCATAGGAAAGGACTACCCTTAGCTTATGTTTATTATCACGGAGGAGTAAGGGTTGAAATTAGTGGACTTGACAGCGATGAGATTGAAGCCATAGTAGAAAGTAGAAACTTCATTGAAGCGCCACCAAATGACATAGGGGCAACTGTTTACTATCCAAACGCCCTGGACGACTTTCTCCACGAAGTATTTAAGCACTACAATTTTAAGATCAAAGGAAAAGCGCTGGTAGACTGTATGAATACCCCAGCAGTGCTTTTGTTCCCACGTTTCAATGAGCACTTTGGCTTTGATGCTGACTTCATAAACGACATGATGACAAGCTATTTGCCACCAAAGCCAAAAGAAGTTTTCTTGCAAAAGCTCAAGAAAGGAGAATATGATTTTGGATTGCGCTTCAGACCAGAGGGGATTGTAGAGATTTACAAAGAGGGAGAAGAAAAATCCTTTGGAAGCATGTGGAAGCTTTTAGACTACCTAAAGAGACTGTAAATCTTTTCATGCCTTTTTAAAATTTTCTGAAAATTTTAAGCAAAAAGAATTAAAAGCTGCTCTGCCACCTTACTACATAGTTCTCAATTTCGGAGGTGTCAACTGTGGGTATTTTTATTGTCTTGGAAGGCATCGATGGTGCTGGTAAATCTACACAGGCAAAACTGCTAGCAAAATGGTTTGAAAAAAGAGGATATGAAGTTGTGTTAACAAAAGAACCAACAGATACAGCTTTTGGTAAGCTCATACGAAGGCTAGTTTTAACAGGGGGCAGAGAAGGGATTATTGATGGAGCAAAAATAAGCCATGAAGCCGAAGCTCTTCTCTTCGCTGCAGATAGGGCTGAGCACGTGAAAAAATTGATAGAACCTTCTCTCAAGGCCGGAAAAGTTGTTATCTCTGATAGGTATTTCTATTCATCTCTCGCCTACCAATGGGCCCGCGGTTTAGATTTGGAGTGGCTCATAAATCTGAACAAGTTTGCAATTAGACCTGAGTTAGTGATTCTGCTTGACTTACCTGTTAAGGAAAGCATGAAAAGGATAAATGGTAGAAAGCTTAAGTCCGAGTTTGACAAAATAGCGGAGCTCCAAAAAAAGGTTAGAGAAAATTATCTGAAACTTGTTGAGATGTTCCCAGAAATGAAAATCGTAAATGCTCTTGCTTCAATTGAAGATGTACACAACGACATAGTTGCATTAGTGGAACACGAAATTTTAAGCAAAAAGGAATAGGTCAGATAGTGCCGATGTCATCATCTATCAGACCGGTAAACGCACATCATCCCAAAGCTTTTAATCCTCTTTTCTTTAAAAACTCTTAGCCAATGATGAGCGTTAGCCACTCTGAGCGGTGAAGAAAAGAGGGTTAGCTGAGGCCGTTTAAGTTAAAAAGAAGGAAAAAATCACTCAGCAAATGTAAGAATCTTCAAATCAATAGGTCTTCTAACTACATTTGCCTTTCTTGCTCCAATAAGGTATTTAACCCCTTTTTCACTGACAATGTCAATTAACCTCTGTGTTATTATCCCGTTGAAGATTACAGCATACACACCTTCCTTGTCATTCAGTGAGCTAAGCAAGTCTCTAACCGGGATTTCTGCAATGACGTTCTTGTTCTCATCTAAAAGGATTGCTGTTGAGTTGTTTTTAACTTTTTCAATGAAATCTTTAAACTTCTCTAACTCAGCTGATTTTGGCACTTGAATTGGTTTTATATATTTCTCCTCCTTCTTTGGTTCAACTTTCACTTCCCTTGGCTCTTCCTTAGCAACTACTGGCCTTTCAACTTTTGGCTCCTCTTTCTTTGCTTCCTCAATCCTTTCTTTTTCTCTCTCTTTTTCCTTGATTAAATCATAGAAGCTTTTACCTTTGTAGAACAGCTCATTTATAACCTGCTCTGCTGGTACCTTGCTTCTTAAAGCCTTTATTATTTCCTTCTTTGTAAGTTCTTCAACTTCCTTTCCTTCTGGCGCTCTTGCTACATAATCAATGTCAGCAACTTGTAGCAACTCCTTAAGGATAAGCTCTCCACCTCTGTCCCCATCTGTGAATGCTGTTACAATTCTTTCCTTGCTTAATCTGATAATGGTCTCTGGGACTGAAGTTCCCTCAACGGCTATGGCGTTCTTTATTCCGTGCTTGAGAAGGTTAAGCACATCGGCTCTTCCTTCAACCACGATAATTGAATCTGAGAACGGCACATGAGGTCCAGCAGGCAATTTTTCTGGACCATATTCAATAAGCTCTTTTGCTCTGACTGCCTTTTTAACTTCTTCAGTGAGCTCTTGACTTTCTGGAATTTCCTCCTCCATAAGTGTCTCAAGTATCTCCTTAGCTCTCTCAATGATGTATTTCCTCTTTGTTGCCCTGACGTCTTCAATTTTGATTACTTTAATCCTCGCCTCACATGGTCCAACTCTGTCTATTGTTTCCAGAGCAGCTGCTAGAATTGCTGTCTCTACTCTATCAAGGCTTGATGGCACTGTAATTGTTCCATACGTTTTTCCAGCCTTTGTGTGAACCTCAACTTTTATTCTTCCAATTCTACCAGTCTTTTGGAGCTCTCTTAAATCTAAATCGTCTCCGAGTAAGCCTTCGGTTTGACCAAAAATAGCACCAACAACATCCGGTCTTTCAACAACGCCGTTTGCCTCAAATTCAGCGTAGATTACATATTTAGTTGTTCCAAAATCATCCTTTGCTGACATGTTCCCACCTTCTTTTCTTTTTTCAAACTTTTGCTTTTCCGATAAAATGTGTTGGAGCACTGTCCTCTTTCTTTTCAAGGAAATCCCCTCCTCAAGGGGGTCAGAAACGGAGATGGACTTTTAGGTAAAGCCCGTACAGATCTTCAATGCCCTTAATGTCCTTTTTTGCAATCATTTTGAGCTCTTTTCTAGTCTCTGTATCCACTCTGCATTTATAGCCTTCCAAATATTGAGTCAGCTTTTTCGCCAACTCTTCACCTTTTCTGTCCAAATCAGTTAATATCATGACCTCATGATACTGTGAAGCAATTAAAGCCACTTCTGAGAGCGGTAAGCGTGAGAGCCTTATTATCTCCGCTCTGACCCCCAACTTTCTTAAAGCCACCTCGTCTCGCAAACCTTCCACGATGATAACACCATCAAACTCTCGCAATTTATCTATCAGCAGTTCGAATCTTTTATAGTTTTCGGCATACATTTTGCCGTCGTGTTGATGAGAAGTTTATGAGGTTATAAATTTTTGGGAGGATAATTTGACATAAATATGACAATTTTACTCAGCAAACCTCCTTAACTTTCCCAATGTAGCTCATAGGCTCTTCACAAAATTCCTCAATCAATCTTTGCAGTTTTTTAGAAAGCTGAATCTGAATGCCCCATGAACCTTCAATGTAGCCTTTAGCGGCCATTCTGCCCAAAAACTTTTTCATCTCCTCGCTTAATGGTGAAGGTTTACATCTAGCCCAAGGGGTTCCCGGTAGGGGCATGAAGTAGTGAGCCCTGACTTTTCCACCCTTACGCATAATCCACTTCATTAGCTCAATGCTTTTTCTTTGACTCTCTTCGCTTTCATTTGGCAAGCCGACAATGAAATCAACAATCGGCTCAATGCCGTATTCAACCATATATTCAACAGCTTCCATCACATGGCGAACTGTATGTAAGCGGTGCATAGCCTTAAGCATGGCATCATCCCCGCTCTGCGCTCCAATGGCTAGTCTTCTGTTGTCTGCATACTTTATGAGAAGCTCAAGGGTTTCGGGCTTTACAAATTCTGGCCTCACTTCACTCGGGAACGTTCCGTAAAATAAACGCCGTCCTTCTTTTCTTAACGGTTGCAGAGCTTTTAGAAGGGCTTCAAGTTTATCAAGTTTTAAAATTGCTCCCGGACTTCCGTAGGCAAAGGCGTTTGGAGTGATGTAACGCATATCCTTCATTCTTCTTGAATACCTCACAATCTGATCTATCGGTCTGTGCCTCATGCGAAAACCTTTGACGTAAGGTGTCTGGCAGTAGTAGCAACCAAAAGGACAGCCCCTGCTTATCTCAATGGGTGCAATTAAAAGAGAACTCTCCGCAAAAGGAGGAAATTTAGTAAAGTCATCAACTTTAGCAAAGCCCGTAAACACAAATTCTCCATTCAAATAGAATGCCAGACCGCGAATAGACAATAGCTCCTTTGTAATTTTAAATTTGGTTCGTTTTAGAGTTGTCAAAAGCTGATAGATAACTTCTTCCCCTTCTCCAATTACAGCAATATCAAAGCCTAAAACATTTAAAGTGTGCTTTGGCATTGCAGTTGGGTGATAACCACCAGCAACTAAGAGAGGATTAAATTTCTCTCTCAGAATTTTACCCTCATCCCCAACTTCCCAAATTTCCTCAGTGAAGAATGAATACAGAACAACCTTAGGCTTTGCTTTGAGGATTTCGTTGAAGTCCTTAGTTATCAAAAGCTCACCAATGTCAAATCCTTGACTCTCTAATGCTCCGAGAAGGTGGACAAAAGCATTGTGGTTCCTTTTTGTCATGCGGATTGCTATCTCATGCATGGTAAAAACTTTCAGAATGTATTTTTAAAAATTGCCCAAAAATCAAAATAAAAAAGCTAAGAAGCAGAGGATAATACCCTCAAGCCTTGATAGCGAGCTTGATGTCCTCGGCCTTGACTGTCTTTCTGCCAGCGTGTCTGGCAAACTCAACAGCCTTCTTTGAAAGCTCAATTGCATACTCCTCAAGGTACTCAGCGAGAACCTTGGCTGCCTCCTCGCTAACTCTCTCAGCACCAGCCTTTCTAATCAATCTGTCAATTGGGGCAATTGGCAACTCAGCCATTCATAACACCTCCTTAAAGGGTTTTTCAATATTCTTTTTGCGTTTAAAGATATATAAACCTTTCGGTAAATAAAGCACTCTCATGGCTTTTAATCAGCTGTACGCTAATAAATCTCATGTAAATGCCCAATTGAAAATTTTTAGGTATGTTGAGTTTAATATATTTGCCCATATAGACAATCAGCGAAATAAGAGGCACCACCTGGGTAGAGGCTCCTATTCTGGTACAGAGGTATATATGAGCACATAAGTCTCAACTCTCATTCTTCAAAAAGAGTCATGACTACCGGCATCACCATAAGATAGGAAACTACTTTTGGATACTTAGCGACAGTATTAAGCAACAAAAGTATAAGAATACTGTTTAATGGAAATTACTCATATAACAGTGGCAGATTTCGGAAATAGAGCCATAACAGTGGTTGTGATGGTAGATAAGCTAAAAGGGATGCAGAGAGCATAGAACTCCAGTAACTAGGAAGAGTAAGAAAAGGCATGGAAAAATGTAGTTTTCCAAGCTTTTGAAAATTTAGCTAGATGTTTAAACTCTTTTAAAATAGTTTTCACCTTTCCGTTCGAAGGACGATTTCTATTCGTTTATTGCTAGAATGGCGGGCCCGGCGGGATTCGAACCCGCGACCTTCGGCTCCGAAGGCCGACGCCCTATCCACTAGGCCACGGGCCCACAAAAAGATTTTAATTTGCGCTTTACATAAAGCTTACGGTGATCAAATGATACTGCCAGATTGGAAAATCAGAAAAGAAATTTTAATTGAACCATTTAGTGAAAAATCCCTTCAGCCCGCGGGATATGACCTAAGAGTAGGTAATGAAGCCATAGTAAATGGAAAGTTCATTGACGTCAAAAAAGAAGGAAAAGTCATTATTCCACCTAAAGAATATGCTCTAATTCTGACTCTTGAGAGAGTTAGACTACCAGATGATATTATGGGTGAGATGAGGCTAAGAAGCTCATTAGCACGAGAAGGGCTGATTGGAAGCTTTGCATGGGTAGATCCCGGCTGGGATGGGAATTTGACTTTAGGGATTTTTAATGGTTCAAATGAAGAAATTGAACTTGAATATGGCGAGAGATTCGTCCAAATAGTGTTTCACCGATTGGAGGCACCGACATCAAGTCCTTACAGAGGGAACTATCAAGGAAGCCAACATTTAGCCTTATCAAAGAGAAGGAAGAAACCCTGATTCTTTTTCCTTATAATCCCTATAGAGGAGTGAATATACAGCAACGAATCCTGGAATAACAATGGCGGTGTTTAATATTCCCCCAATTATTGGAATTAAAGAACTAACTGCGGATGAGACAAGAGAGTAAAGAAGTCCCAGAATTAAGCTCTTTTTGAAGATTTTCTTATAGAGTACAAAGGTTTCGATCACTGCAAAGTTCTTCTCCACTATTATTGGCGGTAAGAGAAAGACTAAAGGAGATACAAGGACAGCGATTAAAAAGCTATAGACAAGAATAAACCATAGAGAGTGAACAACGACAATAGGAGTAAAGAAAACAAAGACAATTACCAAGAGAATTATGTAATTCACAAAAGTTACTGGCAACTTTTTTGCTCCAAAAAACAACGCTTTAGAAATGTTTCGCTCTTTTACTACAAAATAAGCAATTACCTCAACTCCCCATAGCATAAACACCATGATTATGATGACCACGAATATTGACACTATCAAAAATTGTTTCCAATTCAAGATAGAAGTCTCTGAGAGCTTTATTGAAACAAGGGGCCATCCTACAAAGAAATGCTCAAGAAGATAAATTCCATAGATAATGTTAACCAGCAAGGGGACAATGAATGGAATTAAGAGTTTAGGATTCGAGAGGATTAAATTAAACCCTTCTGAAAGATACTCATCAATACCTTTCTCTTCTTCCTTTCGAATATCTGGGGGCAGAATTTCATCCATAACTACTCCACCATAAAAAAGACCCATTTCAAGAAAATCAGTTTTATGCTGAAGAGAAAATTTGAAATGAAGGAATAGAATGAAGGAAAAAGAGAGACTTCAGCCGAAGAGAGCTCCAAGTCCTGCGAGAGCCTCTTCCTCGCTTACTTCCTCTTCTTCCTCTTCCTCCTCTTCCTGAGCTGGTGCTTCCTCAGCGGCGGCAGGGGCGGCAGCTGGGGCAGCAGCAACTGCAACCGGCATTGCAGCCTTCTCGATGACCTCATCGATGTTAACTCCCTCAAGTGCAGCAACTAATGCCTTGATTCTTGCCTCGTCTGGAGTAACTCCTGCAGCTTCCAACACAGCCTTAAGGTTCTCCTCAGTTATTTCCTTTCCAGCGGCGTGTAACAATAAAGCAGCGTATACATACTCCATCTCCTTACACCTCCAAATTAGCTTTAGTTTTCAATTATTAGATGCGCGTCAACCAAATAATGCCCCCAATCCAGCGAGGGCCTCTTCCTCAGATGGTTCTTCCTCTTCTTCCTCCTCAACCTCTTCAACTTTCTCCTCTTGTGGTTGAGGTTGAGCGGCAACTGCTAATTGAGCTTGTTGGTTTAAAAGCTCTTTGGTCTTCTCATCAAGTAACTCCTCTGGCAACTGCTGTGCTATGAGCAGAGCAACTCTGAATGCCTTGCCAAATATGTCTCCAGCGGTTTCTTTTGTGATGTATCCAGCCTCCACAGCAACGCTCTTTGCGTTGAGGAATGCTTTCTGAATGATTGCCTCGATTGTCTGGGCTGTTGGATATGCTATGTTGACTGACAGGTTAAATGCATGCATGTAAGCTTGTTGGAGCATGTTTATGTATTCTTCTTCATCAATTGCAAGGACTTCTGGTGTGTAAATGATTCCATCCTCATAAGCTGCAAGCAAGTTAAGACCAACTTCAAGGGGCTCAATGCCAAGCTTGTTAAGGATGTTTGCAAGTTGTGGAGTGATAATCTCCCCGGCCTTTAAAACAACTGTGTCCTTTTGGATTGTAACCTTACCTCTCTCAATCCTGGCTGGAATTCCCAAAGCCTGCATCTCACCGACAACTGGACCTGGTGATAGTGGGGTTGGACCAGCTGGGACAACAACATCTCTCGGAACTGGGACGCCAGGCTTGGCAGGAGCTGGGGTCTTGCTCTCCTCAAGGAGCTTGTAGAGCTTGAATGGGTTCATATCAGTTGCAAGGATTGCAGCTCCTCCTTCGATGTAATCAGCAAGCTTTTCCAGCTCTGGCTTTCCAAGTTCTTTTGCTGCCTTCTTGATTGCAAGCTCAATGAGTGTGTTTCTTGAGACCCTAAGCAACGCTTTTCCTCTAAGCTTTTCTCTCATCTTTGAGAGAGGATAAGCTGGTACTCCAGCGACGTCAACTAATGCTACTACTGGATGGCTCTTGATGATCTCAGCAAGTCTTTCTACTTCCTTTTTCTTCCATTCAGCGACGTGAGCCATTTACCTCACCCCTCCACCTTTACAGCTGGGCCCATTGTTGTCTTAACGTACACTGACTTGACTTGGTTCTCTCCCCTCTCAAGCTTACCAATGATTGCATTGAGGACTGTTTCAATGTTCTCTGCCAATTCCTCGTCGCTCATCTTTTCAGTTCCAACAGGTGCGTGAACGACTGGATTGTTCTTGAGCTGTATTCTTACAGTTTTCTTGAGCTTGTTGACAATTGGCTCTAAGTTTGTCATTGTTGGAGGAACAACCACGGGCATCTTGTTTCTTGGACCTAAGTATCTACCCAAATACCTACCAATCTTTGGCATTAATGGTGCTGCAGCAATGAAGAAGTCGTACTTTCTAGCCAACTTTCTTGCTTCCCTTGGACTCTTAGCTATTTCCTCGAGCTGCTCACCACTAATAACATCAAGCCCGAGCTTTTTAGCCGCCTCGGCAACGGCACCATCAGCGATGACCGCAATCTTCACGTCCTTCCCTCTACCGTGTGGCAGAACAACCTCAAGCTTAAACCTATTCTCAGGCTTCCTAAGATCAATATCCTTGAGGTTTACTGCCACTTCGACAGTCTGTGTGAAGTTACGCGGCTTAGCCCGGGCTTTAGCCTCCTTCACCGCTTCCACGATTTTTTGCCTGTCAAAGGCCATTTTTCTGACCTCCAATCTTTTTTTATTTAAGCTGAATTGAAAAATCAAAATTTCGTAAAAAGAGGAGCTTTTAAACTTTTCCCTAAATCAGCTCTCCTCAGCCTTTGCAAATATCTCGTCGTAAAGCCCTTCATCAATCTCCTTCTGCACAACTCTTGGGTCTTTGCCCTCAACTGTAACTCCCATGCTTAAAGCTGTCCCAATAACCTCTTTTGCCGCTGCTTTAAGGTCGGCAGCAAGCATTTGGTGTTTCTTAGCCTTTGCTATCTTTATCACTTGCTCCATTGTTAGGTTACCAACAATGTTTCTTACTGGCTCACTTGAACCTTTTTCGAGTCCAAGCTCTTTTTTAATAAGCTGGCTAACTGGTGGTGTACCGACTTCAATTTCAAACTGCTTTGTTGCTGGGTCAACGATAATCTTCACTGGCACTTGCATCCCTGCAAAGTCCTTTGTTGCCTCGTTAATTTTGTCAACGACGAGCTTAACATTTAACCCAAGTGGGCCGATAGCCGGACCAAGTGGAGGACCAGGAGTAGCTTTACCACCCTCAACTAAAACCTCAACAACTTGCTTTGGCATTCTCTTCACCCCTCTACTCCTTTGACCGTTTGCTTATAAGTCTAACGTATTCACCCCTAACTGTAACAGGGATTGGAACTATTGCACCGATGAGCTCAACTACAATTTCATCCTTTGCCTCATCAACCCTAACGACCTTGGCCTTTTCTCCTTTAAATGGACCAGCAATGAGCTCAACTATGTCTCCTGGCTCGAAGCCACTGACAGCTGGCTTCTCCTCAAGGAAGTGTTCAATCTCACTAAACGCAACTTCTCCAGGGAGAGTTCCTCTTGCATGTCTTATTCCTCTTATTGCCTCATCAACTGCACTCTTGCTTGGCGCTTCAATAAAAATGTATCCCTTAACCTTTGAAGGGGTTAATATTGCATAAATTGGTAAATTATATGTTCTTGCTTTACTGTAAACTAACCTAGCTGTTGTTTCTTCCTGCCCTACTGTAACCCTTACTGCGAATATTTTGCTGTCGCTCATCTTTATCACCAAAAAGTCATTGGCCTGTTATCAAGATGCCTATAATACGAATAATCATGCCTATTAAGCCAATTAGGATTATTCCAAGACCAGTAATTTTTGCGGCCATTTTATACTCTCTGCTGCTCGGTTTTTTTGTGACTAATAAGACCCTTTTGGACTCTGATAAGAAGTTTTTAAGCTTTTCCATGTATTCTTCTACTGGCACATCTAACACCTCATTGGGTTTTTAAATCTTGTTTAATCTTAGGTGGGGGTTAAGGTTTTAAAAGTTTGGGGTAAAAAGAGAGACTAGAGCTCCTCTAAATCAAGGTGAATAACCCTCTTCTCATCCTCCTCAAAAGAATATGATGTTTCCTCTTCTACAACAGCATATGGAGAGCTTACACCCGTAACAACAACCATAACCCTTATGGTCTTGCCGAGCTCCTCATCAAGTTGGATTCCCCAGATTACTTGTGCCTCTGGATCAAGCTTGCTTGTGACTAGTTCAATTATCTGCTGTGCTTCCTCAAGCTTGACATCACTTCCAGCAATACTTATCAAAGCACCTTTGGCTCCACTGATGTCAACATCTAGCAATGGGCTGTTCAAAGCCTGTGTTGCAGCTTCAAGTGCTCTCTTCTCGCTGTCGCTTTCACCGATACCAATCATTGCAACACCGCCATCTTTCATAACAGCTCTGACGTCAGCAAAGTCAAGGTTAACTAAGCCAGGCTTTGTAATGAGCTCTGTGATACCCTTAACGGCTTGGACAAGAATTTCATCAGCAACTTTAAAGGCTAAGTGAATTGGCAAGTTTGGCGCAACTTCCATGAGCTTGTCATTTGGGATAACAATCACAGTATCGCTGTTCTTTCTGAGCCTCTCAAGACCGTATTCAGCATTCTTGATTCTTCTAATACCCTCAACTGTGAACGGTAATGTAACGACGGAAACTGTTAGGGCCCCCATCTTCTTTGCCAGCTCAGCGACTATTGGAGCTGCGCCAGTTCCAGTACCACCACCAAGACCACAAGTAATGAAAACCATATCCGCTCCTTCAAGAGCATCTCTGATGTCTTTCTCACTTTCTTTTGCTGCTTCTTCACCAATCTTAGGATTGTTTCCAGCACCTAGTCCCCTTGTTAAATCCTTACCAATGAGTATTTTCTTGTGAGCTTTAACTTTAAGCAAATCTTGAGCATCAGTGTTTATTGCTATAATCTTGGCTCCTTGCACACCAACTTCCATCATTCTATTAACTGTGTTACAACCAGCGCCACCGACACCGACCACATATATTTTTGCCTGTATCTGTTCCAAAATCTTTCTAAGCTCCTCATCAACATCGCTTTGAGGAACTTGTACTTCATTTACCTTGCCCACTTCTTGGGAAGTTCTTTCTATTGCATTTTCAATTAACTTTAGCATCTTTTCACCCTCCCAGGGAAACAATTTAGCACCTGGTAAATTCTGTAGTTTAAAGCAATATATAAATTTTAGCTAAGATTGCACAGCTAATTCTTAAGTTTGAAGATGAGAGACTTTAAAGGTTTTGTCTGGCTAATCTCTGATAAACTCCAATCCAAGTTCTTCTGCCAAAGACTTTGCTAGTTGCCTCGTTTCTCCTTTACTCCCTTTCCAATCCACATATATTGCTTCAACTTTTTCAGCCGTTCTTTCAATAGCTTTTAGCAGCATGTCTTTAGATACGGGATGAGCATACTTTGGTACTATGTGAGAGAACGCTATGTCTGAGTTCAGAGCAACTTTTGTTTGTTTTGGAGCATAGTGTCCTCCACCAATCCCAATAGCAACTTTAAAGTTCGTCTTTTGGTAATTTTTGATAACATGCATTATTGTTTCTGCCAGAATTTCTCCGGCTCTATCATTAACCCACTCTTCTTCACTTGAACCAATTTCAATGAAGAGTGAAGGAACATCAACTTCACTTGGTCCGTGATGTGTTGCTTCATAACATACCGTCCATCCCAAGTCATTCAGCTCACTCATCTTCATCAAAGCCAATTTCATTGCACTCGGTTGGGCTATAGCCAAGCTGTTGTCTTTCCCTCCATACATAGCTTCTCCCCAGTTCCCAGTAACATGAGTAGTTAAAGCAGGTAATTTCTGTTTGCTGGAATGCCTTGAAGCAAAAATAATGAGCTCTGGTTTTATATTTAGTTGTTTTTCAATTTCTTTATCTAAATGATCATAATATATCATTTCCTGATTTGTTGTGAGAATTAGAATGTTGTTCTTCCTATATACAATGTTTCCGTCAAACTTATCTTCACTCTCCCCAAACCCAAAGTTCTCAATTAGTTTTTGTTTTATATTCATTGATGCTAAGTCAATCTTAGTTGTCATTATGATTTCCATTTTAACACCTCCAAAAAACTGCAAATGTTCAGACATTAAAAGGATTTTGTGAAAATATACCACACTCAATAAAATCCTCTAAGCTTGATGAGGTTTACATTTATAAAGTTTAACTAGCTCATAGCCTATGTATCTAGAAAAGTTCAGCAAATTTTTAAGGAAAAATAAGCAAATATGTAAAATTTTTTCGTTATATTAAATCTCAAACTTGAAATTTGTAATGTTTTACAAGCTTGTAAACGCAAAATATATAATACCACACATATCCACTAACATCTGTAAAACTGCCTCAATGATGGAATATGTACAATGATTACCTGAGAGGCATTAATGCCCATACGTGGGCATGAGGTGATCCATATGGAAAAACAAATGGAGAGTGCTATTTCGACATTTAATGTTGAAGAATCTCCATGGGGTCTAAAACAAGGAGTCAATCATGAAGATTTTTTGAAAATTTTTGAACCTCTTCCCGAAATTAAAGAGATCCTGCTCACCAGCGAAACACTTGAAGAGGCAAGAGACAAGCTCAGAAAGTTTGCTGAAGATTTGCTGTGGAAGTACAAGAACGGAGAAATTAAAGTTGATGCCATGGACAGATGGCTTGCAATTGAAGCTATCAATGTATTCTTAAACATAATCTCTGAATATGGTGAAAAAGCTGCTGGATTCTCAACCCTTGAATATCTCTGGAAAGCAGCAAAAGGCGATAAAAGAGTTCTAAGCATTATAACAGAGGGCTTTGTTGAAGAGTTTAAGCATCTCTTCAAAGCTATGGCTGGAGTAGCTGGATACTCAAAGGGCTGGCTTGGACCAAAGCTTGAAGCTGCTGGAGTTAAGTTCGTTGATTTCAGCAAGATTAAGGGTAGAAAAGCTGCACTAATGAGATCAGAATACCTTGACAAGGTGTGGGAATACATAAAAGGATACCTCAAGAAGTACCCAAGCGGTCTTGATAAGCATATCATCGAAAAGAGGAAGAAACAGAGAGAGAAGCTGATGGAATACTGGGGCATAACAGAAGATGAATGGTTCGACTATAGATGGCAGTTCTCTCATGTACTAAAGAGAGAGAAAGGTCTTGAGACTCTCAGAGAGCTTAACGAACTTGGAATCGTTAAAGTCCCTGAGGAGGATTTAAAGCAAGTAGAACTAGCCGTAAAATATGGTATCCCGTGGGGTATAACCCCACACTACTTGCACCTCTGGGACTTTGAAAATCCATACAAGGAAGACAGGCACGTAAGAAGACAAGTCATGCCACCCACATGGTACGTCTCAAACATGCTCCAGCACAGGGAAGATAGAGAATATTACTTCGACTTCATGGGTGAGCACGACACTTCACCAATTGACCTTGTTACAAGGAGATATGTTACGATAGCAATTCTCAAAGCCTATGACACATGCCCACAGATATGTGTTTACTGTCAGAGAAACTGGGAAGTCCTTGAGCCATTTATGGCCGGCTCATTCCCAGGATGGGACAAAATTGAAGCAGCAATAGAGTGGTTTGGAGAACACGAATCAATGCTTGATGTCCTCATTACCGGTGGAGATCCCTTAGCTCTAAGTGACAAGATAATTGATAAAATTATGAGCAGACTTTCAGAGTTTGATCATGTTGTTAACATCAGATGGGGAAGCAGAATCTTTGTAACAGTTCCAATGAGAATCACCGACAGTTTGGCAGAAATTCTCGGAAGCTATATTGAGCCAGGAAAGAGGAATGTCTCAATTTCAACCCACTTCGAGACTGCTTATGAAGTAACACCAGAAGTAGCAGAAGCAGCATATAAGATTAGAAGGCAAGGAATTTACATCTACAATCAGCTGGTTTACCAGAGAAATGTTAGCAGAAGATTCGAAAATGTAGCATTGAGAATTGCACTAAGAAAAGTAGGAATTGATCCATACTACACCTTCTATCCAAAGGGTAAGATTGAGCAGAAAGATTATCTCGTCCCAATAGCCAGAGTTGTCCAAGAAAGAAAAGAAGAAGCAAGATTATTGCCTGGACAATTCAGACCAGACGAACCTGTCTTTAACGTCCCGAGAATGGGTAAGAACCACTTGAGAGCATGGCAGGATAGGGAATTAGTTGGAATTAGACCAGATGGAAGCAGAATATACTTGATGCACCCATGGGAGAAGGGTATCAGCGAAACTAAGCTTTATACATATCCAGATGTACCAATCAAGGAATACCTCGAATACCTTGAGAGCATTGGCGAAGATCCCAATGACTACTGGACAATCTGGTATTACTACTGAAAAATTTTCGCTCTTTCACTCTTTCATTTGTTTACTTACATGTAAATCCTCCAAAAAAACAAAAAATATATAATGTTTAACTTTGTAAATACTTAGGATGTTGGGGGCTTAGTCCCCCATTCCCTATGAGGTGGTTAAAAATGAGAAAGTGGAAAGCTTTGGGTGTAGTTTTTGTTTTGGTGTTGGCTTTAGTTGCCGCTGGATGTACCCAAAAAGAAACTACAACAGGCACACAAACACAGGCTCCAATTGTAACAAAGAACGACGAAGGAAAGTATGAAATCACTATCTATACTGGCTCTGGTCCTGGTAGCGTCTATTTTGCCATTGGTTCAATGCTTGCAAAAGTCATAAACAAAAAGAGCAACTTAATTGCTGCCAAAGCTGTCACAAGTGGTGCAAGCGTTGCCAACTGTAAGGCTATAGGGAAAGGGGAAGCTCAAGTAGCTATAGCTCAGAACGACGTTACTTGGTATGCCTGGGAAGGAAAATACCAGTTTGAGGGCAACCCAATTAAGGTTCTCAGAGGTATCGGAACACTATACCCCGAGCCAGTTCAAATAGTCGTTAGAGCAGACAGCGATATAAAGACCCTTCAAGACCTAGCTGGTAAGAAGGTTGTCGTAGGTGCCGCTGGTAGTGGTGTTGCTGCCACAGCCGAGAGAGTGCTCAAAGCTGCTGGAGTCTGGGACAAGATTGAGCCAGTTTACCAAACCTTCGAAGAGGCAGCACAGAGCTTAGTTCTCGGCCAAGTTGACGCTGAGTTTACCGTTATCGCTTATCCGGCTCCAGCTATTGATCAGATTGCAGTTAAAGTTCCAGTCAGATTAATCCCAATTCCAGATGACGTCATCAAGAAGCTCCATGATCAGGGATATCCATTCTATGTCAAGGTAATAATCCCAGCTGGCACATACAAGGGAATGACTGAAGACACACAAACAATAGCAGTTAAATCAACCCTTGTTGTTCACAAGGACTTACCAGATGAAGTCGTTTACGAGATTACCAAGATTCTCTACGAAAACATTGACGAGCTAGCCAAGGCTCATCAAGTTGCAAAGCAGATTGACATGAAGCATGCATTTGAGGGTCTCATGGTTCCACTCCACCCAGGAGCAGTTAAATACTACGAAGAGCATGGAATCAAAGTACCTGACGAACTTAAAGGATGATGAGGTGAAATTCTTGAAGAAATCTTTTCTTTTTTTCTTGCTTCTCTTCATACTGCTTTTTCCTGTCTCCGTAATTGGGATAGAATTTAATGGGAACGTATGTTATTACCCTCTCAGCTCAAATTCCACACTGGAAATTAGTTACACTCATAGTGTTTCATTAACTAGGGTTATAGATACATATCGAATTTCAAAGGATGGTATATACGCTCTCCAAGAAAGATGGCAGGAATTCCTTGCAGGACAACCTATAGATTTCGATTATCGAGCTGGTAGTTTCTATGTGAAGAACTTGAATACATTTCTTGGCAAATCATGGGAATACTGGTTTATTCCAGTTAATAATGTTACCGTAAAAATTGATGAGAAAATTGTGTTCGTACAGCCTAAAGAGGAGGGCATCATGAAGATTGAAGTTAAGAAGGTTCCAATTTTTTTGATAATAAGTAGGAGGTGTTAATTATGGGAGAAGAAATTGAGAAGAACGGGAAAAAAATTGTGCTAGAAAAAACAAGAACACTACCCCCAAAGTTAGAAAATATTGTAAAAGCTGCAGCAATACTAATTGGTCTCTTTGAGATTCTGTTTATATTTAACTTTACATTTTCAGTGTACTCCTTGTTTGATAAATTGGGCATCAAAATAGAGGCTCTTAAGTTGGACTTCCAAGATCAGCAGATAATGGCATTTGTCTTAGGTATGATATTTGTCATAGCCTTCCTAAGATACCCAATCATCAAGAAGGACAAATATCTCAAAAAAGTGCAGCTCATAGATTATATACTGATAATTCTTGGACTAGCAGCGGCCTTTTATAAGTTCTGGCGATGGCCTACCTACATGGTCTACTATGATGTCAATCAGACTGACGTTATATTTGGTTTCTTGGCTATAATCCTAGTCTTAGAAGCTACAAGAAGAGCTATTGGATGGATTTTGCCAACAATAGTCACAGTATTCCTGCTTTATGGAATTAAAGATGCTGGATTTAATTGGACTCGTATAGCTCAGTATCTTTATCTTGACCAAGGTATTTTCGGAATCCCCTTCTACGTTATGACAATTTATGTCTTTGCATTCGTGTTCTTTGGCGCATTCTTACTGAAAATTGGAGTGAGTGATTACATTACGGAGTTCATGATATCAATCTTTGGACCTCGACCAGGTGGTCCAGCAAAAGCAGCAGTTATTTCAAGTGGTATGATGGGAACAGTAAGTGGAAGTTCAGTTGCTAACGTTTTAACAACAGGAACATTCACAATCCCGCTGATGAAAAAGGCTGGTTATCCACCCGAGATAGCTGGTGCTGTTGAGCCTGTGGCTTCAACAGGAGGTCAGCTGATGCCTCCAGTCATGGGTGCTGCTGCGTTCATTATGGCCCAGTTCTTGGGAGTTCCATATAACAAGCTGATTATTGCAGCAGTACTACCAGCGTTGATTTACTACTCTGGTGTCTATCTGTTTATTGACCTTGAAACCAAACGCTTAGGTTTGAAAGGAATGCCAAGAGACCAGTTTAAACCTATTAAATACTTCCTAAGGAAACTATATATACTGTTACCAATCGTTGTGATTACCGTTGCGTTAGTATGGGGAATTGCTCCACACATTGCAGCAGTTTCTTCATTGGGTATTGCAATCTGGGTCGCATGGATTTCAAAAGACGAAATTCCTGGACATGAGTCCCTTTATGTAGCAACAGTTCTTATCACAACTCTCCTAATGTTTACTGGGAAGGAAATAGCAAAGCCTGTCGGTATAGTATTGCTACTACTCGGTCTAGTTCTCATAATTATGGCAGTTGCAACTGACATGGTGCACTTCAATGAAAAGTTCTATATCAGCATGCTGTTTATCTTTCTCATTGCTCTTGGAAAGATTCTCTACATGAGAAAGGAAGAAATTCTCCTAATGAGTGGTGTCTTTGGAATAATATTCTCCCTTATAGTCGGATACAAATCCAAGACAGAAGGCGGTAAAGCAATGTATTCAGCAACTTATGAATCAATGATAAGCGCTGGTAAAACAAGTACAACAGTCATGCTCGCAGCAGCAAGTGCTGGTTTGATTCAAGGAGTTCTCACAATGACTGGATTGGTTACATCTCTCGGATACAAGCTTGTTGATTTGGCAGGAGGAAATCTGCTGTTGCTCTTAATGATGGCAATGATATTCAGCCTCATCCTTGGTATGGGTGTGCCAACAACGGCAAATTACGTCATTACATCATTAGTTGCAGCTCCAGCAGTCTTTAACGCTGTAGCGAACAATCCAATTTACTCTGCATCAGTCCCGGGCTATGGAACACCAATCGCTCTCTTAGCAGCACACTTCTTCGTGTTTTACTTTGGAATACTTGCAGACCTGACGCCGCCAGTTGCTCTGGCAGCTTATGCAGGTTCGGCACTAGCTGGAGGAGACTTCTGGAAGACAGCAACTAATTCAGTTAAATATGCTTTAGCAGGTTATGTTGGACCATATATATACTTCAGCCACCCAGAGATGTTCCTTATTACAGTTCAACAATGGACACCTGAAGTTGCACTTAGAGTCCTCTACTACTTCATAGCAACAATACTCATTATGTATCTCCTAGCAATAGCAATCACAGGCTACTACAAGAAACCAATAAGAAAGGAGATAAGAGTTATACTTGGTGCATTAGGACTCATTGGAGCAACCCTTCATCCAATTCCAGTAGCCTTAGTAGTCCTTTCACTTGTTGGAGTCATAATATATGCGAGGAAGTTTTAGTTCCTCGTAATTTTGTCTCTTAGTTTTCTCTTTTTTCATGTTTTAATGAACATAAAGTTCACCAAACATAAGAAGAATTCTAAAAGATCAATTAAAAAAAGAAGATCAGTAGAGCATGACTTCAAAGCCAAGCTCACTTAATAAATCAGCCAGTTCTTCACTGTCAACATAAACCAAAAGATGATGATTTCCTAATGTACCATCAACGAAGTCTTTAGCATCCTCAATCTTAAGCTTAAGCTGAGTTCTACATCTCTGCTCGCTCCTTTCCCTTTCAGCTACTGTGACACTAGCTACAACAGCTTTTCTTCCTCGTATCTTGAGAAGAGATGCTTTTTTCCTGGGAAGATCAACTTCAACACCAACTCCCATACCGCTCTCAAAGTGAGACCTTAATATATAGCCTGCAATTAGAGGGGCTGTACAGTGGGCTAGGATTATATAATCCTCCCCATAATCAGCTATGTTGCCCATGAAAGCTGGTTTATTGAAGAATTTTCTCACTATTGTCATGCCAAGTAGAGAATTGAGCTCTCCTTCACAAGCTGCTGGTATTCCTTCGGCATTGAACATTGCTAATGCTAGGCAGGGTGTTGCCTTAATCTTCCCGATTAAATCAAAGCAACCTATAGTAAATCCATCAAGCTTGTAATCTTCGATAATTCTTTTCAGTGCAACATAAATTCTGCCAGCTTTCACAAGATCTTCTCTGTTAGGCTCTTTAATTTCTCTCGCTTTTGCAATAATGTCCTCAACAGCTTTCCACCCTTCCGCTTCTGTTGTGGCTTCGTAATACTCATAGAACTTCTTTAAGCTTATATGGATATAAGGCAGCTCAAACTTCTCGTTGATAAGCCATGGAGAAATTCTACCAATCAAACCTAGTCTCAAGTTTAGGAACTTGTCTAGTATCTCTTTCATGTCCTCATAGCCAAGAAGAGCAGCTTTAAGCTCTTCATAGCTCGTAACTAGTGTTGAAGGTATAAGCCTATCCCTGAGATACTCCCTAATCTCTACGGCAGCTGCTATTGAGTTGTTGAAAGAATCTCCAAAGAGTATTACTGGCTTTCTGTAAATTGCAAACTCCTTTAGTGGATTCTCAGTTCCACCAGTTAAGGGATATAACACAATTGCATCGACTTTATTGAAATCTATTTCCCCCTTGAGGTCTTTGAACTCTTTTTTCGTTGAAATAAATGCCCCACCAACAACTTCAAACTCCTCAGAAAGCTTTGTTAAAAACTGCGACGCTTTTTTCTCAAACTTTTTTGGATCTGCAATTTCGCTAACCCCAAAGATAACTCCAACTTTCATTTTATCACCTAAGGATTTTAAACCAAAAAGGACTAAATAAACTTGTGGTTGCAATGATTCGATTTGTCCTTGATACAAGTATCTTTGTCAACCCAGATGTCAGGGCAAAATTTGGCAAAACACCAACTGAAGCTATGAAGAAGTTTTTAGAATATGCTGAAAAGCTGTTTGGTAGAGTAGAATTTTATATGTCTCCTGGGATTTATAGAGAGGTTATGCACTTTGTTGATGAGAGTGAAGTTTCTCCCGATGTTGAGCTTTACATAGTAAAGAAGCCTCCAAATGTTCACGATATTAAAATCCCAGCTTTTGTAGTCTATGAGCTGATTGAAGATATACGGAGGAGGATTGATAAGGGATTAAGAGTTGCGGAGAAAGCCGTAAGAGAAAGTGTCCTTGATACAGATAATGTTGATAAGATTATCCAAAAACTTCGCAGAAATTATCGGAAGGCGCTACGTGAGGGGATAGTTGACAGTAAGGAGGATTTTGAGTTAATTTTGTTGGCTAAGGAGCTTGATGCGATAATAGTTTCAGCTGATGTTGGCATTTTAACGTGGGCTGAAAAAATGGGGATTAAATGGGTAGATGCCGCCAAGTTCAAGGAGGTATTAGATGAGCTTGTGGAGAAGGTTGGGAAGAGTTAAAAAGGATGGAAACTTCCCCTCTTCTCATCATTAATCCACAAAAGTATGTCCATTCCAAAGCTCTCTGATTTCCTTAGTTGCGTCGTCATAAACCCTCTTGAATGTAATTTTCCAGTAGCCGTTGCCAAGTTCCTCAATGTCATCAATGTGAATGTTAAGCCCCATTCTCTCAAAATGAGATATCATCTTATAAGCGGTCTCAATTCTTTTTACCCTAACCGTGAAAATCTCAGCAATCATCTCGCCAGCCGCAACATCCCATATTGACTCCACAAACGGCTGGAGCAAAGCTTTTCCAAGGGCTTTTGCATAATCATCAAAGTCCTCTCCCCTTATGCGCTTCTCTGCAATATAAAATGCTAACCTCTTTATGCGCTGCATGAAGTAGCCGTGAGGCAAATCAAAGAAAATCCTTGAGCCAATCTTTATGTCGTTAACATTTGCATAGGGCGTTACATACTTCACGATTTTCTTCATATCCGGACTTTTCATGACTATGCCTTCTCGTCCCTCCCTGCTGAGTCTCTCAATCAATTCGTAAAGTTCATCAATCTTTTCATAGCTATAGAGACCGAAGACTTCAACGCTCTGAATGCCGTATTCTTCAGCCAGCTTTAACCTTTCCCCAACTGGTAAGCTCCTTCCAGTTCTCTTTTCTTGGATATCAAAGAGGAAAAACTGAATATCTTCCTCAACATATGGCGGACCTTCGACTAAATATGGACTCTCTGGACCAGCCATCTCTCCACATAGAACTAAATCAGGGTAATCCCTAAAGAATTGCTCGTTTATGAAGTCCCCAATCCTTTCAGTAGTGAACGGACAAACAAAACCACCTCTTGTTAAAGCCAAAATCTTTTCTCCAATCTTAGCGACTCTAACGTTGTAACCATCAACTTTCTCCTCCACATAGAACGGCTTGCTTTTGAAAACTCTTTTTACACCATTTCTTAGATGGACAACTCTCTTTATATGGGGAAATCCAAGAACAATGTCAGATTCGTTAAAGACAACCGTTCCTCTTCTCAGACCTTTGGCTGAGTCTTTAAACCTAAGATAGCGTAAACCCTCAAATTCATCCTCAACTATGCCACCTTTCATTTCTAGAGTCTCTATTCTCTCTTCATCAAGTCCAAGCTTGAGGAGAATGTGTTTGAAGTACAAGCTTACCATTTTCATCCCACAGTAAAGTTAAAGATGAAGGAATATATAGATTTTGGAATATCAGCATTGGGGAAATCTCATCACCACTCAGACGGCCCCGTATTCATCATTCAATATAACCTTTAGCATTGGATTAATAAGGCTTTGATACAAAATTAATTTCAGGTGAATATTGTGAAGAGAGTGATTCCATTTAATGACTTAAAGAAAATAGTAGATGACAAGGTTACAGCAATAGGAATGGGCACATGGGGCATAGGTGGAAGGGAGAGAGCTGATTATTCAAAAGACAAAGAAAATGTCGAAGCTTTACGCTACGGTTTGGATTTAGGCATTAACCTAATCGACACTGCCGAATTCTATGGTGCTGGACATAGCGAAGAAATAGTTGGAGAGACCATTAGGAAATATGAAAGGGAGAGTATTTTTATAATTAGCAAAGTCTGGCCCACCAATTTTGGTTATGAAAAAGCAAAGAAAGCTGCTCAGAACAGCATAAAGAGACTTGGAACATATATTGACCTCTATTTACTTCACTGGCCAATTGAGGATTTTGAGAGAATTAAAGAGACACTTTGGGCATTGGAAGATTTGGTTGATGAAGGTCTCATACGATACATCGGTGTCAGCAACTTTGACTTAGAGCTCTTAAAGAGAAGTCAAGAGGTTATGAGAAAGTACGAGATAGTGGCAAATGAAGTGAAGTACTCACTGATGGACAGGTGGGTTGAAAAGACGGGACTTCTCGAGTATATGAAAAAAGAAAAAATAGCTCTGATAGCATACACGCCCTTAGAAAAGGGAAGGTTAGCATATAACCGATGTTTAGCTAAAATAGGGGAGAAGTACAATAAAACAGCAACTCAAGTTGCACTGAACTATTTAATTTGGCACGAAAATGTAATTGCAATACCAAAGGCCAGCAATAAGGAACATCTAAGGGAGAACTTTGGTGCTATGGGATGGCGTTTAAGTGGAGAAGATTTAAAGAAAGCAAGAGAGTGTGTTTAGCTTTTCAAGAATGCCTCCACCAAGTTCCTCGTCTCCTTCAAGGCATCGAGCGGAATTCCCTTAGGTAATCCCCCAATTTCTCCTTTTACATCTTTCAGTACTCCTTCTCCAGCGCCAAGGAACATTCCTTCGCTGATAATTCCTCTGAAGTTTGCTGGTGGCAACAAAGCAACAGCCACCCTGTTCCCTTCTTTAACTGTCAAATCATTCGTAACAACTGTTATTGCTCTATCACCAATGTTTACATTACAAACCAAAAGCCTGTCAGCATTTGGATGCTTTCCAACGCTCATGACCTCACCGACTTTTATATCTACAGCAATTACTGGGTCATTGATTTTTCCTAAAGCCAACCTCTTGTCCAAGTTGAGTATTGTGTTAAGGAAAAATCTAACTTTAGCAACTGCTTCCTCTACTTTCTCTTTTTCGCTCTTGTCAGCTAAGCTTAAGAACTTGTGATGCCAGTCTTCACCGCCAAGTGCCTCAATTATCCCCTGAGCTTTCTCTTTAAGGGCCTTCATTTGTGGAGTATCAATGAGCTCCTTGGGATCAAGGTATGAATATCTCATAGCCTGCAGTTCAGGGAGCATTTCCTTGGCTAATCTTATTGCCTTCTTCTTATCCCATCTGCCTTTAAATTTAGCATGCTCAATTGTCTTTAAGAATAGCTCGACAGCTTTTTCTGAAACAAGTAAACGATAATCCTTACTTGTGTCCCACATCTTCTTCACCTTTCAGAGCTTTTAGGACTTTGTTCTTAACGATTTCGTTTTGAATGCCCTCAGCTATTGAAAGGGCCTTCTCCTTCTTTCCAAAGCGAGCATATGCCAAGGCTATATTACCCAAAACTTCTGAAGCTTTCTCTTTATCTTCAATGATTTTGGCTAATATCAATGCATCATCAAAAAGTCCTATTCTTATAAATTTCTGAGCAATTTTCACTAGCTCTCTATCATCGGGTTTAAACTTTCCAGTTAGCATCATTTCAAAAGCGTCCGACAATATTCTCCTGGCTAATTTTTCTTTTTCATGCAAAAATAGCCAATGAGAGATTTCTAAAAGAGCCAATGTTCTCTCTTTTGGTTCGAGATATCTTATTGAAGCAATAGCTTTATCAATATCCCCCTGTCCAAGAAATTCTAATACAGCCAGGTTTTTTTGTTTAAGAACCTTCTGAACGAATTTTATTTTTTCATCAACTAGCTTTGCCTGAGTCCTAAAGCGAATTGACAAGTAAATCTCTTTTGCAAGATTGTAGAATTGAACAGCAACCCTATTTGAAATACTATCCCCTACTCTAACCAATCGCTTTGCAATATTTGAAAGAACTGATACCACAATGGAATATGGCTCCTTTGAGTCTCGTATTGTATTGTAAGCCAAGAGAAATGTCCTGAGGCTTTCTTCAAATAAATCTGCTTTTGCCATATAATATGCTATATCAGCTAAAGTTTCAGCTCTCCACGAATGATAAGGCAAAGACTTAGCAAGATCAAGCGCCTTTTGGAAGAGGGACTCATCAACTTTTCCCTTTCCCATGATATACGCGGAATACGCCAGTATAGCATAGGCAACTGCTTTATCCTGGAGGTTATCCATGGATTCAGCAGCCTCGAACATTTGAGAAAAAATAAACTCTTGGTAATCTCTGTTATCAACAGACCTTAGAATATAAGCCAAGACTTCAAGTTTTAAAATAGTGTTTTCCATCTTAAGAGCGACTTCTACAGCATCTTTTATTTTATTCTCTTTAAGGAGTTTTCTAACATCACCCATTCCATTCACCGCTTAACTCTTCTATCCCACTCCTCAAGCATTACGTCAAGAGCAAGCAGATTGGTAAGCTTCAACTTAACTTTCCTGTTCTCATAATCTATTCCACCTTTAAAATCATTTAACAACTCAAAGACTTTTTCTGCCTCTTTAATTTCAAGATGTTTCCCATAAAATTCCTCCTTACAATATGGACATGTGAAAACAAATCCTTCAAATGCAGAAATAAATGCTTCCTTATCAGCCAACAGCTCACTAAAGTTCTCAAGTTCGAGCATCTGCTCAATTAGTTCTTCCCATTTTAATGCTTCTCCACAAATTGGACATCTCGCCATCTAAATCCCCCTCAAAAATTTCTCAATTTCTTTCACTAAAAACTTAATGGCTTCATCAAGATTTCTCTTACCATTTGCTCCGGCAGCTCCAGCATGTCCTCCGCCTGAGCCTTCAATGATTGGGCCAACTTTTTCCATTATTTTGCCTAAGTGGAGTCCTTTCTTCACTAAATGCTCCTTTGCTCTTGCAGAAATCCTAACACCCTTTTTCTCACTCCCCACTATCGCAACATCTGCACCGAGCTGGAGAAAGACTTTACATGCTAAAGATTCATAAGCAGAGACTTTGGATGTCACGATTACGTATTTTCTGAATTTTTTAATTTCCATCCTCTGGCATGCTTTTAAAATGGCCATCCTCTTCGCTTGGTCAATGTTCTCATCATTTACTGGAGCTGTTAAGTTGTATATTTCTCCCATTTGGATTGGGAATCGCTCAAGAATTTCGCTTACAGTCTTGAATGTCCTTGCATTTGCATATCTAAAACTAGCCGTATCTGTCGCTATTCCTGCAAGTATTGCTTTTGCTGCAATTTCATCATAAAAGTCAAAATATTTTAAGAGCTCCCACACTATTTCAGCTGTTGATGTTCTTGAAGAATCAACAATTCTTATGTGAGCTTTTATTGGATTCTTCTTCTCAATGTGATGGTCAATTACAATTACAAACTTATCATTTGGAATTTCAACAGGTTCAAGCTGTTCAATTGATGAAGTATCAAATATAACAACCACGTCTTCTTTAACTTGGGGGTCTTTTTCTACTTCTGCAAAAGATAACAAACGCTTGGCATAAGAAGAGACACTTTGGGCAACACCAATTCGATTATCTAAACCTATAGTGCTGAGATATCTAGAGAAAGCAATTGCACTACCCAATGAATCTGGATCAGCATTATGATGACATAAGAGCAGAAAAGAGTACTTTCTCTCTTTTGCTTCTTCCAAAAATCGCTTAAGTTTTATCTTGCCCCGCAATTTCCCTCAACCTTTCCTCAACTTTTTCATAGGCTAATTCCAAAGCCTCCTCAACTAGCTTATCAACATCAACCTTCACAAATATCGGCACCTCAAGGTATATCTCAAGTTCCAAATCGAGGGTTTCTTCCTTATTTATCCTCGCTGTAACTTCTATGTCCTTCACTTCACTCCTTGTTAGATGCTCAAATATGTATTCAATTGCAGTCTCTTGAGCTAACTCTCCTAAAGCGATGAGCTCATCTTCACTAAGCTCTGGTAGTCCAATGTGAATAACTCTCTTTGTCATCTCACCCACCAAACAAAGATTAAAATTAAGCAGAAAATCAGCCAGCTGTTGGTCTAAGCATTGACTGTATTTTTTGGGTCAGTTCTTTGATTTTCTCATTAAGCTTTTGTTCTTGTCTTGTAAGAGCGTTTAGCCTAACCTCAAGGGTCTCAATCTTCTCCTTGAGTTCTTCAACAGCTTTAGCCTTGCTGGTTTTCACTATTAGAGTTCCAACAGTCTTGTAAATCGGAGTATTCTCCTCAACTTTTTCAATCTCCTCAAGAGCTTTCTTGGCATCATTTAAATCAACCTGAACTTTCTGCTTTTGCTGGATAACAAGTTGTAACTGCTGTTGATAACTCTCAAGCTGCCCTAATAAAGCCTGAACTTGTGGGGGAACATTTTGCATTTCAACACCTCCATAATCGTAATTTTCGCTTTATACTCTTTTGGACTATTTAAATAGTTTTTCCACTTTAGCTCAACAGCAAAAAACATAAATGAGAAAACTTCCAAAATTTACTAGGAATATTTTTCCAGTGTGGTGATAATTAATGAGGAAAGAAAGTACAGAAACCAAGCAAATCATGTCCGAAGATAAGCTTAAAGAAAAAAGTGAAAATTATGAAGTGACCATATATACACTGCAAAAAGAAATTACCCAGCTAAGGTCTGAAATACAAGACTTAAGAAGGATGGTTAACACAATATCCGAGGAAATTAAAAAAGAGAGGCAGGTTTTGGAGATCCAACTAGACAAACTACTTTTTTTAACTAGTTTTCTTGAAAAACAATATTCAGACTTCCTAAGCCTTATTGGTGAGCTAGATAGTAAAGTGTCTGCACTGAAATTCAGTCTTAAAGTTGGAAGTAAGGAGGATGTTAAGAATGAAAAAAATTGATATTGAACTTATAGGAGAATACGGGGAATATTCAGATGACATAAAGAAAATTGTGGAAAAAATAAAGAAAGGCAAAAAGCTTTCAAAAGAAGAATTAACCCTAGTATTATTACCTGAGATTTCCGAAAATCAGCGAAAGTTGTCAACTCTATTTAAGAAAACAATCTTAGGGGTTGAAAACTTAATAGATGTAATTGAAAAAGATGTAAAACAAGCTGAAAAACTTAGAGAAAGGCTCGAAGCTTTAATGGCCACTACTTTGGAACCAACAAATACTGAAATAATTAAAGCAACTCAAGAACTTATGAGTGTTGTGAACATGTTAAAAGAGGAAAGAATGCGTCTTATTGAAAAAGAAAACGCATTAAAAGAGGAATTCGAGAAATTAAAAGAAGAAATAGAGAGGTTAAAGAAAGAAAAAATAAAAAAAGAAGAGGAATTAAATGCTCTAATTTCAGAGATCGAAAAACTAAACAAGGAAAAAAGCGAGCTTGAAAATACAGTTAAAACCATATTAGTTGAATTGAATGAGCTTCAAGCCAAAAAAGAAGAAATAACTGAAAAAGAACAACAAATAAAGGTTATGGAACAAAAATTAAAAGCCCAAGAAGAAAAGCTAGCAGAGCTTCAAAAAGAACTAGAAGAGCAGGCTAGAAGATTGAAGCTAAAAGAAAACGTGCTTCGTGAAAAAGAAGAGTTGTTGAATAGTAAATTAGAGGAAATACAAGTTGAAAGAAGGAAAATAGAGGAAGAGTATAAAAAACTCAAAGAGGAGGAAGATAAAATAAACAAGAAGCTGATAGAATTAATGAGCCAAGAACGCTATTTGAATACTCTCATTAGGGAATATCTTCGAAAAAAAGAAGAACTCGATGAAAAGGAGAAAAGGTTAGAAAGAGAAGAACAGGAAATTGAAGAACTAAAAGAGAAGCTTTTGAAAATGAAGAATGAAGTTATTAAGAGAATGAAGGAATTGGAGGAAAAAGGGTATACTATATGACTTATATCTCAGCAATGTCCATAGCAACTTTAATCCATCTTAAATAGGAATTGAGAGTTCCCCTTAGAGCTGAGTTATCCTTAGCCACAAATTGTAAAACAATTCTATTCCCTTCCCTTTTAAATTCAATTTTGCTTCTCCGATAAGGAACACTTAAATGCTCAAAAAGAACGCTCTCGTAAACAATTTTCGCAATTTCTTCACTTGGGAACTCAATCTCTATGGTTCCCTTTATTCTATTCATTCACGCTCTCTCCTCTTAACTTTAATGCCCAACGCCTCCTTGTAATCCCATCTCCTCCCATCTTCCATAATCCAGATTTTCACACTAATCAGTGGTCCAACTGGTCTTTCTTTTGTTATATCCAAGCGATAGAAGTTGATTGCCATTCCTCTTGGATGTCTCTCAACAACACCAAGAACATCCGTGTTGTATTTGTCCGCTATGTAAGTCAGGCTTTTATCCCCTCTTGGAATGAATTTTCCATTTGTAAGTTCAGCAAAAGCCTGAGCAAAGGCTATATGGTCAAGGCCAACTCTCTTAGCAGTTGTAACAATAAACGGCATTTCCTCACGGATTGGTCTTATGTTTCTAAAACCAATCTCTCTCTGAAGTTTAATTCCATGAAGGTAGAGATAGCCGAGATATCCCCAATCGTCAGGAGAAACTTTGATGAAGGTCATTTTAAGCGGATTTCCTTTCCAGACATTTATTATTAAAAGTCTCTCATAACCTCTGTCATAAGCCTCCATAAGCAAATCTTGGATTGTCTTCTTTCCTCTAGTTAGGTAGGTGGAATTAGGGAACACTCTCTCTAAATCATGCCCAAAACTCCTCGTTCTTCTTGTAGGTCTGTGTGAGGTTGTTATCAGCATCATCGCTATCACTCATAAGTAATACAAAGCAATTAAAAGCTTTTTGAAAAATCGAAACTTTCAAAAAAGTTCAGATTGCTTTTACTCTTCTTGCAACTTTAGGTCTCGGCTTGTAAAGTATCTTGCTTCCGCAGTATGTACAGCGAACTTCCCTTGTAATAGCCAAATCAAGCTTAACTTCCTTCCCACACTTTGCGCATCTATAAACAACTTCAACCATTTTTCCCACCAAAAAAGGGTTATTAGGGCTCAAGCCCTTGAAACTACTCTCTTAGCGACTTTCCCAGCTGGTGTGACTGGCAAATAAGCTCCGCCAGCAAAGGTTGCCCCACACTTTTGGCACTGCCAGATTCCAGTGCTTATTCTTCTAACTGCTTTTCTTCCACAAACTGGGCAGGTGTGCTTCTGCTTCATCTTTGCTTCTACAGCTGCTACCCTTCTTCTAATCTTGAGACCATATCTAGGACCAAATCTTCCAGCCGAACCAACCTTTTTAGTTGCCATGAGCATCACCTCTAATGATCTTAAGCTGAAGGGTATAGCGGAGTTTTATTTAAAAGGCTTTTCCTAAAACCTAACTAAAGAACAAAAATTTAGTTTATAAATCTTTCTTGCATTCCTTGTCTGAAAAGAAAAAGAAGACAAAAAAATACTACTCCTTCTTTCCTACAGCTTCAAGAATCTTCTCTCTAATCTCTTGGGCTCTTTTGAATGCAACATCAACTGCATACATGACTTCCTCAAGCTTGAAGCTTCCACCTTCGCTCTTCTGCACTGCTGAGATATGGCCATTCTCGTCTGTTGTTATTGTTAATTTTCCATCCATTACCTGCTCTTCTTCAAGATTTGGGTCAACAACTATTGTTCCTCCAATCTTAGCAAAGCTCACTGGAATTGGAATCTTAGTCACAGGCAGTGGCTCATACTCATCAAGCATCACAACTTCGCCAGTCTCTTCGTTGTATTCAATTTTTGGCATCTTTGTTGAAAGCAGAGCTGCAATTGCCCCAATTCCTGCAGCATCTACAAGATTTCCATCGTGGTCAAGGACGTGGACGTCAATGAAAACCACCCTAACGAGCTTTCCTGGAACAATGACGAGCTTTTCTAGATCAATTGCTTGACTTTCTCTTATTCCCCTGTCAACAACTCTAGCCAGTTCAATTGCCCTCTCATCTGGAGGGCCCGGTTCAAAGGTCGGTGAAGCCAATGGAACAAGCTCAACGTTTGTTGTCATAACACCCTTATCTGGCAAGTCTGGAAAAGGCTCACCCAAATCAAGCTTAATTCCAACGAGAACTTGAGTGTTACCGAGCTTAACCCATGCTGAGCCCTCAGCCTTTTCAATGACATTAACTTTTATTTCAAGAGGTCTTAAATCCTCCAAGCCTCTCCCATCAATTCTCTTCTTCTCTTTTAGGAGTTCAATGATGTGGTCTTTCATAATCGAAGCCATAACTTCCATTTTACTCACCTACCTCTTGAGCTATTTTGAGGTATTTCTCCTTCAATGCCTCCCTTTGTTTCTGGTAGACTGCTTTTGCTCCCTTTATCGCTAATCTCACAGCTTCAAGGAACTCATCTTTTGTCAAGTAGCCATCCATCTGCAGAAGGGTTATGTCGTTCTTTATTGGCATTATTGCAACTGGGACGTCTGCTTCTCCATAGTTGTCCTCCTCCTTGTTCAAATCAAGAACAATCTGCCCTTCAATCTTTCCAGCAGCACATGCTGAGACTAAGTCTTTCATGGGAATTCCTGCATCTGCCAATGCCAGAGAAGCAGCAGTAATTCCAGCAACTCTTGTTCCAGCATCTGCTTGAAGAACCTCAATAAAAACATCAATCGCAGTCCTTGGGAATAATTCAAGTATGATTGCTGGCTCCAGGGCCCCTCTGATGACCTTACTTATCTCAACACTTCTCCTGTCCGGTCCGGGTTTTTTCCTTTCTTCGACACTGAAAGGAGCCATGTTGTATCTAACTCTCAATATTGCTCTATCTGGCCTCTGTAAGTGCTTTGGATGAATTTCTCTTGGTCCATAAACCGCAGCGAGAATTTTATTCTTACCCCATTCTATATAAGCAGAACCATCAGCATTTTTCAAAACACCAACTTCCATTTTAATTGGTCTGAGCTCATACTTTTTTCTGCCATCAATTCTCCTTCCATTCTCATCAATAAGCTTTATATTCTCAGGCTTTCCCATCATTTTCTTCACCCTCTTCTATTTGGGGTATTTCCTCAATAATTCCCTGGTCTTTGAGCTCTTTCAATCTTGTCAAAAGCAGCTCTTTTACTCTATCAGTCAGCCCTTGTGTATGGCTTTCTCTATCAACTTTCAGTATTGCTTCAATTGCTACTCTCTCAAGCTCCTCTTTTCTTCCGCTGACCCATACCCATCCGTTTTGTCCAACAATAATCCTTGTCTGGGTCATTTTTTTGATTAGATTTATCATAGAACCGCCCTTACCAATCAAACGGGGCACTTTAGATGGGGTTATTTTTACAATCTGTCCACCCTTTAATGGACCGCCGTTAAAGGGCATTCCCTTAGTTGTTAGGTCAATTTGGTTCACTTCATTGAAAGCTTTCACTTTCGCATAAATTATGTCTCCAATATCGAATATTTTCCTTAAATCTGTCTTCAAGAGATCAATTTTCTCTTCAACAGCATCCTGTATTCTTAGTGTTGCTTGATAAGGTGCTCCGATGTCTACAGTCCAGCTTGAAAACTTAACATCAATTATCTTTCCTATAACATTGTCTCCGACTTCTGGAATGTATGGCCCTTCAAGGGGAATAACCCTTATGAAGTCATTTCTTATGTCCACGAGTCCAACAACTGTTGAGTAGATTCTGTTCCCCTCTTTAAAAGTCCCTCTGCCGTTCTTGAACGGTCCCTGTGCCAATAGCGTTCCTGGAACCACTAATTCCCTATTTTGTACAAAAACCCTTCTCATAGTCCCTTCCTCTCTATAAGTTTAGTTATAACATTGCCCTTTGTAAGGGCATTGAGCTTTTCATAAAATTCCCCTTCAACTCCACCGGGGATTTCAATAAGGAACATCCATGAACCGTCACTTGCCCACTCTTCTCTCTTGATTGTTCCAAATTTTCTAACTTCTCCATAAGCTTTTCCTACGTAATCTGCAGGTATTTTTACGGCTATAATTTTGACCTCAATCTTAAGAGGTAAAAATCTGCGAATAGCTTTTATAACATCTGGAACCTGGGCTTCAGCATCTTTAAAGATATCTACCCTAACCCCAGCCTCTTCCATGGCTTTAAGTATTCTTTCAACTGGGTGAGGATATCCTGTTCTTGGGTCAACTGCATGCCTGTGAATTATTGTAGCTATTTGCCTTTTCTTTTCTTCTAACATTTCTCTCCTCTGCTGGGCTGTGAGCTGAACTTCTCCCTTCTTAAGGATTATCTTTGCAACCTCATATGGATCGCTTGTTCCAAAGATTTTTTCCATTTCATGCTCGCTCGCTTTGTCTCCCTTATGTGCATCTTTAAAAACATAGGGAGTAGCAAGAATTTCCTCTATTGGAACATCTTTGCCCTCCTTGAAATCTCTGGCAAGGTAAGGGTCAACCAAAATCTCAAATGTTTCTCCATGTGTCTTTAACCTTGCAATCACTGCTTTATCAATGCTTATTGGCATAGCCACCACCTCAGTAGTTGCTGTCTAATTCAGTGTAATCTTCCTCCTTCTCTGCAACCTCCTCTTCTTCAGCTTCTTTCAAAGCCTCCTCAAGGCACTTTGCCACTTTCTCTTTACTTATCTTCTTAAACTTCTTTTCTTTAACTGTAATCACTGCAATCTCTATGTTATCTGGTGAAGGTTCTTCCATCGTCTTTGCCAAAGCTAAGATAGCTAGCTTTATTGCATCCTCAAGTGTCATATCATCTCTGTATTTTTCTTCAAAGATTGCCATGGCCGTGTTCCTTCCACTTCCAATTGCCACTGCCTTCCATTCAAAGTATGCACCACTTGGGTCTGTTTCAAAAAGCTCTGGCTTTTCATTAACCCCTGCCATTAAAAGAGCAGCACCAAATGGTCTAACACCACCATATTGGGTGTGCATTTGTTTAAGGTCACAAATCTTCTTTACCAAAACAGTAAGTGGAACTGGCTCACCATATGTTAAGCGGTAAATCTGAGCTTCCAAACGGGCCCTATCAACCAACACCCTCGCATCTGCTATTATACCACTTGAAGCAGCTGCAATGTGGTCATCAATCTGGAAAATCTTTTCATAACTCTCAGGCTCAATTAATCTGCTTGTTACTCTTTTTTCTACAGCTAAAACAACACCATCTTTGCACTTTACTCCTACAGCTGTTGCACCTCTTTTAACAGCTTCTCTTGCGTATTGTACCTGGAAAAGTCTTCCATCAGGGCTGAAAACAGTTATAGCCCTATCATACCCAGCCTGCGGTGGCACAAACGCCATTTTACATCACCTCTTGAGTTATCGTAACTTTTAATTAAGTTAAACTTCCGCTCTTTGCTTTATATACTCTCCGATTGATAAGTTATTGGAGTTGATAATTAAGCTTTTCTATGCGGACAAGAAAGAGGAGTTCTTTCTCCTTTGTCGTCTTACCACCCAAACTCCTTCAAAAACTTCATCCTTAAACGCTTTATTGTCCCGGAAACTCCAAGAGTCCTTATTATGGCCTTTGAACCGCTAATTTCAGTTAACATAGCTAAAGCAAAACGAACTTCTTCCACATACTTTCTATCACATCTAACAATTCCGGTTTGAGTTTTTTCGTTGAACTTAATGAACCAAGGCTTTGCCCTTGCAGTTCCTAATTCTCCAAGAACTCTAAGAGAAGCGTCCCAAATTGCTTTTTTAATTTCATCTTTTTTGAAATTCCTTTCCCCAATTACTTGAAAAGCGATGTAGCGGTGTTTGTCGCGAAGCGTTGGAGGTAAAGTTTTTGGTCTCTCTTTCATGTTAGAAAGTTGGGAGAACCATATTAAAGCTTTTGTCCTTGGCAAAATGCCAAAAAGGCACTAATATTCTCCTCATCAAGAGGACAGTCTGTCAAAATTGGTCCCAAAAACCTTTTAAAGTTGGGACACATTTACAAACTTCGATGCACCATGATAGTCAGGAGTGATTGTTTTTGGAGCTGAGAATGAAGGCTTCTTAGGTTTCTCGGTTAGCTTTATAGCTGAAGAGCGGGATTGTTTTTGGCTCGTCTTTTAGTGTAGTCTGGAGGGAGTGTTTTTGGAAAGCTTTTATTTGGATCTAACAACTTAAGGTTAGTTTGCTCTATCCGTTCCTACACAATTAACGGGATTAGTTTTTCTAACTCTTATTCCCTCACTTTTGGGACTTTTTTTGAACAAAAACTACGGAGGTGGTTTTAAATGGAGAAAGTTAAAGCCGTTTTGAAGCCAGAAGAAATGCCAAAGAAGTGGTACAACATTTTGCCCGATTTGCCAGAGCCGTTGGCACCCCCATTAGACCCAGAGACAGACGAGCCAATAAATCCAGAGAAGCTGAAGAGAATTTTTGCTGAAGAGCTAGTTAAGCAAGAGATAAGCAGTAAAAGGTTCATTGAAATACCAGAGGAAATTTTAGAGATGTATGCCAAGATTGGAAGACCAACACCACTATTTAGAGCAACACACTTGGAAAAAGCTCTCAAAACACCAGCAAAGATTTACTTCAAGTATGAAGGAGCAACGATAACAGGAAGCCACAAAATAAACACAGCTTTAGCTCAGGCTTATTACGCTAAAAATCAGGGTATTGAAAGATTAGTCACCGAAACTGGCGCAGGTCAGTGGGGAACAGCTTTATCCTTAGCAGGGGCTTTGTTTGGACTGAAGATTAGGGTGTACATGGCAAGGGCAAGCTACCAGCAGAAGCCTTACAGAAAAATACTAATGCAGACTTATGGAGCCGAAATCTTTCCATCGCCAAGTGATAGAACAAACGTCGGAAGGAAGTTTTTAGCTCAAGACCCCAACCATCCAGGAGGATTAGGAATAGCAATAAGTGAAGCTATAGAAGATGTTTTGAATGATGAAAATGCCCGCTATTCATTGGGTAGTGTTTTAAATCACGTTTTAATGCATCAGACAATTATCGGAGAGGAAGCAAGGCTTCAAATGGAGCTGCTTGGTGAAGAGCCAACAACAATCATTGGCTGTGTTGGAGGTGGAAGCAACTTTGGTGGCTTAGCTTATCCGTTCGTTAGAGATGTTTTGAAGGGCAAAACAGAATATGAGTTCTATGCGATAGAGCCGAGAGCAGCACCATCAATGACGAGAGGAGTTTACACTTATGACTACGGAGACAGCGGAAGGCTAACGCCAAAGATAAAGATGCACACATTAGGGCACACCTATTATGTCCCCCCAATCCACGCTGGTGGCTTGAGGTATCACGGCTTAGCTCCAACACTGAGCATTTTAATAAACCATGGTATAGTTAAGCCTAGGGCATATCACCAGACAGAAGTGTTTGAGGCGGCAGTTCTATTTGCAAGAACCGAAGGTATCGTTCCAGCACCAGAGAGTGCTCACGCAATTAAAGGGGCAATAGATTTGGCTTTGGAGGCAAAGGAGAAGGGAGAGGAAAAAGTTATACTCTTCAACTTAAGTGGACACGGATTGCTTGACCTTAAAGGATATGAAGACTTCCTTGAAGGGAGACTTAAGGACTACGAACCTAAGGAGTTTTCAATTTTGAAGAGCATTTAGTTTTGCTTTTTACTTTTTCAGCCTTATCTTATTTGCTCCTTATTAATCATATACATTATCCAAACTCAGAATCAAGTCCCAATTACACTGATAACTTTAGTAAATGGCAAATACTTTTCCATAATTTCTCTATGTATTTCCCTAACAGCTTTTTCAGTTTCATCTTTTGGTACCTTAAAAGCAACCCAGTTTTCTCCTTCAGAAATTCTCTCGTAAGGAACTCTTGGATATGCATTTACCACACCGACTATGCCATGAGTGTCCCTAAGTCTATAGGCAATTATTGGCATTCCAGAACTCTCTTTGGAAACTAATGTCCCCATCCACCACCCTTTTGTCTTGCCAAAAAGAAGGGGAACTTCATTCTCACTTGCCAGTTTAACAGCCTTCCATTGTATTGCTCTCATGCCAAACTTTGAGGCAATTAGAGCCTCATCGTAAGAAACAAAGGGAATTGGCTTTGCCTCTCTGACTACCTTCGGGTCTGCAGTGTATATCCCCTCAACGTCACTCATTATCAATACAGCTTTTGCTTTAATACAAATTCCCGCTACAACTGCTGTATAGTCACTCCCACCTCTACCAAGAGTTGTTCTAAAGCCTCGAAAACCTCCAATAAATCCTGGAATTACTGGAACCTTTCCATCTTCCATAAGGTCTCTAACGCAGGCAAAAAGGTTTCTTGTTTTGGTAATGTCAACTTCTGCGTTCCCAAAGTTCCCATCAGTTACTATAATATCCCAGGGTTCTATCAATACACCATCTATGGCTTGGGCAAAAATGGAAGCTGAAAAGAGCTCACCAAAAGACAGGAGAAAATCCCTCTTAACTTTGTCATTTGGAAAATTTAAGCTAAGTGCGGAGGATAATTCCTCCGCTAGTAGTTTAATAGCATCTATGCTGATACCGTGTTTTTTTGCAAAATTTATATAATCAAGCAATATATCTCCAAGAATCTTCTTGTCCCCAGTTTTATATAGTAATTCAAGCTTGTCTGTGACTCCCTTGAGTGCTGAAACAACTACTGCAACCTCATTTTCATCTTCCAGCATCTTTACAAACTGAACTGCATCATAAAAGTCGTATCTCAATGAACTGCCTCCGAATTTTACAACAACTCTCATTAATGACACCTCAAATGTCCTTTAGGGTTCTAAGGGGTATGCTGGTTTTCCCTTCCCTCTCAAGCTCCTTTCTCACTATCTCGACACCCTTGACCATATTGACAAGTTTTCTGTATGCTATATCCCTCGAAAGCAACTTTAAGCCACAATCAGGATTTATGTAAAGTCTTTCAGGCTCTATGTACTTGAAGACCTTCCTTATGGCTCTTGCAACTTCCTCAGGGCTCTCAATGCGTGGATTGTGAACATCCACAACACCGAAGCCAAGCTCTTGATGAGTAAGCTTTTTGAGGAAATCAATATCTCTGAAGTTCCTGTTAGCAAACTCTAAGGCAAACTGGGTGACATTAAGGTCATCAAAGTAATCCGCGAGAAGATAATAGTTACTATAACAAACGTGCATACCTACTTTAATCTTCAGACCCTTAACTGCCCTATTTACAACGTCAACAGCCCATTCCACTTCATCTGGGTGATTTAGGATTGCTGGTTCGTCTATTTGAATGAACTTCGCACCTTCTTTCTCGAGAAGCTTGAATTCTTTGTTGAGAATTTTTGCTAAGTCCATGGCAAAATCTTCCTTGGTGTCATAATATTCGTTGAAACTCCATTCTGCCAGGGTGTATGGGCCGGTAATGGGAACTTTAACTATTTCTTTTATTGTAACTGATTGGATAAATTTAAATTCATCGAGCACAAGAGGTTCTCTATACTCAAGTTTGCTAACCGCAGATGCCTTGTTGAAGTAGAAGTTACCCCAAACTCTAATTGGCCCATAGAACCTAAACCCATGTATCTTAGATGTAAAATATTCCGTCATCTCACTCCTGCCCATTTCTCCATCCCATGGGATATCGATTCCCGCTCTCTCATGTTCCCTGAGCACTGCAATGCTGGCATCCCTAACGGCTTCTTTAAAATCTTCTTCGGGAATCTTTCCAAACTCATAAAGTTTGTATTGTCTTAGAAGCCATCTTGGCTTCGGATAACTACCGATAACACTTGTAGGGAGTATTGGAAGTTCCACTTTATTCACCTCCTAACCTCCCTAAAAGTCTCAGCTTTCTCCAGGCTACACTTTCTGGGAGAAAATCAAGCAAAGTACTCGGAGTTACATAGATTCTCGAGAAATTCCCCGAGAATTTAAGAAGTCTGTCTCTAATCCTATCTGCCCTCTCCATTTTTGTCTCTCTAGCGTTAACAACACCAAGACCTATTCCACCGCTCACTCCATCAGGCAGTGAACCCTCCACAAGATCTACATTGAGAATTACCCCTTCAGGTATCACTTGTGGAGTTCCAAAGTACGTGACTACCCACAGCTTCTTGACTTTGCCTAATTCTTCAATAGTAGCCTTTGCAACTTCCCTACGTATATGAACTTCATCTTCCCTCGTTGCTCTTGAAAGCTCCGATGCCAAAGCTGGCTCTTGAAGTTCTACAATTTCAACTTCAAGCTCCTTTATGAGTGGTGTGAGAACTCTCTCGGCATAATCTCTAGCAAGTGCCTCAAGGTTCTCGTAGTACTCATTTAGAGAATGATATGCCAAAGTTACTGGGCCCGGAAGGACAGCTTTTAAGGTCGCCTCTGGGTAGACTTCCTCAAGGATTTCCTTTGCAATGCTTACCCATTTTGGAATTGGATTATCAAGCAAGTTAACTTCACCCTTAACAACAGGTGAGCGGTAGAAGAAGTTGTTTTCATAAAACTTGAAGAGGCCATTCACCTCAATCCCATCTACATATCTTATTAGGGGATTAAAGATGTCATCACCACCTATACATACCATCAGTGACTACTTTGATTCCAGCCTTCTTTAATTTCCCAAATGCCTTTCTAGTATAGTCTCTATATGCCTCCTCAAGCTTTTCCTCACTTAGTCTTCCAATATTGTATAGCTCAATCTTTTTTGCCAATCCAAGTGGTCTTGGCAAGCTTCCAATTAAAGCAGGAATAATTCTCATCTAAGCACCTCCTTAATCTTTTCATACGCTTCTCTCCAGAGGCTTTAACCAAACATCGAGATTTCTCGATAGGATGATTAAGTTAACACCTCCAGCAACATCAAGAGCTTTTACTTCCTCAAGGACTTCCTCAAAGGTATCATCTCCAGTTTGGGTGCCCATTTTTCTGAGGAGAGGCTTAATATCGTCACTTATCGGATATAGGAGAGAAACCATCACTGGAACCTCAGCATTAATGTATTTTTTCAGCTCAATGAATGTTTCTTTAATCCTAGTGACACTTTCTTTGGTTGCTACCACTTGGGTAAAAAACAGCTCAGCTCCAGCTATGAGCTTTCTAGCAATCCTTTGTGCCTCCACTCTAGGTCTATAGTGGGGATTCATTGCACCTGCAACTCTTGGCCTCTCCTCTACTTCAAAAGTTTCCTTTGTTGGTAAAACTCCATTAAAAATGAGTCTAGCTAGACGTATCATGTTTGCAGAATCGAGGTCAAATACTGGCCTACTAGGCAAAGCAAGACTCGGCCAGTCTCCTGTAGTCAAGAGAACTACCTCAAAGTTGAAAAGGACAGCTGTTTTAAGTTCTGCTGTTAAGGCCGTTAGATTTCTGTCCTTTGCTGTTAGATGTGGCATAACTTCAATTCCAAAGTGCTTTAAATGTGTTGCAAAAGCTGTTGAAGAGAAGTGAGGACAACCGAGGGGATTATCGGGGATTGTGTAAAGATCTGAATTTGTTTTTGCTATAACCCTCGCTATCTCCACTTCATCCCTAACAGCCGCTATTGGAAATTCAACGCTCAGTGCTTTGCCTTTCTCGACCTGACTCCAGAAGTTTGAATTCTTTGGCTTGACGTCTCTGCTGGGTATCTTTTCTATTTCCATAAGTATAGGATGTTCATTGAATAACACTGCTCCATCGAGGTAGTGAACTCTTTCAAGTACCCCCAGCCATGGACAGTGATTCTCATTTACTTCACACTTTCCGTTAAATGCTCCACCACACGGACCATTCAAGAGTGACTTAGGACACCCAAAAATCCTGAGTTCAACCACCTCCTAGGGCTTTGTCTAAATCTTCAATCAATTTATCAACATCCTCCAAACCAACAGACAGCCGTATTAGCCTTGGTGTAATGCCTAGAATTTTTCTTTGCTCCTCACTCATTGTTTTGGCGGCGCTTATCACTGGACAACTTGCAAGACTCTCAGTTCCTCCAAGAGAAGGAGATGGAAATATTACGCGAAGAGATGACAAGAACTTTCTAGTATCTCCCTTTATTTCAAAGGTGACTACCCCTCCAAAGAGTTTTCTTTTGAAGAGTTTTACTGCTGTTGAGTGATAGGGATCATTCTTTAAGCCAGGATACATAACACGCTCAACCTTTGGATGCTCACACAGAAATTCTGCTATAGCCAAGGCACTTTTGCTCTGCTTTTCAAAACGCACTTCGAGGGTTTTTAACCCTCTCTTTATAAGCCAAGCCTCAAGAGGTTGTATTATCCCCCCAAGCCTTCTCCTCCAGTGCCACAGCATTTCGCTGAATTCGCTCTTTTTCCATATTATGCTACCCCCAAGAACGTCATTATGACCTGCTATGTATTTTGTGAGGCTGTGAATTACGAAGTCAGCTTTATCTTCAAGGGGATTATAGAGGAGTGGTGTTGTAAAGGTATTATCAACAGCAACAAGAGCACCAGTTTCCTTTGCCCGGTTTATTACTTCAGGAACATCTATAACTTTTAAGGTTGGATTTGTCATTGTTTCAAGAAAAACAAGCCTCGTATTTTCTGTTATTGTCCCTACAATACTGTCAGCATCAGGATAAGCGAGCTTTACTCTGATGCCAAATTTTTTAAACTCTTGGGCAAGCTGAATTGTAGTTCCATATCCCTCCATTGAGAGCACAATTTCATCACCTGCTCTTAGCAAGCTTAAGTATAAAGCCGATATTGAAGCCATTCCACTATTAAAGGCTAAAGCATCTTTGCCTTTTTCAAGCTCTGCTAACATTAATTCCAGCTCTCTGACTGTTGGATTCTCTTCGCGAGAGTACTTTAGCTCAAATCCTCTATCAGAAGTTTGTGTTATCCCCGGCTGTCTGAAGACGACAGTCTGATAAATTGGCATGTGGAGAGCATTAAAGTTGACGTCTCTAAGCTCAATCACCTCCTCGCCAAGGTTTGGATATAATGTTTATATATTTTTCGACATATTTTTTGGTATTAAATAGTCGCAGTAGTTATAAAACTTGAGATAGTAACATAAAAAACCAAGAAAATTATATAATCTAACCCTAGAACTAAAAATGAGCCTGAAAAATAACAAACCCAACAACATAAAGTAAGCTTCATTAACCTACAAGTCTATCAAAGCTTTTTATCGAGAATTTTTTCAGGATAAAAACTAACTGAAGCCTTTGCTTGAGGAATTTCCATTCCTAAGGCAATTCCTAAACTCATTAAATCCCTCGGAGCTCTAACTTCCCACTTACTTTCTGCCGAGGATGTGAGAAATCTTGGCACTTTATACTTCTCAACAAGTTGCCAGTTTTTCATCATGAACTTCAAAATATTGGCTCTCTCATATGGGTTTGCCCTCAAAAGCTGGGATAAAGAAAAGCCAATTGCAACGTCATTCTTTGCGGCAATTTTTGCAAGAACATGGTCAAATCCATTATCTCTCCTTCCAAATTCTGGGCTTATAAGAGCATCAACTCCAATTTCAAGAGCAAAGCGGTTAACTTTCATATTGCCCCCCTGAACATAAATTAAAGCCTTGAGGTTCCGGTTTTTGAGTTCTCTGATTAGCGAGGGTTTGTTTGTGATTACGAGAAGGGCTACTTTTCCATACTTTTCTCTGAGCTCTCTGATTTCCTCTTTCAGCTTTTCATAATCTGGACTGCCGTCTAATGGGAGCTTTTTTGTAAAGACAATATCATCATACCATTCCTCAGCTAATTCATAAGCCTTCTCATCTCTCACATCCATCTCGATGAACTTCATTCGCTCAGCCACTCCTTAACTGATTTTACGACGCTTTCTTTCTTCATTGGGAATGCCTTGACCTTAATTCTTACATGGATTACATCTTCACCTTCCGTAACCTTGACTTCTCCTAAGTATGCTCTCTGCTTATCAAAGCGGATATAGAAGGTTCCAGTCTCGTCGACTTTCTCTTCAGCATGCTCCATGAGATAGGCTTTATCCTCTTCACTAAGCAGAGCTTTGAGGTTCTCAAGGAATTTTCTTACGTTTTTGCTTCTCTTAATTTCTGCGTCCATGACAAGGATTGGATTTCCAAAGTAACCCTCTGTCTCAATTATCTCGAAGTCGACATCTCGAGGAGATAAATCCTCAGGAAATAAGGTTTCTAATGCCTCTAGCACCTTCTCAGGGTCTTCAGTTGCGTGAATGAATGTCCTAATTTTTACACTATGAGCTTGAAGCTTTACCATAGCTCTCACCTCAAACATTTTTCACGCTCTCACTTTAAAATATATTGGTCATAAAATTTAAGCATTTTCCTCAAAATCGTCAAATTCACGAATTTGAACCTATTGGAGAAAAATCATTAGAAATGCACGCTAAAAGAGGCTAATCCAAGTAAAAGAGAATAAGAAAAGCAAATCACTTACCCTTACCCTTGTTTGCTCTAATGCTTGGTCTGACTTTCTCAGCGCCCTTACCTTTGTTTCTAAGTCCTCTTGACTTCTTACCCGCACTTGTGAGACCTCTAAAGACTCTACCCTTGTGAACCTTCATTGCAATCCAAGCTATCTTAGGATCGGACTTAATAACTGGGTGGTGTGGGTCAACCATTATAACCTCAAACCACTTGTACATTCCATCCTCGCCAACCCAGTAGGAGTTGAGAACTTCAAGGTTGGGGAACTTTCTTGCTGCCTTTTCCTCGGCAATCCACTGGAGGCTCTTTTTGGGTGAGTACTTTACCATACCCATCTTTGAGGGCTTTCTACCGCCCCTCCACCTGGGTCTCTTTCTTCCTCCTCTCCTAACTCTAACCCTAACGATTACATAACCCTGCTTTGCCTGATAGCCCAAGCTCCTTGCTCTGTCAAGTCTTGTTGGTCTCTCAATCCTAACAACGCTTGGCTCCCTTCTCCACTTAATCATTCTAACCTTCAAAAGCTGTCCAACATAGCTCTTCTTTGGGCTTTTCCAAGCTTCCCTAATGTATTTGTACATTCCCATTCTTTCCACCTCGCTTTCGCTGTTTGTGGTTCTCCGCAGAGCGGAACATCCCGCGGGTTCCCCCGCCTAGTCGAGGTGAGTTTAGAGTTTGAGTTTTTAAAAGTTGCGATTCCTTCTGTTCAAACTGAGAACGACCACAACTTTTAAATACTCCAATTCCAAATCTATGGCGATGCCAATGAGGGGGGAGTACCTTCTCCAGTCAAGAAACAATAAAAATTACGTCGAAGTTCAGGTTAAAAGAAATCCCTATTGAGCTAGATGAGCTTTTCTTAATTTATAAGCAGATTGTTAATGAGTTGATATCGTACGTTTATGACAGGAACATTACAAGCTTTTATAGGCTTAAAAATGCGAAGTATAAAGAGCTAAGAAACAGATACCTATATCTACCATCACACTATATCTACACAGCATGTCAGATGGCAACTTCCATCTTTAAATCATACCGTAAGAAAAGAAGAAAAGGGAAAGCTAAGGGAAAACCAGTTTTCAAGAAAGATGTTATAATGCTGGACGATCACTTGTTCAAACTCGACCTTGAGAATGGAATAATAAGGCTGTCTACTCCAAATGGGAGGATTTCTTTAGAGTTTTATCCAGCTAAATACCACGAGAAGTTCAAGGATTGGAGAGTTGGTCAAGCTTGGCTGGTTAGGACGCCAAAGGGTGTTTTCATCAACATAGTTTTTTCCAAAGAGATTGAAATTGGAGAGCCTAAATCCTTCATTGGTATTGATTTGAACGAAAATAATGTTACACTCAGCATTCCAAATGGGGAGTTTGTTCAAATAATAACTCACGAAAGAGAAATTAGGACTGGTTACTTTGTAAAGAGGAGAAAGATTCAAAAGAAGATTAGAACAGGTAAAAGAAGGAAAGCGTTACTGCAAAAATATGGAGAGCGGGAGAAGAACAGGCTTAATGACCTTTACCACAAAATTGCTAATGTAATCGTTGAATTTGCAAAACGTTATGGTGGAATCACCTTAGAGGATTTGACTGAAATTAGGGAGTCGATTATGTATTCTGCTAAAATGAATGGCAGGCTTCACCGCTGGAGTTTTAGGAAACTTCAATCAATCATTGAGTATAAAGCCAAGCTAAATGGGATTAAAGTCGTCTTTGTTAATCCTTCCTACACCTCCTCACGGTGTCCGATATGTGGGAACAAACTAAGCCCGAAAGGACACCGTATTCTAGAGTGTTCAAATTGTGGTTTGAAAACCAATAGAGATGTTATTGGGAGTTGGAATATTCGTTTAAAAGCCCTGAAGATGTGGGGAGTCTCCGTTCCCCCCGAAAGCCAGCCAATGAAGACGGGAGGCTGGAAGGGAAAATTCCAGAACGGGATCGAGTTCTCAACTATCAAGGCTGAGTATTTCTTCGATAATCCCCCTATTTGGCATTCTCAAAAATTCTCTGTGCATGCTCTTTTTGATGTTCAAACAACCATAAGGAGGTCAGAGTATGGTAGATTTTAGGACTATTGAGGAAAAGTGGCAGAAGAGGTGGAACGAAGAGAAAATCTTTGAGCCAAAGATAGATAAAAATAAGCCAAAGTTCTACATCACAGTTGCTTTCCCATACCTATCAGGACATCTGCACGTTGGACACGCAAGGACGTACACAATCCCAGATGTTATAGCGAGATTCAAGAGAATGCAGGGTTACAATGTTTTGTTCCCAATGGCATGGCACATCACAGGTTCTCCAATAGTTGGAATTGCTGAAAGAATTAAGAATAGGGATCCTCAGACGATTTTCGTTTACAGGGATGTTTACAAAGTGCCAGAAGAAATTCTGTGGACTTTTGAAGATCCAATAAACATCGTCAAATACTTCATGAAAGCAGCAAAAGAAACCTTCATCAGGGCTGGATTCAGCGTTGATTGGAGCAGAGAATTTCACACAACTTCACTGCATCCGCAGTTCAATGCTTTTATAACTTGGCAGTTCTTGAGGCTAAAAGAGAAAGGGCTGATAGTTAAAGGAGCCCACAGGGTTAGATGGGATCCAGTTGTCGGAACACCTCTTGGCGACCACGATTTGATGGATGGAGAAGATGTTCCAATTTTAGAGTACATTCTGATTAAGTTCATCTTGGAGGAGAACGGAGAGATTATCTACCTGCCAGCAGCAACGCTAAGGCCAGAGACAGTTTATGGAGTAACTAACATGTGGCTGAATCCAAACGCCACATATGTAAAAGCAAAGGTTAGGTACAAAGGAAAGGAAGAGATATGGGTAGTCAGCAAAGAGGCAGCATATAAGCTGAGCTTCCAAGATAAAGAGATTGAAGTCTTGGAGGAGTTCAAGGGGGAGAAGCTAATAGGCAAATACGTAAAGAACCCAGTTACTGGAGATGAGATAATAATTCTGCCAGCAGATTTCGTTGACCCAGACAACGCAACCGGTGTTGTTATGAGTGTTCCAGCGCATGCACCATTTGATCATGCTGCTTTGGAAGATTTAAAGAGAAACACAGAGATTCTGCTGAAATACGATATTGACCCAAGAATCGTCGAGAACATTACGTATATCTCGCTGATTGAGCTAGAAGGTTACGGCGAGTTCCCCGCAGTTGAGGAAGTAGAAAAGTTGGGAGTGAAGAGCCAAGATGACAAAGAAAAGCTGGAACAGGCAACAAAGACAATATACAAAGCTGAGTATCACAAGGGAATCTTCAAGATTGAGCCATATAAGGGCATTCCAGTGAGCAAAGTTAAGGATTTAGTCGCTGAAGACATGAAGAAGAAAGGAATCGCCGACATCATGTATGAATTTGCTGAAAAGAACGTCATTTCAAGGTTTGGAAACAGAGCTGTGGTTAAGATAATCCACGACCAGTGGTTCATTGACTATGGAAACCCAGAGTGGAAAGCCAAGGCTTTTGAGTGCTTGGAGCAGATGAAGATAATTCCAGAGTCAAGAAGAGCCCAGTTTAGAGCGGTGTTTGATTGGATAGAGAAGAAAGCATGTGCAAGAAAGATTGGGTTAGGAACTCCCCTGCCATGGGACCCAGAATGGGTAATTGAGAGCTTGAGCGATTCGACGATTTACATGGCATACTACACAATCTCAAGAGCTATTAACAAGTACGGCATCAAAGGGGAGCAGCTGATTCCAGAGCTATTCGATTACATATTCCTAGAGGAGAGGAACGAGAAGAAAGAGAGAGAGCTAAGCGAAAAGACTGGAATTCCAACAGAGGTCATCAAGGAAATGAAAGATGAGTTTGAGTACTGGTATCCACTGGACTGGAGATGCTCTGCCAAAGACCTGATTCCAAACCACCTGACGTTCTTCGTCTTCAACCACGTAGCACTGTTCAGAAGAGAGCACTGGCCAAAGGGAATAGCCGTCAACGGCTATGGAACGCTGGAAGGCAAGAAGATGAGCAAGAGCAAAGGAAACGTGCTGAACTTCATTGATGCAATAAACGAGAATGGAGCTGATGTCGTAAGGCTGTACATAATGAGCTTGGCCGAGCATGACAGCGACTTTGACTGGAGAAGTAAGGAAGTATCTAAGCTAAGAGGACAGCTAGAGAGATTCTATGAGCTAATAAGCGAATTTGCTGAATATGAGGCAAAGCCAGCCGAGCTGAAAGACATTGACAAGTGGATGCTGCACCGCCTAAATAAGGCAATTGAGGGAGCAACTAAAGCCTTGGAAGAGTTTAGGACGAGAACAGCAGTGCAGTGGGCATTCTACAGCATATTGAACGACTTGAGATGGTACATGAGGAGAACTGAAGGCAGAGACGACGAAGCAAAGCGCTATGTCTTGAGAACACTAGCAGATATATGGGTTCGCTTAATGGCACCGTTTACACCGCACATCTGTGAGGAGCTGTGGGAAAAGCTAGGTGGAGATGGATTTGTCAGCTTGGCTAAATGGCCTGAGCCAAATCCAGAGTGGTGGAACGAGATAATAGAGCTAGAAGAGGAGTATATCAAGTCGCTGATTGAGGACATCAAGGAGATAATAAAGGTTGCAAAGCTGGAAGATGCAGAGAGGGCTTACATCTACACTGCCCCAGAGTGGAAGTGGAAAGTTGCTGAGATTGTCGCAGAGAAGAGAGACTTTAAGGCCGTAATGAGCGAAGTTATGAAAGACCCAGAGATGAGAAAGAAGGGCAAAGAAGTGGCAAACTTAGTGAACAAGCTGATAAAAGAGAGGGCTTTTGAGATAAAGCGCATTGATGAGGAGAAAGCATTGAGAGAAGCAAAAGACTTCATCGAAAAGGAGCTTGGCTTAGAAATAATCATTAATCCAGAGGAAGACAAAGGTGGAAAAGCTAAACAGGCAATGCCAATGAAGCCTGCGGTGTTTATTGAGTGAGCTTTATGTTCTTTACACCAATCCTTTTCTTTCTTATTTAGAGACCCAAATTATTGGGGAGATAAAACCAAGAATCATTAACTTGGATGCAAGATACTCAGCAGTTAATAACGCAATATTAAATAACACACTACTAATTCACTTTTCCACAACAACCTCAACCCTAAAGTTCAAAATGATATAGAGCAGCAAAGCTAAAGCAAAAATCTTGATAATCATGGAAACTCTCCTCGAAATTCTTGGGAATTCATGTGTGGACCTCATCACGACTCCTTCATCAACAATTAAAGCGTCATCAGGCATTTTACTAATAATTAGCAAAACTAACAAATCACCAGCTAGGCCAGAGGTGTTAAAAACAAAAACAATTCCCCACCATGAGCTTTGCAAGGTGAAGGCGAGAATGTAAGCGATGATAGACAGCAAAATAGGTGAAACTATGGTATAAATCCACTCCCTCTTTCTTAGAGGAGTTCTCACGGCAGTATATGGAGCCAAATTTATTTTTCCAAAAACTGAAATACCAAATCCAATCCTAGCTCCAAAGAGCTTTGCAGCTAGAGCATGAAGTCCTTCATGAGCTAGAACAACAAAAATTAACGGAAGGAGCAAATAGTGTAAAACACTCCAAAAAGATGCAAAGTTAATGCTGAAATTCAGCGGACTCAAAACTAAACCAGATAAAACAAATAAAATGAAAGCCAGCGAAATTATTTCCCCCTCGTAATCATTCAAGCGAAGGGAGTAAGGAGCATCCACTAATACTCCCTCTCCACTACGAAATCAGCTAATAACTCAAGATTTTTCCTTGCTTCACTTTCTGGAAGGATTTTCAAAGCTTCTTTAGCTTCCTTTACTAAGTCTTTGGCAAATCTCGAGGCATATTCAATGCTCCCGTACTTCTTGAGCAGTTCAATCGCCTTTCTGACTTCTTCTCTGATGTCTTCCTCGATTATACCTCTGCCCTTAACATCTCCAGCGTATTTGCCGAACACCTTCAAGAATTCAGCTTTATCATCTTCGCTCGCATGCTGGAAGAAGTGAGCAACTATAAGCGTTTTCTTCCCCTTCCTTATGTCGCTTCCAACTGGCTTTCCAAGCTTCTCCTCATCGGCAATTAAGTCAAGGACATCATCCCAAACTTGGAATGCCAGTCCTACGTTTCTTCCATATCTAGACAGAGCCTGAATATATTCTTGGTTGTCTGTTCCAATTATTCCTCCAATCTTTGCAGATGCATCAAAGAGAGCTGCTGTTTTACCGTCAATCATTCTGAGATACTCATCAATTGTGACTATTTCTCTTGTCTCAAACTCAAGATCAAGAGCCTGTCCCTCACATATCTCAATACCTGCCCTTGCTATTGCTCTGACAATTTCAACGATCTTTTCTGCCCTGACTGGAGCTTTTGTTGCCGCATCAAAGACAACAGAGTACATTAAATCTCCAGCTAGGATTGCCATATTGATGCCCCATACTTTGTGAACTGTTGGTCTGCCTCTCCTTGTTTCATCCATATCCATGATGTCATCATGAATTAACGTATAAGTGTGAAGAATCTCTATAGCAGCTGCTGGATAGAGGGCTTTTTTCCAGTCTCCACCAACAGCTTCTGCAGCAGTGAGAACAACGAAAGGTCTGACTCTTTTTCCTCCAGCTAGAGGGTAGTGTCTCGTTGCCCCATACAGTTCTTTTGGTTCTTTTTCAGGCAAAAGTTCAAAGATTACTTCATCAACAACCTTTGCTTTTTCTTTTATTGATTTGAAGAGTATGTCAAACTTGCTCATATTATCACCTCGAGATCTCAACCTTATATCCATTTCTTGAGACAAACACATCTCTACCAATTAAATATCCTTCCTCCTCCGCAAGCTCAGCATAATGAGTCAACATTCTAAATTCTCCGTGAGCTGGTACAATATTCTCTGGATTAAGCATCTTAATCAGATAACGATGATCCTCCCTTGAGGCATGACCAGAAACGTGAAGATTCTTTACCATTCTAACACCCTTCATCTTCAACTTGGTTTCTAAGGCATATCTCTGGGCTATGTTAAGAGGGTTTGGAATAACTCCTGCAGAAAAGACAACAGTATCATCTTTGCCTATATCATAAAGCTCCCCATTAGCCATTCTTGTAAGAATGGCACCAGGTTCTCCTTGATGTCCAGTGACAATTAAAAGATAATTCTCTCTTGCCTGAGAAACTTCCTTAAGAACTTTTTGAACTGCATTGGGGCTTCTTAAAACCCTCGAGCCTTTCATTTTTATCAGTCCAAGCTGCTTGGCTATACCGGTGTATTTTGCCAAGGAACGACCAACCAAAATAGCTTGCCTTCCCATATTGTTAGCTATCTCTATAAGCTCCTGAAGACGAGCTATATGAGAAGCAAATGTTGTGGCTATCAAACCTTTCTCCTCTATACCATCGTAATAAAAGAAATCCTCAAGGAGCATCTTTGCAACCGCTTCACTTGGAGTCTTTGTTTCTTCGGCAACCCTTGTGGATTCCGCAATTAAAACTTTTACCCCTTCCTTACCAATTTCCTTAAGCCTCTTGTAATCAGGCTTTTCTCCCAAAGGGCTATTATTGTCAAATTTGTAATCGCATGCATAAACCACAGCACCTTCTGGAGTGTGAACAACAACTATCGAAGATTGGGGAATTGAATGAGTTATCTGAACAAATTCAATTGCCAGATTTTCACTAACTTGAACAATTTCGCCATACTGAGTCTCATACATTGGGTTTTTAACTTCAAAATACTGTTCGCTCTTGACTTCACTCTTTGCAAGCTTTATCGTATACGGGGTTCCATAAATCGGGACATCTGGATAGTGAGGAGCTAACTTTGCCACTGCACCAATATGATCAAGATGACCATGAGAAAAGGCAATTGCAACAACTTTTTTATTCCTAATTGGAGTGTCATCTGGAATTGCACCTATCTTTCTTAACTCTTTAGAGGACATCTGTTGCAAATTAACATCCTCATGAATGAGAACCCTATCCAAGCGAATGCCCATGTCGATTATCACAATTTCCCCGTTGTATTCAACAGCTGTCATGTTTTTACCCACTTCCTCGTAACCGCCTAAAGTGTAAATATTTATCATTTCTTTTCCTCCCGTGTTTGACCTCTAAGCTCTCACGAGCATAAGGCCAAGCTAAGTAATAATTGAAGGCAAGGTTTAAAAAGCTAAGCTTTTCTCCTGCTTACTCTGAGAAACTCAGCTAAGTCAACTCTCTGCTCCAACCACTCCCTTGCAAAGCCTGTAATCACCAGTGGAACTTTTCTAAGCTCTTCCACATTCCTTGCTCCAACGAGGAACATGGCATTTCTGAGCTCATCAATGTATCGCTGGAGGATCTTAATTACTGCCTCAACATCTCCCTTGACAGCAGGCTTCAAAAGCGGTAAAGCAACTCCAGCCAAGTTTGCTCCTAAAGCCAAAGCTTTAGCTATTTGGATGCCATCTCTCATTCCACCTGTCGCTATTATTGGCAAGTCAGTTGCATATCTAACTTCCACAACACTAATTGCTGTGGGGATTCCCCAGTCCCAGAACTTTAAGGCCAGATTTCTGCTCCTCTCGTCCTTTGCCCTGTAGTACTCAACGCCGCTCCAGCTCGTGCCTCCAAGACCGCCAACGTCAATGGCATCAATTCCGATGCTCTCAAGCTTTATTGCAACTTCCATTGAAACTCCAGCACCCGTTTCCTTTGCTATTATAGGATAGGGGAATTCACTCTTAAGTTCAGCTAGCGCTTTGAGAACTCCTCTGTATTGAGTATCTCCTTCAGGCTGGACGCTCTCTTGGAGAGGATTCATGTGAATAGCTAAAGCATCAGCTTGAATTGTCTCAACAGCTTTTAGTGCCTCTTCAATACCATAGCGATCTGGCATTGTCTCAGCAAATTGAGGAGCACCTAAGTTTCCAACAAGGAAGATATCTGGTGCAACATCCCTAACGTAATAGCTTTCCCAGGTTTCTGGCTTCCTAATCATTGCCCTTTGACTTCCAACCCCCATGGGGATGTTCAGCTCTTGAGCAGCTTTAGCTAAAGTTTTGTTTATCTTTCCAGCAAGCTGAGAGCCTCTTGTTCCACCTGTCATTCCAGCAATCATTATCGGATAGTCAAATTTCCTCCCAAGAAACTCAACGCTCAAATCAATCTCATCTTTATCTATTTCTGGGAGAGAAGTGTGGACAAAGTGAATGTTCTCAAATTGATTGGTTACATGAGCCTCAACTTGCCGCTTTAAACAGTGCTCGATATGCTCAAACTTCCTGATTATCGTGAGCTCCTCCTTATCCATAAAAGCACCTCCTAAATGAAAGGTGAAGGAATAAGTTAAGAGATTTTTGGATGCTCAAGTTTTCTAAGCCTTGTGCCAACTTTCTCTCCTCGTATTGCCTTGCCCAGATTTTCCTTAACCTTCCCATTAATGAAATAAACCTCACTGTGCTTTGCTATTTTTAGAGCCTCTCTCAGCTTGTTTCCAATTCCTCCAGTTACATCAATTCCAGCTGATTCTGAACTTTCCAGTAAATGTCTTATTTCTTCAACATTAAGCTCTTCAATTAGCTTTGCATCTCTTTCCTTCGGATTCCTGTCATAAATGCCATCAACATCCATCAAAAAGATCACTTTGCTCGGCTTGAGCATCTTTGCTAAATAGCTAACTATTTGGTCGCCAGAGAGAATGTCAATGCCCTTATCAAGGGCTATTGCTGTGTCTCCAAACAAAACAGGGATAAATTTAAGCTCAAGGAGTTTTCTCAGTATTTCAAGTTCCCCATAAACTACCTCTTTGTTTTCAAGTAAAAATATTGAGGATGATGAGACAGAATAAGCAGGCAAACCTTTCTCTAAGAAAGTTTGAATTATCAAATCATTAAGCTTGAGCATTGCCTGATGCGTCTTTGAAAAACCAATCCTTTTTCTATCAACATCTCCAACAAGCCCTTCAGTGATTTTATATTCCCTAGCATTTGGATGTCCAAAGCTTCCACCACCGTGAACCAATATGAAGCTCTCATCTGGGTAAAACTGAGCAATTTCTTCAGCTATCTGCTCGACTATATGCCTGTGGAATGAGTATTCTTTCTCTTTGTCACTTATTACACTTCCACCAAGTTTGATGATTATCATTCCTCAACCTCCTCTATTCTAAGACCCTCTCTGCTGATCTTTGTTATCATGGGCATTCCACCGGCAATCTTTATTGCCGTAGCAACTTCACTCTGCTTTCCTGGAGCTAATGCATACATACATCCCCCACCACCGGCGCCCGTAATCTTTGCCCCCAAAGCACCAGCTTCCCTTGAAGCATACACCAAATCGCTTAAGCTCTTTGTTGAGACCCCAAGAGCATCAAGTAAGCCATGATTTATGTTCATAAGCCTTCCAAGAAGCTGGAATTTAAGTTCTTTATCATAGTCTGCCAGAATAACTTCCCTAGCTTTCTCAACAAGCTTACCCATTGAGTTCAAGATTGGAGTTATAATTTCTGGCATCTCTTCAAAACTCCTCCTTACCTTTGCAACTAATTCCTTGGTGCTGCCGCTTGAACCAGTGTATCCAACAACGATCGGCAGTTCTATTGCTGGTAGTTCCTCAAAAGTTCCCTTCTCGTAATAGAGGAAGCCACCAATTGCTGAAACCGTCGGGTCAATTCCGCTCGAAGCTCCTTGGACTAAAAGCTCAGTTTTATGCCCAAGCTTTGCCACTTCTTCCTTTGTGAGCTCCAGACCCAAAAGCCTTGAAACCGCACCGATTGTTGCAACTGCTACAGCAGCTGAGGAACCTAAACCGGCACCAACAGGAATTTGAGATGTAATTGAAACAGTAACTCCCTTCTTTTGTCCAGCCTCTTCCATTACCAGATTTATTGCCTCCCTTACATAGCTCAAAACCTCTGCAGCTTTTCCGTAATCAGTTTCGAAATAGATTTCCTTGTCAGAAAACGAAACAGTTAAGCCAGGTACTCTAATGTCTTTTGCTTCAATCCTAATCCTTCCGTTCTTGTTGAACTCAGCCCAAACGTATGTCCTCAAATCAATAGCCGCCGCTATGGCAGGTTTCCCATAAACGACGCTGTGCTCACCGAAAAGAATAATTTTAGCAGGAGCTGATGCAAGAACTCTCATTTTGAACCCTCCATTAAATCCAGTGAAATTTACCCCTAAGAAATTTAAAGCCCAAGATTTATTTTCCTTTTGGTCTCAAAATAGTAAGAGAGAGGTGTCAAGGCTTTCTCATAACAATCGACGCATAGCCAACTATTGCATCTGTACTTCTACTGACTTCAAAGCTGGTAGTGTAGTGCAAAAGCTCTGCTTCAAGGGCTCCAGCTAATCTTGAAAACACTATTGCAGTAGCAACTCCACCTGGGCCACACATCGTATGATCCATTTTCCTTATCTCATCGAACATGCCCTTGTAGTCAAACTCTAGGATTTTCTGAATAATCCTGAAGTCCCATTCCTTAATTCTGCCGAGCAGATCTTCTCCCCTTGCTCTGAAAGGAATATAGCCGTACATGTAGCCATAGTGCATCATATCTGTGCTAGCAATTACAACAACATCTCTGTCAAGCTCATGGGAAGCTTCAAAAATGGCTTTTCCTAAATCTTCAGCAACTTCTTCATCTTGTAGCCCTAAAGCTATTGGCACTATTTTGATTTCCTTACCAGCCTTATCAGCTATGTACTGTATAAATGGCAGTTGAACCTCTATGGAGTGTTCATACTTGTGAGCCAGCTCATCCAAGTCAGCGATGCTGGAATTCTTAACAATTGCTTTGGCTAATTCGGCATCAACTTCAACTTCTCCTAGCGGAGTAAGCCACTCCCCCTCTGGATATACAGCAACAGGTGAGCCCAAGCCTGTATGGTTAGGCCCTATTATGACAAATGTCTCTGGAAGACCGTCTTCATAAATCGCTTTGTATGTTCTTGAAGCTGTATAGCCTGAAAAGACATAACCGGCATGAGGAGCAACCCCAGCTGCTATTCTCCTCTCACTGCCAAGCTCTCCTAAGTCCCTGAAAAAGCGCTCAAGCATTATCACCAGCTCTTCATCAGCGGGATAAAAACTGCCAGCTACGGCAGGATATCTAGTCATCACCACCACCCAAAAGAAGATTATGCAGAAGAGCTTATAGGATTTTGGTTAAAAATAGCAAGGTAAAGTGAAGCTGGAAAATGAAAAGAGAGCTCAAGTCCTAACAATCCTCATCTCAAAGTCTTCAACTGGAACTTTGAAGTCTTCTCTGCTCTCGATTTCTTTGCGGTTGTAGAGGATTTCCCTTGCAAGTATCCAGTAAATCAAAGCCAGAGCCTTTCTACCCTTGTTGTTTGTGGGTATTGCTAAGTCAACGTAGCTGAGCAAGTTCTCAGTGTCGACTAAAGCTACAATTGGAATTCCAACCTCAACAGCTTCCTTGAGTGCTTGGTGGTCAGCCCTTGGGTCTGTGACAATGAGAACATCTGGCTCAAAGAAGTTCTTGACTGCTGGGTTTGTCATTGTTCCGGGGAGAAATCTTCCAGGCATTGCCCTTGCACCTGTAACTTCACCGAACTTTTTAACCGGCTTTTGACCGTAGAGCCTAACGCTAACCGCTAGGATTTTGTCTGGCTCGAACTTTGCAAGGAACTTACCAGCTATGCGGAGCCTCTCATCTGTTTTTCTAACATCCAAAACGTAGAGACCATCTTGCCTGACCCTATAGATAAACTTCTTCATATCCTTAGTCTTTTGCTGTGTTCCGATGTGAACTCCAGCTGCTAAATATTGGTCGAGTGGAACTAAATACTCTTCCATTTTTTTCACCCCTCAAATGTTATTATCCTTCCTCTTTCACCCAAATCTTCAGCTATCCTAATCAGTTCGTTTATTTTAACGAGCGAATCTTTGTAGAGCACTATAGCCGGGCATTTGAGCCCAACAGCTATGTGAGGCAAAGCTTCATCAGCAGACTCAAACTTTGCCTCAGCCAATATGGGCGTAATCCTCTCGGATTTCGCATCATTCACAAGGTTGTATAAATCGGTGAGTGTGCCGAGGTTTATAGGCTTTATTGAAAGCGCGTTGTAGTATCTCCTATCAAGTATGTCCTTCTCTTTAAAGAGGTATTCACCGTCAACAAAAACTCCGTGCGTGCTGGCAATGAGCTCGAGGAAAAGCTCCTCCCCCCCAATAGGCTTTATGTAAGCTATGTTGTTGTCCTCTACAAGCCTGAGGACCTCTTCAAGCTCAAGTGGTCTTTTTTGGACAAGCCCTATTGCAACATCTAGGCCAAGCTCATCACTTGCAATCTCTGAAGCTTTTGAAAGTTCCTCAACGCTGATTTTTTCTGCATGTTCTTCAATCTTGACCATTGCATCAACAACATCTGTTATCTCCATCAAATCCCTGACCATGACGTAGTAGTCAAAAGCTTCATCGCTTGCAAAGCCGATAAGCGGAACCGGAAGCTCCGTTGTAAATGTTCCGCCAATGTAGCTGTAAAGTGGCATCTTTTTGACGTTAGCTGCAGCCTTTGCAACGGCTATTGAGACTGCCAACGCAGTGTTGGCGCCGATGTGGCTCAAATTGTCTGTTCCGTCAATTTCCCACAGGTAGCTGTCAATTAACTCTTGTTCTTGTGCATCAAAACCAATGAGCTCGGGCCCTATGATCTCATCTACTTCACTAACAGCTCTATGGGCTTCAACAACGTATAAAGAAGGGTTCTCGTCAATGGGAGCTGCAAATCTTCCAAAGCCAGAGCTAGTTATAACGTCAACTTCAATTGAGTATTTGCCCCCTTTGAGGATTGCAACCCTACCCACAACGTTCTCTATTATCGTCATCTTTCATCAGCTCGGCCTTATAACCGTTATTGGTATTATCCCTCTTTCAAACTCCATTATCGCAGCATCTAACGGGGTTATGCCCTCTGGAACGTCAATCAAGACAGGAGCACCCATTGCTATCTGTAGTGCCCTTGCTCCAATAATTCTCGCCTTTTCAAATCTCGTGTACTTGAACATGTTTATCACCTATGCCAATTTTGGTGGGGCCGCCGGGATTTGAACCCGGGTCTCCGGCGCCCCAGGCCGGGAGGATAGACCAAGCTACCCCACGGCCCCTCCAAAGAAATGTAGTTTTTCAATACACTCTATACTGCATGATGTCGTCAATTAACTCAACGTGAGTAAGGAGCATTCTTCTGCAGCAGTATCTCTCCAATCCAAGGTCATCGAGCACTTTCTCAGGGTCTTCACCCTTCTCAACGCGCTCTTTAAAGATGTAGTATTTATCACCTATGACCTTTCCACATGTAAAGCATCTCACAGGAACTATCAACCAAATCACCTTTTAAAGTTTTAACTCCAAACTAAAGTGTTAAAGGAAAGCAAACCAATTCAACGATAGCTCTTTTGTCTCTTTGCTCTTGGACCTTTTGTTGACCTGTTTGGCTTGTGTGGCTCAGTTCTTCTGCTGTCACCGACAAGCATTGTTCTGTCGTACTTCATGAACTTTTCCTTGAGATTCATGTCTCCAGTCCACTCTACTAAAGCCCTTGCAATTGCAACTCTTGCAGCCTCGGCCTGTCCCATGAATCCTCCGCCTTGCACTTTGACATCAATGTCAACTTTGCTGACGATTTCCTCACCAGCTAAGATGAGTGGCTCGAGGATTGTGAATCTTGCGATCTCAGGCTCGATAATTTCAACTGGCTTGTTGTTGATCCTAACTCTACCCTTACCTTCTCTAATTGTTGCTCTCGCAATTGCAGTCTTTCTCTTTCCAGCAGTTTGAATAACTCTCATTACTATCACCTCAGAACTTTCCACCCAAATACTTTGCAACCTCACCAACTGTCACATATTTGGGCGTCTTAAGCCTTGACATGTGTGCTTCCATTATTGTCTCAAACTCTTTTCCTTCAAACTCCTTTGGAACACCGACATAAACTTTGAGTCTCTTGAAAGCCTTCCTTCCTCTGTCAGTCTTCCATGGAAGCATTCCTCTGATTGTTCTTCTAACGATCTCGTCGCTTCTCTTTGGATAAAATGGACCTCTTCTTGGGTTTGTTCTTGTTCTAAGCTCAGTTCTCTGCTTGTACTTTGCAAAGATGTCCTCTCTGTTTCCTGTGATTATAGCCTTTTCAGCATTGACAATGATAACCTCTTCTCCCTCAAGGAGCATCTTGGCAACTTTTGATGCAAGTCTTCCTAATATGAGACCTTCAGCGTTAATAATCCTCATAGCTCATCACTCCATTATGATTACTCCACTACCCTTTGGATTTCTCTCGATTAGTTCCTCAATTGTTATTGCCTCTCCACCAGCTTTGATAATCTTTTCTCTAGCTTTCTCGCTGAACTTCCATGCAGCAACGATAACTTTGTGATCGAGATTTCCTGCACCCAAAACGCTTCCTGGAACTATAACAACATCTCCATCCTTTGTGTATCTGTTGATTTTGCTGACGTTTACCTCAGCTCTCTGCCTTCTTGGTCTTTCAAGACGCCAAGCTATGTCCTTCCATATCTTAACTCCTTCCTCATTCGACTTCTTCCTTAAATACCTTATAAGCCTTCTCAAATTGATATCAGTTGGGCCTGTTCTCTTCATGAGCATTCCTCCTTAATTCCTTCTCGCGCCGAGGGACGGGGTGATCATTATGGTGCGGGGGCGGGGATTTGAACCCCGGAACCCCTACGGGACGGGACCCTGAATCCCGCGCCTTTGACCAGGCTCGGCAACCCCCGCACTAAAGCTATTCGGCTAATTTATGAAGCTCGTTTATAAATTTATCGCTCTTTCTCATCAAAATCTTGAGCGCTATGCTTACCATTTCCTCAACAGGGAGCTCTCCGTTGCTTTCTACTGTGAATACGAATGTATTCGGCACAATCTCTTCTCTAATCAAGTTACCCATATATTGCTCAAATTCTCTTGGAAGATAGAAGGCTGTGATCGTTGTGATGATAAACTCATTTTCAGTTTCCTCAACGGGAAGTTTTCTCTTCTTTGCCAGCTTCTTTATTTTCTCCCAGTTTGGGACTTCCTTACTCACATGGATCTTTGTGAGATACTTGTAGTAGGCAAATCCCGGTTGCCACTTTGCATGGTCTTTTCCTCTTCCAAGCTTAGCATAAGCGTTAAAGGTCAACTTTTGACCTTCTGCTAGTTTTACAATTGGTATGTTTGGTGTCACAGGCTTAACATCAGGATCATCACTCTTTAAATCACCTGAGTAAACTATGCCTGGTCCTTCAGCCTCTAAGCTTAAAGTAACTGTATATTCATCAAGCTCAAGAGCATCAAGCTCAAATCTGTCATGTGGAGTGGTGAGAGGAATCATGGCTAAGCGGTGAGCAATAATCTCGTCAAAGAGAGCTGAATCGTTTTCATAGAACTCAACCTCATCAATTGCAAAAGTCGGTACTTCCCCAATTATTGCTCTCCTTAATGCATTTGCAAAAGCCGCATCAACACCTTCTAAGATAAAACGAATCGCATCTTCCCTTTTTTCAAGAATTTTAATTTTCATTTTTTCTCACCAAAAAAGAAGTTGTAAAGAAAGCTAAACTCTTCTACCCCTACGGCCGCCCTTGGGCCTTGTACCGTCGTGAGGTATTGGTGTAACGTCTTCAACACGGCCGATCTTAAGACCAGCTCTAGCTAAAGCTCTAATTGCAGCTTGAGCACCTGGTCCTGGGGTCTTGCTCTTACTTCCGCCAGGAGCTCTAACTTTAATGTGCACACCAACAATACCCTTTTCCAAAGCTTCTTCAGCTGCCCTCTTAGCGGCAATCATGGCTGCGTATGGAGATGGTTCATCTCTGTCTGCCTTAACAACCATACCACCGCTCCATCTTGAAATTGTCTCTGCACCGGTGAGGTCGGTTATGTGAATTATGGTGTTGTTGTATGAGGAATAAATGTGAGCAACACCCCATTTCTCCTTCTTCTTAATATTTACCTCCTCAGTCATTGAGCCTCACCCGCCTGCTTAGCTTGCTCAATAACAACTCTCTCAGGGTGTGATTCCTTAGCGAAAGGTGATGTCTTTGCGTAAGTTATACCATCTTCCTCTTCTTTAAGGACGAGGTAGCTCGGTGATCTGATTATCTGTCCATTGACTTCGATGTGACCGTGGACAATTAACTGTCTTGCCTGTTTGATTGTCCTTGCAAGGCCTTTTCTGTAGACAAGCGTCTGGAGTCTTCTCTCTAAGATGTCCTCAATCGTAAGTGAAAGAACATCATCTAACACAGCATTTTCTGGAAGGATTCCAAGTCTTGCCAACCTCTGAAGCAGTTGCTGTCTTTCAATCTCTGCCTGCTTTCCTCTTGCTGCAAGCAGCCTTCTTGCTCTTCTTCTGAACTCCTTAAGCTGAGTCTCATGCTTCCAGAGCTCTTTCTTGTTCTTGAGGGCATACTTCTTTACTAAAACTCTCTCTCTGTCAAGCCTCTCCTTAATCCATGGATGAGAGGGAGTTTCGTATTTCTTCCTTTGTCTCTTAGGGTCTCCCATTTATATCACCTCACTTCTTCTTTCTTCTTACACCGACTGTTGTTCCTCTTCTGAAGTTCGATCTCGTTCTCTGTCCTCTTAATGGCAAGCCAAGCTCGTGTCTAATACCTCTGTATGCCCTAATTCTCCTGAGCCTGTTGATGTCCTCACGCCATGCCATGACAAGCTTTGCACCAATGAGGTGCATATCTCTTCCAGTCTCGTAGTCCTTTGGTCTGTTCACTGCCCAGGGTGGAATTCCATGCTTAACTGGGTCCTCAAGGATTTCCTCAATGAGCTTAACTTGTTCGTCTGTTAGATAACCTGCCTTCTGGAATGGGTCTAATCCAGCAACTCTGCACACCATTGTTGCAAAGTTTATGCCAATTCCTTTTATTCCTGTGAGCGCCCATCTGAGCTGTTTATTTCCATCCAAATCTACTCCCGCAACACGGACGATATGCCTAAATTCTGCCATTATAAATACACCTCCAGATTAATCCTTCAAAGAGGATTTTGGCGCCGGGACGGGGATTTGAACCCCGGCGGGCAAACGCCCACGGGCTCTCAAGGCCCGCGCCATCCCAGGCTAGGCGATCCCGGCATACACCCTATAGCCACTTCCTTTAGCTAATTCTCTCACATCTTTAAAGGTTTGCTCCATTAGGGCTTTAATAAACTTTGCGCCCTGATTAGTTCTTATCACCAGCTGGAGCAGACCTCCATCGTAGAGATGCTTGGGAGCATTTATAACTATTTCTCTTAAAACTTCCTTGCCGGCATGCACTGGTGGGTTTGTAATTATGCTGTGAAACTTTTCTCCTTTGACGGGTTCATAAAGGTTACCCCATCTAACCTCGGCATTCTTCACATTGTTGATTTTTAAGTTTTTCTTTGCTATGCTTATTGCTCTCCTGTTAATGTCAGTCATCACAACGTAATCAACAAATTTAGCCACCACAATGCCAATTGCACCATACCCACAGCCCAAATCCAAAACACGCCAATCTTTTTCAAGGATAGCATTTTCAACCAATAATCGAGTACCCTCATCATATTTCCCGAAAGAGAAGACTCCGCTCGCTGTGATGAACTTAAAATACTGTCCTCTAATAAATACCTCAATTGTCTTAGTTTTTAGTGGAACATTGGGATTTTCGGAGTAGTAGTGGCTCATAGTTGAAGATTCGCTGAGAAGGTTTAAAAAGATGGCTCTAACGTTATACCAATAGCTATTGTGATTCACTGACTCGTCCCTGCCTCCTATGAGACAATGTGTTCCAATTATTATCCATCCCCTAAAGAATCCAACGTATGCAACTAATGGAAACTGGCCTTCACCCCAGAGTCGAGATATTATGAAGAGATCCAGAAAGCTAGCGACCACCCCAACAACTATCTATGAGGGGAGACATTTTTGAGAGACACGAACTTATCCCTCTGTCAATGTCCAGATTTAACTACATACAGCGTGGTCAAAGCTATGATGATTAACCATGCCCAAGACAGAGCTCCAGAGACAGTTGCCCCTGTATATCCCGAAGAGACATATAATTTGCAATGCTTATGGACAAAACAAACAACGCTATTTCAATATTTAAGAGCCAATGCTTTCTACTTATCCTCTTCTGATACACTAAAAGGAAAAGAAAATACAATGAGCCAATAAACATACCAGCATAGACTCCTAGTTTGTCCCATGACATCATATTACCACATCTCCATAGTGGTCACTAAAATTAATGTTCAATCCCTTATAACCTTTCCTTTTACCAAACGTAATTATTTCCGCTTTTTTGTAGAATTGAGGTATTCCAACCATAGTTTCACTAGCCTATTTGGACTATATTAAGAGGGAGTAAAGCGATATCTAAATGAGCGCAACAGTGGAAAAAGAAGTCTATGAAAAGCCCACAATCACCACATCTTCGGATACCAATCCCTCGGCATGAACACCTTTTCGACATCAACAGCTATTCCCTTGCTCTTGTTGAGCATCTCTTGGCTTGTCATCATAGCTTTTCCTAACGCAACAAGTTCATCCTTGAGTGTCATTATAGCAACTAAATCTCCTTTCTTTATGCCAGCATGCACCTTAACAATTCCAGGAACTGCTAAATCAGCACCATAAGTCACAGCGGCAACTGCTGAATCCCTAATCCAGACCTTCGGCAGATGCTCCACTGCCTTCTCCATCGGCTGGATTGCTTTCCTGAAGTATTCCTCAATTCCATCTTCCTTCCAGAAGTGATAGTAGTCAACTAAGTCATGCAAAGTCACTAAAGTTTCATCCTCCTTAAACGGTCCGCTTCTCGTTCTTCTCAGCTCGGCCATGTGAGCACCGACTCCCAAAGCTAGCCCAATATGGTGAATAAGTGAACGTATGTAAGTCCCAGCCTCAACGCCAACTCTGAAGAGAACATCTTTACCATCAATTTCCAGAATTTCAATGTAGTACACTTTTCTCGTCCTCAACCTCCTTTTAACGGCACTTCTTAGAGGAGGCCTCTGGATGATTTCCCCCTCAAACTCCTTCATAACTCTGTAGATCTTATCCTCTGGAACATCACCATGAAGATGCATTAAAGCTACATACTCCTTTCCAGCTGGGAGCAAAGCCTGAACTACACGAGTTGCTTTCTCAAGGGCAACCGGTAAAACACCACTAACCTTTGGATCAAGTGTTCCTCCATGACCCGCTTTCTTTAAGTTAAAGAGCTTTTTAATCCATGCTACAACCTCGTGGCTTGTAGGTCCCGGAGGCTTATCGAGATTGATTATGCCAAACTGCATGTGCATTTCCATTGGCCTCTTCTCGGGCGGAAAGCCCCACTTTGGATTGGTCTCAGCTTTTTCATCTTTGATTAACACTTCCCTCTTGATGTCTGCAGGAAGGATTCTTCTAACTTCATCTCTCGCCATGAGTATCACCTAAATGATTGCCATGTAAGAATCTCAGAATTTTGCTTTATAAATCTGCCCTCAGAATTTAAACTTATAATCAAACGCTGGCCATCTTGGGAGATACTTAACGAGCTTGACGTAAGCAGGGACAAACACTTCGCTTTTGTTTTTCTTAATAGCTTTTAAAATTACGTCTGCAACTTCTTCTGGGCTGACAGAACCTTTAGGGACTTTTCCATGCCAGAAAGGAGTTGCTACTTGTCTCGGATACACCTTAATTATATGAACATCTTTTTCTTTCAACTCTTTTTCAAGATTAACAACCATATAGTGGAGAGAAGCTTTTGCAGCTCCATAAGATGGCAGCTCTACGGTGTTAACAAATGCTGCAGCACTTATAACAAACACGACTTTCCCACCTCTGGGGATCATGTCCAGAAGCTCCTTCGTAAGCACAATTGGGGCTATTACATTTACCTTGAAAAGTTTCTCGAGTTCTTCCTCATTTTGCTCAAGGAGAGGTTTAGCTATAGCAAAGCCCGCGTTGTTAATGAGAAGGTTAAGCCTTCCAATACTCCTTTGTTCCAGCGCCTTTCTAATCCTCTTTGCCGCTCCCTTTTCACTTAAATCCATAATAATGTAGTCAAAATTTTCAAGTGAGCTAAGCTCTCTCAGGGTTTTTTCATTCCTGCCAACTCCAATAACAAAATAATCCTGTTCAATCAATCTTTTTACAATTAACTTTCCAATTCCACCGGAAGCCCCAGTAACAAGTGCATTTTTCATAAATTTCACCTAAGTTAAGAATTAGAAAAAAGAAGTCAAAAAGCTTGGCTTAGCTTCAAGCCAAGCTGATTCCAGCTTGCTCCAGAGCAGCCTTAACTTCCTCGTCACTTGCTCCTCTTGGGATGTTAATCTTCTCTGGAAGTGGCTCGATGTGCTTTATGTTCATTCTTCTTCTCTTAACCTTGTTCAAGCCTGCTCCAGTAACGAGGACGAAGTTCTTGTCAATTATATCAACTACAACAACCTTTTGTCCAGCTCTTCTTCCGGCAATAACAACAGCTATTCTTCCTATATCAATTGCTGGCATTCATCCCACCCCCTCATTTTTTCTTCCTAAACCCCGTGTCGCCATCGGGGTACAGGTGGTCGATGGCGGCCTTCACAATAGCGAAGACCCCATCGGGCGACCATTTCGAAGTGTTTATAACTAAATCATAAATCGAAAGGTCGTTGATGTCAATACCATAAAGGTTTAAATATCTTTTCCTATTCTGCTTTTCTCTCTCGGCAATCTGCATAAATGCTTCCTCAACACTAATGCCCTCTCTCCTTGCAACCCTTTCAGCTCTAACTTTTATTGGGGCATCGAGCCAGATTTTAAGATCAGCATTCCTGACCATCCATCCAGCCAAGCGGCCCTCAATAACAACATTGCACTCCTTAGCGGCCTCAATCTGCCTCTTATCAACTTCTCTGTCAATCTCTGGATGAAGCTCAGCATATTTCTGAAACTCCTGCAAAGTCATGCCCATTTCTCTGGCCATCTGTCTGAAAATTAAACCAGCATAAATATGCTTAAATCCATAATGTCTGGCAATATTGCGGCATAAAGTTGTAGTTCCTGAACCTGCTAAACCGCTTACTGTTATCACTAGACAGCTTTTTGGCATTTCAACCACTCAATAAAATTTTTAGAAATCAGGAAATTTGTGCCCTAACCTGGGCTTTCATAACCTTACGCATGCAGCTTGGGCAAAGATGTGGCAATGGTCTCTCTGGTCTTTTCTTGGTCTTTGGCAACTTTCTCATTTCACTCGGTCTTCCCCTTGGAATGCCATTGAGTGGTCTTCCACACATTGCACAGTGAGCAATCTTTGGCTTTCTTCTCTCAAAGTGTATGACAGTCCTTCCTCCGGGAGTTCTAACGTATTTCCTTCTCCATGACCTTGACCTATACATTGGTTTCATTTTTCTCCACCTCGCTTAGCATTTTTGTTCAGCATTTTTAAACTTAACTAAGCCATGTCCAATACCTTTCTTAAAACTTGTCCTACTACCATTGAAGTCAGGATGTACCATCCAATATAACCGAGTTCATTTGCATGAAGAGAGGATGCCTTGTGGAAAAAGTCGGCTAGGAAAAAGTTGAATGGCAGCTTTACGACAACTACCTCAAGATACCATCTTCTCATCCAGTTAAAGAAAATTATAAACACTGGCATTGTTACCAGCATAGGCTTAAAGAATGTATCCTTCATAACCTCATTTTGGAGTCTCAAGAGCTCCATCTGTTTTTGTTGAAGCTTTCTAAGCTTTTTCTCATCTCCTGCTTTCTGCGCTTCCTTCCACTCTTTTTGGAATTCTTTACTTAGCTTTTGAAGTCTTTTCATCTTTTCCTGGTCAACTAGGAAATAGTTCACTAATGTGAAGAACGAACCTAGTATTATGCCTGAAATTGTCACTACCCATAATGGATGAGTTGACACTAATAATGGCCCAAATATTTTGTCCAACACAGCATATATCGGCTCAAGCATATTCCTCCACCGCCAGATCAAGTATTTTTACAAGTTCATTAACAGCCTCTTCCAAACCTTTATCTTCATGATTCTCAATTATCTTTATAAGTGCATTGGAATGAATTGCATAACTTATTGCTGCAGCCCTATTTAAATCTTGATGTCTCTGAATCTGTTCTTCAGTTTCAACGTCTCTATCTCTTTTCAAATCCCTTAATCTTCTTCCAAGGATTTCGCTTGGAGTCGCTTCAATTATTACGATGAAATTTGGATTGATAGTTTCAATGACCTTTCTTGGAAATCCAAGCAGGTAACCAAGGGGGGTCCTAATTGTTGCATGAGTATCTAAAAGAACAGGTTCCTTTTTAGCTATTTCAGCGATTTTTTCTGCAGCTTTTTGCTGGAGAATTCTCTGCTTCGACAGATCTAATCTTCTCATCTCATCCCTATGCTTGACCCAACCCAGCTTTACTGCTTCTTCAAACATTAAGTCACCAAAGTTGACAAGCCTAAATTTAGCCCGTGTTCTCTTTAGAGCCAGTCTCGTAATAGTGCTTTTACCCACTCCCGGAATGCCTGTAATCATAACTACAAACGGCATTTGATATCACCCTGATGAAATTAAATTGGAGCTAAGGTCATTTTGCTGTCAAAGAATAAAAGAAGTCAGGGGTTTAAAGATTTTTTGGAAAAAGAGATGTCAACCAAAGAACCTGCGAAGCATTGGAAACATTTCGCTCACTTGCTCTCTTGCTATCTCTTCGTAGAATCTGTAAAGAATTCCAACAGTCAGCAGTATTCCAGTTCCAGTTCCTAATGCACCAAGAAAGTCAGCCAACACTGCAACTACTGCTAATGTAAATGAGCCCCAGAAAGTAACGTATGGAATATACCTTTGCAGTACTCTCTCGAGAATTCTTGGATCTCTTCTGAATCCTGGGATTTGAAGTCCTGCTCTTTGTAACTGCCTTGCTATACTCTTTGCATCTAAACCCGTGAGCTCAACCCAGAGAAATCCAAAGATTAAAGCCCAAAAGATAGTCATAACTGCGTAGATTAATGCCCTTACTGGATCTGATGTAACATGGAAAATATCCCTCGGAGGAATTGTGTATCTAACAAATCCCGAAATTGCAGCCCCAGTTTGAGGATCGAACTGTCCTAGGATAGGATGTCCAAGTCTCTGCAACAATCTAGCCCAGAGCTGAATGTTTGCATAGAGTGCAAAAGTCAAGATGATTGGGATGTTTGAAACATACATGAATCTAATTGGATATCTCCCCCTAACTGTAACTCTTCCATAGCTGAGTGGGATCTCAACACGCATGCTTTCCAAGTAAACGACTATTAGGAAAACAACCAATGTTGCAAGCACATTGCTCATATCTGGTAAATTTCCTCTGTAAAATCCACCAGTCAAATCACCATTGATTAAATGCTGAATAAATGCAGGAATTGCACCAATTATTGCAGGTTTTCCTGTGAGAGGATCAATCACTTGAGTTGTAGTTAACGGATTGAATGCTCTTGTAATTATTGTCTGTGAAACACCAGCAGCAATGAATAAGCTGATACCACTTCCAATTCCCCATTTGCTAACGAGTTCATCCATGATTATAAGGAGTATCCCACCAATTGCAAGCTGAAGGATTAAGAGGACTTTTATGCTCAAAGCTGGGTTTCCAAATGCACCAGCTAATACATAGATAGCCGCCTCAAAGAAACACATGAATACTGCAAACACTCTCTGCAATGCCTGATAAAATCTCCTATCTTCATGGTTTGATAAGTCGAGTTTTATTATCTCAGAACCTACTAAAAGCTGCATGATAATTCCAGCAGTAACAATTGGACCAATGCCTAAAGTGAGAATGCTACCGCTCCTACCAGCAAGAACAACTCTTAAGGTCTCAAAATAGTCTTGAACAGTTGGTGGCAGACCAAACAGTGGGATCTCTGACAAGATGAAATACAGTAACAATACAATTCCGGTCCAGGCAAATTTTTCTTTTAAAGGCACATGTCTCTTTGGTCTTTCAATCTCTGGAAACCATCTCTCTAATGCATAAACTACATCCCTTGCACCCATGATTAACACCTACCAAAATTTAAAATAAAAAGATCAAGCGAGGATTGCCTCTCCTCCGGCTTCTTCAATCTTTTCTTGGGCTTTGGGGGAGAAGGCATAAGCCTTGATGACCAAAGGTCTTGTGAGCTTTCCAGTTCCCAAAACCTTGTCAGCGAACTGTGTTGTGTCAACGATAATTTTTCCGTTCTCTTCATATGCAATTCCCATTTGCATGAGCTCGTCTAAATGTTCGTCAATGAACTTCAAGTTTACGGCAATAATTTCCCTTTGAACTGCTTTTGGTCTACTGAACCCTCTCTTACCAAGGTGATCGGGCATGTATTTGATGACCCAAGTCCATTTTGTCTTGTTCCTCTTTCCAGTTCCACCCATTCCTCTACCGCCCTTATGTCCTCCGCCCCTGTGCTTCTTCTTGCATCCCCAGCCATGAGTGTGGGAACCACGAAGCTTTCTCACTTTCTTCCTTCTCCTAATCATCGCAAGCACCTCACAGCATTCTCTCTATAAGCTCGTTAATCTTCTCGCCTCTATAACCCAAAGCTCCACCCTCTTTGAATGTCCTCTTCTTGCTTCCCTTGAAGCCACCTCTTGGTGGGTGAAGCCTAAAGACTGGTTTGAGGTTGGGCAAATCACTGAGCTTCATTTCTCCGTTAATGACTTTTTCGGCAAACTCTTCAATTGTCATTCCAAGCTTCTCCTGAACGTATTCATCTGTAACCTTCTTGTTCCCGATTAGTCTACCCCTCTTTCTTATGAGCTTTGCAAGGGTTTCAGCGTTAATTTCGCCCCATGTAATGTAGTCCTTTGCCTTCTGAATCATTCCCTTGTAGCTTGGTGTGTCGTCAACTATGACGAGATGGTTAACCTTGTGAAGTCTAAGCATTGCGAGTGTATCCCTTACTGGTCTCTTAACTCCAACTCTTCCTCTAATCCTAATTATTGCTATCTTTGCCATCTTTGCTCACCTCACAGCTCAAAGTTCTGTGGCATCTCTCTACCAACGATGATGCCGTACTTTTCAATCATATCTGGTTTAATAGCAACTTTGTTTGTGTTGTATAGTGCATTAAACACTGCCTTTGCAAAGTTAACTGTTGTTCTAGTCTCACCAAAGCTTTGTGACCATACATCCTTAACTCCTGCCAAGGTGAGTATCTTCTTGCCGACGTCACCAATGACAAGTCCAAGACCTCTTGGTCCTGGCATGAGCCTGACTCTGACGCTTCCCTCTTTTCCTTCAACTGTGAATGGAACTGAGTGCGGCCTTCTACATCTGCACTCCCATGAACCACAACCTCTCTTAATTTCAATGATATTCATCTTAGCATAGTTTATTGCTTTTCTAATTGCTATACCGACTTCCTTTCCATGGCCAATGCCCAATCCAACATAACCATCTCTGTTACCAACTGCTGCCAAAACCCTGAATCTTACTCTCCTACCGCTGTCAGTCATTCTAACTGTCAGAGCTATGTCAAGAACCTGCTGGTTTTCTCTTGCATTAACTTCTGGAATAAGGACATCAACAATTTCTGGCTCCTTAATCTGGTAACCTTTTCTGAAGATCTCGTGAATGTCCGTAATCTGCCCTTCCTTAACGAGCATACCTAACTTAGTCTTGGGCTGCCATTCTTCCAATACTCTTTGAGCGTATTCCCTCCAGTCTTGACTCATTCTCTCGCCCCCTCAAACTTTTCAATTATTCTCGCTTTGACTTCATCAAAGTGCTCTGGAAGCTTTTCAGGTTCGAGACCTTTAAGGAGGTAACCGCCAAACTGTCTTCTATATCTTTCCTCATCTTCCTCTTTGAGCATCTTAGCGTATTCAGCTATGTGTTCCCCCCTGATTCTATAGTCCTCTGGATAAATATCCTCGCTGTGCGGAACATTTAAACCAGCGTCAACTGCACCTTTGAGGACTGCAAAGACGCTTGAACCTTTTGTTGGTGGGTGCAATCCTATGTCAAGAATAGCTTCGTCTATGCCCTTCTGCAGTGCCTTGTAGCCAATAAGTAAACCCAAGAGATAAGCGCTTGGAGTGTTTCCTCCGTGTCCTTTCCAGCCAAAGTCTCTCATCAATTCCCTTGTATGAGCTGAAACTAAAGTCCTGTCGCCCTTTGGATCATAAACAATAATTTGGGCAATGTGATGATTGAGTGTCTTTCTAACCACTAACCTAGGCTTGCCTGATTTGAGGAGCTTAAGCCTCTTGTGATAGTTTGTCTTACCCTCTCTTCTCCTTCTGAATGGAACCCTATATCTTGGCCCATGTGCCATTTATATCACCTCTTCAATATTCCTCTCTCTTCAAGGAACAGATAGAGCTGGTGCTTGTTCTTGAATTGTCCACCCTTCGCTCTTATGTACAATCTCCTGTAGGTGTGAACATCTATCTTTTTCTCTGCCTTGAGCTTTCTGAGCTCTTTTCTCAATGCTCTGATGGTCATAATCCATCTTTCCTTTTTGCCCATTCTTGCTGTCTTCTTACCTTTTCTGCTTCCTGGTCCCCTGTGCCTTCCCTTCTTTCTCTGTTCGTGCCTTATCTTGGCTCTGTAAGTGCTCTGTCCCTTGATTGGCTTTTTCTTGATAACTCCTTCTTTTATTAGACGCTTGATATCTTCTCTCGTGATTGCGGATTTGACGTCCTCAATTCTCTCAGGATCAATCCAGATCCTGTTCTCGCCACATTTTAAAATCTCAGCAGCAATCCTTCTCTGCATTCTCATTATCCTCACCCATTAAGCACTTTAATACCCAACTCTTTTGCTCTCTCAATTATCGTGATTCTCTTCTTCTTTCCGACTGTTCTTGCAATCCTCGCTGCCTGTCTTGCTGGGTCAAGGGCTTCAAGCTCTTTGACGTTGTGAACTAACACTTCCTCATACCCACTTGGATGTAATCCTCTAACAAGTTTGGGTGAGCTCCATCCAATGCTTGGTGATCTTGGCTTACCTTTCTTCTTGAGCCTCATCTTGCTGTCAATTCCCTTTGGTCTTCTCCACTTTGGATCGTTTTTGAACTTTGGAAAGCGCCACCATTCTTGCCTGAGGAATCTTGGCTTCTTTCTCTTGAGCTTTGCCCTAATTCTTAAGAGTCTCGCTTTCTCATTCATTTCTCACACCTCAGAACTTTATAGGCTTGCCAGCCTTCTCAACAATGTAAATTCCATCTTGAAACACTCTTCTATCCCATTTTGTAATTCTTGTTGCCTGTTCAATATTTGCAGCCGTCTGTCCAACTTTCTCTTTGTCAATTCCTTCAACAATAATTTCCTGTCCCATGACCTTGACTTTAACTCCTGGCAAGATTTGGGCTATTCTTGGGGCTTTTTCACCGAGGAAGTTCTCAATGACAACTTTGTCTCCTTGAACCTTAACGGTAACTGGGAAGTGGCTGTAGACAACCTTTAGCTTGTATGTGAAGCCCTCTGTTACACCCTTAATCATGTTGTTTATGTGAGCCTTGAATGTTCTTGCAATTGCTATGTCCTTCCTCCTTGGAAAGTCCTTGTATATTACAACCTTTCCATCTTCGGTGAATATCTTAATTCCAGGATACTTCAGTTCTCTCTCAAGCTCTCCCTTTGGACCCTTTACTTTGACAAGGTTATTTTCAACGGTGACTTCAACTCCTTCTGGAATTTCAACCTCTTCTCTTACCCACGCATCAATTGGCATCTCTCTCACCTCAGTAGACGTAAGCTATCAACCTTCCACCAATTCCCTTATCTCTTGCTTCCTTGTGAGTCATTACGCCCTGTGACGTTGAGACTATCAATATTCCGAACTCGAATGCTGGGAGGAATCTCTTTTCCCAGTATTCATAATCTCTTGCCTTAACCGGGAATCTTGGCTTTATTGCACCAGCTTTGTTTATCTTACCTATGAGCTGAACTCTGTAAATTCCAGCTCTTCCGTCGTCAATGAACTCAAATTCACCGATGTAACCATTCTCCTGCATAACTCTCAAAACTTCTCCAATGAGCTTTGAGGCTGGCTTTATGTAAACCTCTTTTTTCCCAACCCTCTCACTGTTTGTAATATGTGATAGAGCATTTGCCAACGGGTCAAGTAAAGTCATCTCCTCTCACCTCACTCGTATTTCCTAAATCCTAACTTTGGAGCTATCTCTCTAAAGCAGTGCCTGCACAACATAAGCCCGTGGATTCTGATGATTGGTCCAAATTGTCCGCAACGAATGCATCTTCTCGCACCCTTACCAAACTTTCTTGGCTTTCTCCTATTGTAGTCTGCCTTTGCCATTCATCATCCCTCCACAATCTCAACGCCAAACTCTTCTTGCATGAAAACCATACCTTCTTCCTTTGTGAGCTTGTGTCTTGTAGGTATCTTTGTTCTCTTTCTCCTTCTCCTTGCAATCCTAAATCCTGGCCTTTCGAGTGTTACACATACGTCCATACCAAAGATACCGATCTCTGGGTCGTACTCAACACCTGGGATGTTTATGTGCTCCTCAATTCCAAAGCAGACATTTCCGTGTTCGTCAAAGTTTGAAGCCTTTAACTTGTTGTCAACCGCTGCCAAAAGTCTCTTAAGCATCTCATAAGCCTTCTTCCCTCTGAGTGTAACTTTTACAGCTATTGGCTCTCCTCTTCTAATTCCAAAGTCTCTGTTTGTTTTCTTTGCCCTTCTCCTAATTGGCTTCTGTCCAACAAGTTGCTGGAGCATTGTCTCTGCTTTGGTTAACCTCTCCCCGCTCTCACCAACACCAATGTTGATTGTAACTTTAGCTATTCTTGGTCTTCTCATTGGGTGAGCTTCCCAATCAGCTAAAATTTGCTCTCTATTTGCTATCATCTCAATTCACCTCATGGCAGTGAAATCTCTGGCTTGTCCTTTCCAATAACGAAGGCATACTCTTTGAGTGTGTCGAAGAGCTCGCCTTCTTGGTCTTCAATTGTAACAACATCTGGCCAGCCCGCTGGGAAGTGTCTGACCTCAACGATCTTACCAATTCTTGCAACGTTCTTACCCTGTGTAACGAAGACGTATGCACCGATTTCAAACGGAAGTATCTCAACGATTTCTCTCTCCGGCATCTTCATGAGGACGGTGTATGATGTCTTGAAACGGTCTTTGACTTCATCGGTGAGTGAGCTGAGCTTTATGAGATGGTTTGTTCCATCATGGAAGCCAATCTGGAGGTTTCCTCCTTTGACCATGACCTTCCTGGTAACTCTGAGTGGCTTTATCTTAGCTTCTTCCTCGCTTATTGGATGAAGGATTAGCTTACCAATTCTGTTTGGTAAAACCCTGTAGTGCTCACCGGTCTCTGGGATTGAGACAACATCCATAATCCCAACAGGGAACTTGTAGTCCTTTCTTACCTTTCCATCTACAAGGATTTTACCCTCGTTAAGTACCTTTCTCGCCTCTCTTGCCGTCTTTGCATAGCCAAGATAATCTCTAACGATGTAGAGGAGCGGAATTGATGTTCTCATATTGTGTGGTCCTGGCCTTGGTCTCACAGCCCACTTGTAGGTTTTTCTCTCAATATACCATTGAGTTGGAGCAGCAAGTCTCTTTAAATGCCTCTTAGCACCTTTTCTTGCCATATTCAAGCCCTCCTCTCAATTATCTTTTTCCTTCTCTCATCGTCAAGGTTAAGCTCAACAATCATAACATTTGATGGGTGTATCGGATAGAATACTTCAGTTCCATTGACTTTCTTAAGTGTAGCCCCCTCAACATAAATCCTGTATCTCTTTAAGTCAACTTCAACCACTTTACCCTCGACACCCTTGTAATCTCCGCGCATAATTCTAACCTTATCACCAGTTCTTATTGGCAAGTTCCTTACTCCATACTTCTGCCTGAGCTCCTTGCTCAAAGTGGCGCTCATTATTTTGTGTCTTAAGTGGAGAGGAGCATTATATAAAAACTTTCTCTGCTTCCTCGGTTGCTTACTCTTGAGTCTCATTTCTCTCACCTCACAATACTATGCTCGCAATACCACCCAATCTAACCCACTTCTCAGCTGCCTCTCTTGCGATTGGGCCTCTGATTTCAGTTCCTCTTGGAACGCCATCCTCTGTTGTAATGACAGCTGCATTGTCCTCAAACTTAACCCTCATGCCATCCAATCTTCTGTATTCTTTTCTCTGCCTAACAATGACTGCTCTAACGACTTGGTGTCTCATGTCTGGTCTTCCCTTCTTGACTGTTGCAACTACCATGTCTCCAACGCCAGCTGAAGCTAGTCTTCTTCTAACGCCGTGGTACTCAACAACACCAATAATCTGGATGACCTTTGCACCGCTGTTGTCAGCAACCTTAAGGTAAGCACCAACGGGTAAAGCCCTTGTAGGCCTTACAGGTGAAACACCTCTAGTTGCACCAGCACCCTTCTTTCCTCTCTTTGCCATCACAATCACCTCTCACCAGCTTTCTGCAAAACTGCAACAACGACAAAGTGTTTTGTTTTGCTCAATGGCCTTGTCTCAGCAATCAAAACTTTATCGCCAACTTTTGCATTGATGCATGGCGGATTGTGTGCGTGTATTTTGCTTCTTCTGAGCTCGTATCTTTCGTACTTTCTAAGGTAGTGGTAGTACTGTCTTTCAACTGTAACAGTTCTTCTTGGCTTATCGCTGACCACTATTCCCTCAAATACTCTACCGTGGATTTTTAGGTGCCCATGCCAAGGGCACTTGGGATCATCACACTTTTCAGCGGGAGGTTGAATTCTCAACCCAATGTCTCTCATCTTTTCCACCTCTTTTTCAATCTCATCTCGGGTCTTCCAATCAGTTCCTTTCCATCAATCACGATTTTTTTATCGCCAACTTCAAACTCAAACTCAGCAACGTTCTTAGGAATTATCCAAACTTTCTCCCCAACGATTGTGAGCGTATTTTTGGTCTCATCTATTATGTAACCTTCAATGCCAACCAGCTCTGGATGAGAGCTTCTCTTGATTTTCACTTTCAGCCCTATTAGCTCGTGCCATATTAATGTTTTCTTGTTCACTCGATTTCTATTAAGTCCTCTGAAAATCCATACTCTGCCAACAATTGCTTGACCTTTTCTCTGTGATCCCCTTGAAGCTCTATTCTCCCTTTCTTTACTGTTCCTCCGCATGCCAGCTTCGCCTTCAGCTTTTTTGCAATCTCCTCAAGGTCAAATTCTTTCTCATCTATGCCCTCAATTATGGTCTTCAGCTTTCCATATCTTGCACGCTCAATATACACCCTAATCCTCTGCTGCTCCTTCAATACCTCCTTAAATAACATCTCATCCAGAGGGTTTACGATCCTTGGCACCAAACATCACCTTCTTTCTCTCAACTTCTCCCTCTTAATTGTTAACAAACGGGCTATATCCCGTCTTAGATTCCTAATAACCATCGGGTTCTCTAAAGATGTCCCCATTGTGAGCATTCCTCTCTCCTTAGCAAGTTCAAGGCGGAGCTCTCTAATCTTCTGCTCAATCTCTTCCAAACTCATCTCTCTAATTTCGCTAGGCTTCATTGTTCGCTCACCTCTTCCTCAATTGGCTTCTCGATAATTTCAATTTCATCTGGAAGCTTTGCCTCTGGTGGCATTATTGCAACTTTAACACCTATAACACCAAGCTTGAGCAAAGCTTGGGCATATCCCTTGCTAACCAAAGTTTCAGCTGGATTTCCAACCTTTGCGAGATAACCCTGGTAAAATCTAACGCTCTTTGCTCTCTCACCTGTAAGCTTTCCGCTGAGCCTGATCTCGACACCTCTTGCACCGTTTCTCATAATTGCTCTAATTGCTGCATAAGCTGCCCTTCTGAAGTGAACTCCCCTCTCTAAAGCTTGGGCAAGTCTAACTGCCTGAACCTTTGCGTTTAGATAGGGATTCTTAATTTCCTCAACTTCAATCTGTGGGTTCTCAACTCCAAACTGTCTCTCAAGAACTCTTGTGAGCTCTCTGATTCTTCTTCCACCTCTACCTATAACGTAACCTGGATTTGCTGCAAAAATTATAACCTTTGTTCCGAGAGGTGTCTTTTTGATATCTAATCCACCGTAACCAGCCCTTCTCAACTCCTTCTCAAGGTATTCGTCGATGAGCATTTCTCTAACTGCTTCTCTAATGAAGTATCTCTCAATAGCCATGAGCTCACCTCCTTACCTCTTCAACAACTATCTCAATGTGTGTTGTCTCTTCATTGAATGGTGTAGCTCTTCCGAAAGCTCTTGGAATGTATCCTCTGAGCACTGGACCCCTGTGAGCTGCTGCATGGATGATCTTAAGCTTGTCTGGGTCTAAGCCCTTCTGCTCTGCATTGTTCTTTGCATTCAAGAGGACTTTCTTGATTGCCTTTGCAACCTTGACTGGATATCTTCCTGGCCCGAAGCCCTTTCCTCTCTTGTGTCCCTGTGAGTCATTGAATCTTCTCAATGGAACTGGTCTTCTCATTGCAATTACATCATCAAGGAATTTTATTGCATCGTTGAGCATCATTCCCCTAATCTCTCTGCATATCTCGACGGAGAACTTTGGTGAGATTCTTAAATCTCTCCCACTAGCCCTTGCCATCCTCTCTGGATCAAAATTTTGGAAAGAGTAGCCAAATCTTCCTCTAGGCATTCATACCACCTCACTTGATTGCAACGAACATTGATGATCTTGTTGCACCAACACCAGGTGAACCGTGCTGGACTCTCTTTCTTGTTAATGCAAACTCACCCAAGTAGTGTCCTATCATCTCTGGCTTTATTTCAACAGGCACGAACTCTTTTCCATTGTGGACATAGATTGTTATTCCAACCATCTCTGGGAGGATTACCATGTCTCTGCAGTGTGTTCTGATCGGCTTCTTGTACTTGCCCTTCTTAGCCAGCCTAATCTTCCTTAAGAGCTTCTTCTGCTCTGGACTAAAGCCTCTCTTTAAGCTTCTTCTTTGTCTTGCAGGGAAAAGCTCAGCCACTTTATCGAGAGGCATATTTAAGAGCTCTTCAAGGGTGTAACCGCGATATCTAAACTCTTTTCTTGCCATTCAAATCACCTCACTTTCTCCTACCAGTTCTTCTCGCAGCGATATGACCAACCTTTCTTCCAGGTGGAGCTCTCCTTGAAACTGTACTTGGTCTACCGATGTGGTGCTCCTTACCACCGTGTGGGTGGTTTACAGCGTTCATCTTGACACCTCTTGGCTTTGGCCAGAACCTGTTTCTTGCTTTCATGACGTAGTAGGCTTTACCGGCTTTGACGAGTGGCTTCTCTAACCTTCCACCACCAGCAACGACACCGATTGTTGCTCTACACATTGGGTTGAAGGCTTTAAGCTCACCGCTCGGCAGTTGAACAATGACTTTGTCCTTTTCTCTTGAAACAACCAGTGCATAACTACCGCCAGCTCTGACGAACTTTCCTCCATCTCCTGGGACTCCCTCAATGTCATAAACGTAAGTTCCCTCAGGAATCATTGCCAGTGGAAGTGTGTTGCCTATCTTGATTGGTGCGTTTGGCCCAATTGCTATTTCATCCCCAACAAGAAGTCCTTCTGGAGCTATGATGAGCTTTTCAAGACCGTTCTCAAACTTAACTCTTGCAACTGGTGCTGTTCTTCCAGGGTCGTGGAGGATTTCAACGACCTTACCAACGAGTGTCTTCTCCTTTGTCAGGTTAAGGGGAACGTATCTCACAGCTCCCCTATACCTGTGAGATGGAGCTCTGAAAGTTGTGCTTCCTTTACCTCTCCTCTGTTGAATCAAACTCTTACCCATTCTCACCCACCTCAGAACAATCCTATTCTAGCAGCAATTTCACTTGCATTGTACTCAGGCTTAAGCTTAACATATGCCTTCTTCTCGCCTTTCATTGTAATAAGTGTATTGACTTTTTCAACTTTAACATTGTAGATTTCCTCTACGGCTTTCTTGATATCTTGCTTTGTGGCTCTTCTGTCAACGATGAATGTGAGCTTATTTTCTTTTTCAATCAATGAAACTGCCTTTTCTGTAACGACAGGTCTGATAATAACCTTGTACGGATCCATTTTTCATCACCCGTAAATCTCCCTTAATCTCTCAATTGCACCTTTTGTCCACACGGTTAGCCTTCCGGGATGTGTACCTGGAGCAAGCATCTCAACTCCAAGGTTGTCAACTAATACAACATCAACACCTGGGTGGTTCCTTGCGCCTAAGAGTATTCCTTCGTTCTTTGCAACGACGATTAGTGGACCCTTAGCCTTCTTGTATCTCCTTCCTCTCATCTTACCTTTCCCAGCTCTAACCTTTGTGTTCTTCTTTGCTCTCTCAATGTCGTCCCAAATGCCAAGTTTCTTGAATATCTCTCTTGTTTCCCTTGTCTTGCCTATCTTCTCGAGCTCATCCTCAACGATGAGTGGGATCTGTGGAATGTTGTCAATTATGTGACCTCTCGCTCTGACCAAATCATAGTTTGCTGTTGCTGCAATTGCACTCATGAGAGCGAGCTTCTTCTCTTTCTTATTGATGTCTTCCCAGATTATCTTCTCGACCTTTGGTGGGTGAGCCCTTCTACCGCCTCTTGCAAATGGAACGAATGCAGCAAACCTTGGAGCGGTCTTTATTCTTTCAACTCTTGCCATTCCGTGACCTTTACCAATGTTTTCTGTGACCCTTCTCTTACCAGCCATGGGGTCTCTACCTTGAGGCTGAATTCTGTGTGTCCATGAAGCAATGACCGCTCTCCTAATCAAATCTGGTCTGAATGGGGTTTCAAATACCTTGGGCAACTCAATCTCTTCAATTGGCTCGCCGTTGAGTGAGAACACCTTAACCTTCATCTAACTCACCTCATTGCTTTGATTCCCTACTAATGTATGTAATCTGCGGTCTCTCAACAGGTGGCTTCTTAGCTGGTGGTCTGATTGCTGGTCTAACTCTAATGATTCTCTTAATTGCACCGGGGATTGAACCTGCAATCATTAGGAAGTCACTCCTAACGATTCCATAGTGTGGGAAGCCGCCCTTTGGTGTAATCTCAATCTTGTTTCCATCAAGCTCGAGAGCTCCATTCTCACCAATAGCGATCAACCTCTTGTTGAACTCTGTCCTGTGGTGGAAGCCCATCTGACCGGCTTGTGGAACTGTCCACATAACCCTTGCTGGGTGCCATGGACCTAAGTTACCAACGTGTCTTCCTTTTCCAGCTCTCTGAGCCTTGTGGAATTGAACCTTGATTCCCCATCTCTTAACTGGACCTTGAGTTCCCTTACCCTTTGTGACAGCTATAACGTCTAAGAGCTCGCCCTCCTTGAGAACCTCCTTTGCCCTGATTTCTTTTCCAAGCTTCTCCTTGAGATAGGCAAACTTCTCTTCCACACTCTTTCCACCAACAGCGTACTCCATGACTTCTGGCTTCTTCTTGAGCTTGATCAGTCTTGGCTGAGTGTGAACCAAAGCTCTAACCTCAACTATTTCACCGCTCTTAACTAGGTCTTCAAGCTCGCCAAGCTTCTGCTGGAATGCCTCTTCATTATAGTTCTTTGGAAGTGTCTTAATTCTTCTCTTCAGGTCTGGATTGAGATTTGGAATCCAGACCTCTGTTGCTGTTTCAAGGCCAAGATAACCCTGCTTGTATGCTCTGATTCCAAAGACAACCATTGGTGGAGCTTCAACTATTGTAACTGGCATGAATATCTCTTTGCCCTTTGTAAGCCCTGGTCTGTCATCTATCATGAGTATGTGAGTCATTCCTGCCTTGTAGCCAGCAAATCCGAGTAGCCTTACCTCATCTTCCTGAGGCCACTTTCTAATTCTAGGGACTATGCTCTTAGCCCTTTTTCTTGGGGAATATGCCAATGAACCTCTTCTTGGCTTGCTAATCTTACCCATATCAATCCCTCCTTATGAAATTAAACACGGCCAAAGTCGCCAACACGGCTTCTTCAGTTCTAACGGTTTTCGTCTTTTGATTTGGAATGGTATTGAGGATTAAATCAAAGGGATAATCCTCATTGAAGTCTCTCAGGATTTCCATCACACCCTTTCTCGGCGACCCGAACACAAATCCAATCTCCCCCTCCAGCGGAGGGAGTTTAACTTTTCTTACATCCTCACCTTTACGTGAGGTCGCGATTGCTAAGTCAAGCCTTGCCTTTTTAAGTGTTTTTGCTAGTGTTTTGTTCGTGAGATGAACTCTGTATCCCCAGTATTCAACGGGTTTTGCTGAAACCACTTTCAAAGGCTTTACTGAGACTATTTTGAACGTCATTCGTCCTTCTCCAGAGCCTTCAACGATAGCAAGTTCGTCAAGGCCAATGTCTGCGTAAAGCCTCTTTCCCTTTTTAATGATTATGCCTTCCCGAATCTCTCCCAGCGCGGGTCTTCCCTTGAGCTTATGATGGGGAGTTCTTAAGGGAGGGATTACACCAACATACTTGAGTTCTTTCCTTATAGGAAACAATGCTTTGCGGAGATATTGGGGAGTTTCTGCATATTCAAGGATTAGTTTTATGAACTTTCCATCCTTGCCGCCAGCCTTGTAAATCCATATGTGCTCAACGCCGAATATTGCAGCTGCCCTTGCTATCTGCCCAACCTTGTATGTCCTTATCTTCGGGTCGGGTGTTTCTTCAAGGAGCGAATCTGGAATAAAGATATGTAGGGCCATTTTTGCTCATCCTTCACTTATACACATAGGGAAGCTGTGATGGAGTAAAAGGAAAGTATTTAAAAGACTTTCGAACCCTTCCACCCTTTTTCTGTCTTTGAGATGTGAAAAATTTTTGCAATGCGGGAGAGGGGAAAAGAATCTTCTCCATCTCCTATCTTACCTACTCCCTCTCTTTATTACTGGGGAAACCATGTTTCCCTCACCCTTCCTTTTTTCTTAGCTATCGGGGGCTACGCCCCTCACCCCCGTCAAGGAGTAGGAAAAGGCTTATTTCTTTTGAGGGTGAAGTTTGAAGGGTGGTGGGCTTTGTCGCTTTTCGCTTTGGCTGGCATGTTCATATTCGGGGGAAAGAAGGAGAAAAAACGGAAAAAGCAGAGGAGAGAAGTCAAGAAGGACTTCCCAAAAATAGATTTCGAATACTCCAGCGAGTACTCAGTCACAGGGTATCCAAAAAAAGGATATTTGCTGCTCCTCGCGCGTACAGACCCGGAGGGCGACCTAGAAAAGATAAAGAAACTTATGGACGCTGAATACGACACGCAGATAAATGAACACAAAATACACTCCATCGGCAAAAAAATATTCTGACTACATCATAATGGAAGAGGATGCGCGGCTGAAGGGGTATTCGCTCATTCACGGGTTCCTTGCACTCTTGGTCGCCAATCATGAGAGCACTTATCACCCATCCGTAGGCCATGCCATTGGAGATGCACTAGATAGCCTGTTCTTGAACCAGAATATGAGCTACGATCGCCTCAAAGAAAATCCCGATATGATCGCACAGTTCGTAATAAACCATGTTAGTAAAGAGATTCCTATAGCTGACGAGGAAAAACTCAAACAAGCGATCGAAAGGGGCCTGCCAAAGATATTCAAGATTATTGACAAAATGTGGCCAGAACCCAATCATCCAAACCTTAAGATAATTGGAAAGGCGCTTCATGAGGTAGACGATCCTGTGGGTATTCTCAAGAGAAACGGCATCGACATCGAGCCGGAACTTGAAGAATTCCGGCAGTTCTTGGCGGAGATCAGCGGGAAGAAGATAAATGAGAAGCCAAAATCTCAAACCATTCCGCCGGAAGTCCTTGCCATCATGATGGGACTCAAATTTGCCGGCTATTCTGAGGAAGCCCTAAAGAAAGCTGAAGGAGAAATAATCCACAGGCTCGATGCCCTCATAGAACAAGACATAGAAAAGAATGCTCTTAAAATTGCTTACTACTCTGCTCTGCTGAGGCTGATTCAGAAAAAAGAACTTAAAAGAAGGGGGAGAAGTCAGAGAGAAGAGGGGGAATTCTTTCCCCCTCGTCATCTTCCACAAGAAATATAAATACCAATGCATAAAAATAAATTCAGCTTAAAGTTCATGGAGGGAAAACTAATGGGATTGTTTGACAAAATTATTAAGAAAGAGGAACCAAAAAGGAATCCACTAAACCCTATTAGAAAAGACGTTGAAGGTGGATCAATAGCCGATATTGATGTTATCCCTCTTGAAGAAGATGAACTTGCAAAAGAACTTGTAAAACCTGAAATAAGATACATTAAAAAAATCGTTGTCACCAGTTACACAGATTTAGAAAGAATCTCAGAGGAAATACAAGAAGGGAACATTGTTATTGCAGATTTAACACCACTTGAATCAAAGCCAGAAGTTTTAGAAAAAGTGGCCGAACAAATAAAAGGCATGGTTCATGCCCTTGGTGGGGATGCTGCAAAGATTTCAAAATATGAAATTAAGCTTATAGTAACTCCACCAGACATCAAGATATACAGGGGCTGACTCTTCTCTCCTTCCCTACTATGACTTTATAAACTCTTTTTTGGCTTTTCCTATTGGTGATGCTCATGAGTGAAGAAAAACCTGCCATTCAAGAGATTAAATTGGGAGACTGTCCAATCTGTGGTAGTAAAAACACACTTAAGGCTCTTCAGTATATTCATGACATCCCTTATTTTGGCAAAGTCATGGAATCAACGATTATCTGCGAAAAATGCGGCTACAGAAGTGCAGATGTTATGATATTAGAGGAGAAGGAGCCAAAGTTATACACAGTGAAGGTTGAAGAGGAAAAAGACCTGTTTACAAGAGTCGTGAGAAGCAAGAGTGGAACAATTGAATTGGAAGAACTTGGCATAAAGATTGAACCTGGTCCAGCGAGTCAGGGATTTGTGAGCAATGTTGAAGGAGTTTTAGAGAGAGTTAGGGAAACCCTTTTGATGGCAAAGGACTTTAAAGAGCAGGAAAACGACAAGGAAGCAGTAAAGAAGATTGATGAGCTCTTAGATTATATTGAAGATGTCAAGGAAGGCAAAAAGTCGCTGACCGTTAAGATTATGGATCCCTTCGGAAACAGCGCTTTAATTGGTGAAAAAGTCAAGAGCAGACTTTTGACAAAGGAAGAAATTAAAAAGCTCAGCACAGGACCTTATGTAGTCATTGAGCCAGAAAAACTTGAAGACAAAGAGGCTAAATGAAGACGGCTTCTCTGCTCATTAAATCTTCAAGCAGAGCTTTAACCCAGGGTTGCCTCGTCCTGCTTGAGAGATGAATAATCCCTTCCACAAAAACACCGTACTTTTCCTTCATTTCTTCTCTGCTTATAGGCTCTTTGAAGAGAAAAGGCTTTTCGATGGCAAAAGCGTACCCGTAATTTTTGACGTATTCTTTGAGCCACTGCTTACCCCTTTCCTCTCCGTGAACGAAGGTTAAGCCGCTTGTATCTTTTGTGAGCTCCCAAAGGGTTTCAAAATCAGCTTTTATAACTTCCCCCACCTCAAAGCCACCCGCAATTGTTCCCCTCTTAGTCAGCAACTGTTCTTCAGTTAAACCAAGTTTCTCAAGTGTTCTCTTAAGGGTGAATAGATTTCCTCTCGCTATGTAAAGGAAGACAATATCTCCCTCATTAAAAACTCTCGAACGTCTAATTTCGTGAGACTTTAACCCTCTAAATATGAGCTCACCATACACTTGATGGAGTGCAATCACATGCTCCATGCTCTCACCGAAGAAAAGCTCAACTATGGAAATATAAAGATTTGGTTATTCTCTCCTCACGGCTTTGATGACATCATTCACAACAGCAGAAGCAGTCTCCTTAACTCCAGCACCACCACCTTTGATTACAAGCTTTCCCAACAAGTCCGTTTCAATAACTGCAACATTTTGTGTTCCATAAACAGCTAATGGTGAATCCTTTGGAACAGTTTTCGGCTCAACGGAAACTTCACCTTTCTTAACCTCAGCAACTAACCTTATAGCCTTACCTTCTCTCCTAGCCCTCTCTATATCTTCCATTGATATTTCGGCAATTCCTCTAATCCTTAACTTCTCAAAGCTTATTGGATAGAAAGCAACGTTATGGAGAATTGCAGCTTTATAAGCAGCATCTATACCCTTAATGTCCGTGCTCGAATCCCTCTCAGCTATTCCAAGCTCTTGAGCCTTCTTCAATGCATCTTCAAAGCTAAGTCCTCTCTCCATCTGGCTCAAAATAAAAGTTGTTGTACCATTTAAAACTCCCTGAATGCTCAAAATTTCATCTCCTAAGAGGCTTTCTTGTAAAAGGGTTATTATCGGCGTTCCAGCCATCACAGTTGCCTCAAATCTGTAATTCACTCTTCTCATGTAGGCCTCCTGGGTAAGCTCCATGAAATGGAAAACCAAAGGAGGTTTGTTTGAAGTAACAACATGCCTGCCATGTCTGAAAGCCTCCATATGCCATTTCCACGCGTTCACATCATTGGTTACATCAACAACAACGTCACTCTCAACTTCCTTCACAACTTCCATCGGGGACATTTGATAGACCTCATAGTCATTCCCCCATCTGTCCAAGCTTCCAAAAGTTTCCTTAACCATTAACGCCTCTCTTAAATCTATTCCACCCTCCTCCCAGATAGTAGCTTTAGAATCGGAAATGCTGACAACTCTAAACTTTAGACCATATTTTATTCTAAATTGCTCTGCTTTTTCTAGAAGGACTCTTGCAACTCCCCTGCCCACGTTTCCAAAACCTATAAAAGAAAGGAAAACCTCGGTCATTTTCTGTTCACAATGACCTTTATTAAGTCCATATCTCTGATTAACCCCACAAGGTCTCCTTCCCCCTTAATGACTGGAAGCTGTTCAATCCTGTATTTGGCCATTTTGTTTGCTACATCGTAAACGCTCATATGAGGTGTTGCAATTATCGGGTTCTTTGTCATTATTTCCTCAACAGGCTTCTTAGGCAACTGGAGTTCAGCCTTTTCAAAGAGCAGAATTGGATTACTTTCAAGAATCCACTCCTCTTCGCTTGAGACCGCTAAAGCAGAACTCTTCATAACTCTGACAACTTCGCTATCCTTAAGCAAATCTGTCTCATCAACTATTCCAATTAGGTTCCCATCATCATCAATTACCGGGATTGCCATTGCATTGCACAAAAGTAACGCTTTTAAAGCAGCTTTTAATGGAGTACCCTTCCATACAACACTCACATATCTCTGGTAGTAAGGCTCAATTTCAACATCTTTGTACTTTTCATTCTTTGCCAGATATCTCCTAATAATGTCACCAACTGTGAGAATTCCGACAACTTTACCTTCATCATCAACAACAATCACTCGCCTATAGTCATACTCAAGCATTAAACGGACAGCTTTCTTTAGGTCATCAGCAGGCTTAACTACAGGAACATTCCTTTTCACAAGCATTGCTAGTTGATCTTCGTCAGGATTTACAAGAACCCTTTTAATGCTTACAATACCAACCAATTCCTTAGTCCCTCTCCTAACAACGGGAAAAGACCTAACATTGTGCTTTTTAAAGAGTTCAAGAGCATAACTCCTCGTAGCTGGAAGCTCAATAACTACAGGATCTGGTGTCATTATGCTTTTAACTTTCACTTTCACCACCGGTCTTAACTAAAATGCCTTCCTACTATTTAAACTTTTCATTGACAGATTGCCAAAAATTAAGCTGAATTATTTTCGAAATTTGGTAAATATATAAGGGAAGAAAGAAATCAACCAAGAGCTGAGAGCAGAACTCCAGCAGCAACTGCTGTACCTATAACCCCAGCAACGTTTGGACCCATTGCGTGCATTAAGATGAAGTTTCCTGGGTCTTCTTCGGCTGCCAGCTTTTGAACAACTCTTGCGCTCATAGGAACTGCTGAAACTCCAGCTGCCCCTATCATTGGGTTGATTCTTCCTCCACTGAGCTTCATCATGAGCTTTCCTAAGAGAACACCACCAGCTGTTGCTGTTGCAAATGCAACGACACCCAAAGCAAGGATCATTAAAGTTTTCATCGTTAGGAAGTACTCCGCTCTCATTGTTGAACCAACACCAAGTCCAAGGAAGATTGTAACAATGTTCATAAGCTCTTCTCTCGCTGCCTTGCTGAGTCTCTCAACAACACCGCTCTCCCTGAAGAGGTTGCCAATCATGAGCATACCAATTAGCGGAGCTGCTGAAGGGACTAGCAAACCAATGATTAGCATTGAAGCGATTGGGAAGAGGATCTTTTCACGCTTCGAGACTGGTCTTAGCTGTTCCATCCTAATTCTTCTCTCTTCTGGAGTTGTCAATGCCTTAATAACTGGCGGCTGAATCAATGGGACGAGACTCATGTAACTGTAAGCTGCAACTGCTGTTGCCCCGAGCAGGTGGGGAGCTAATTTTGTTGTTAAATAAATCGTTGTAGGTCCATCAGCACCACCAATAATACCAATTGACGCTGCCTCTGGAAGAGTAAAACCTAAGGCAACTGCTGTGAGCATTGCGATGAAAACACCAATCTGAGCAGCTGCACCGAGTAATGCGGTTTTGGGATCAGCTATCATAGGTCCGAAGTCTGTCATCGCCCCAAGACCGAAGAATATCAACAGAGGGACTATCTCCGTGCTAATAAGATAGTGATGAATCAAATAAAACAAACCATGGGGAGGATCAGCTATTCCAGTAAATGGCAAATTCACAAGTACAGCACTTATACCAATGGGAAGCAACAGCAAAGGTTCCATTTCTTTAACTACTGCCAAATAGACAAGTGTAAGTCCAACAAGTATCATAATCAGGTTACCGACTGTTAAGTTAAGCAGACCCATGTGAGCAAAGAAGTCAATTATCGCCTGCTCTAATCCCATATCCCTCACCCGAGTTCTATTAGTGGTTGTCCTGTGTCGACAGTGTCGCCTTCTTTTACGAGGATTTTCTTTACGATGCCGTCTTTTGGTGCTGGGATTTCATTCTCCATTTTCATAGCCTCCAACACTAGCAACCCCTGACCAACCTTCACTTGATCCCCCTCACTAACAAGAATCCTCAAAACCTTACCCGGCATAGGCGCAGAAACAACACCCCCACCCACTGCAGAAACTGACGACGAAGTTGAAGACACAGACGAAGCCTGTACCGGAGCCACTGAAGGCGCAGAAGGAGCTGGTGCAGGTGCTGAGGGAGCTTGCACTTGAGCCGGTATCTCCATAGCACTTAAAGGAATTCCTAGATCTTTAGCTTCAACTTCATAGCTTTCTCCCTCAAATGATACTCTGAACTTACCCAAGCCGAGTTCCTCCACTTCAACTTCATAAGGGATACCATCGACAGTGACCTTAACTTTGCCCTTCATCTTCACCACTTCCCTAACTCATAATTGAAATCCTCAACTTCCTCCATTTGAGTCTGAATACCATATAAACGCCAAGCATCAGAAGGTTTCCGCTTAAACGGAACAGGTCTGAGCTGAGCATTTTTCTCAGCGATATAAGCTAAAATTGCAGCTGTGATAACAGCAAGCTTTTTAGGTTCAATCTTGGGCTTCTCCTCAGCCTTGGCTTCTTCCTTAACCTCTGCCACAGGTGCTTCCTTTGGTGCCTCTCTTTCAAGCAAACGCCTCTCCAAGTAACCAATCCCATACATTGCCAGTGCTAAAATTGTTAAAACAGCAAAAACTACTGTAACACCTAGGATTGTTATGTAAAGCCCTTCTAGGAATGCTTGCATTGTGATCATATTAGACACCTCACAGTGGAATGTTTCCATGCTTCTTTGGTGGCAACTTAACACGCTTGCTCTCTAAAGCCTCAAGAGCCATGATAATCTTTCCTCTCGTCTCTGCCGGATCAATAACGTCATCAATGTAACCTCTTGAGGCTGCAACGTATGGGTTGGCAAACCTCTCCCTATACTCCTTGATCTTCTGCTGTCTAAACTCTTCTGGATTCTCAGCCTTAGCAATTTCCTTCCTGAAGATTATGTTTGCGGCCCCCTCTGGACCCATAACTGCAATCTCTGCTGTTGGCCAAGCAAAGACAAAATCCGCTCCAAGGTGCTTTGAACCCATAGCCAAGTAAGCCCCACCATAAGCCTTTCTTAGGATAACAGTAACCATTGGGACTGTAGCCTCTGCATAAGCGTAGAGGACTTTTGCTCCGTGTCTAATTATTCCTCCGTACTCTTGCTGAACTCCAGGCAGATAACCTGGAACATCAACTAAAGTTACAATTGGAATATTAAATGCATCACAAGTTCTGACAAATCTTGCTATTTTGTCTGAGCTGTCAATATCGAGAACACCAGCCAAGTGTATGGGATTATTTGCCACTATACCCACTGTCTGGCCGTTCATTCTTCCAAAACCAACGACAGCATTAGGAGCAAAGTAAGGAAGTATTTCGAGGAAGTCCGGGTTTCCGTTTGCATCTCTATCAACGATTTCATAAATCACTTGTCTAACATCATAACCCTTGTTCGGGTCATCTGGAACAATCTCATAAAGCTTGTCACTCTTTCTAAATGGTGGGTCGTTTGTCTTAACCCTCGGAGGCTTCTCCATGTTGTTTGACGGCAAATAGCTTAACAATCTTCTAATGAGCATGAGGACTTCTTCGTCACTTTTGCCGATTAAGTGAGCCTGTCCGCTTTTTTGAGCATGAACCATTGCACCACCCAATTGGGTTGATGAGACTTCAACACCAGTGACGGCCTTAACCACTTGGGGACCGGTGATGAACATGAATGTTGCCGGATTGTCGACCATAAGTATGAAGTCGCCAATTGCTGGGCTGTAGACTGCACCTCCAGCACAGGGCCCCATGATTGCAGTAATTTGTGGGACAACACCACTCAAAATTGTGTTCATTTTGAAGATTTCACCATAACCCTTGAGTGAATCCACACCCTCTTGGATCCTTGCTCCTCCAGAATCGTTGAGTCCAATGATTGGAGCGCCTGCTTCTAGTGCTAATTCCATTACACGCTTAATTTTCATTGCATGCATTTCTCCCAATGACCCACCCATCACTGTGAAGTCTTGAGCGTACACGAAAACCAATCTACCGTCTATTGTTCCATAGCCTGTTACTACTCCGTCAGCTGGTAATTCCATCTTGTCGAGGCCAAATTCAGTGTTTCTATGCTTGACAAACATTCCAATCTCAACAAAGCTTCCTGGATCAAGGAGTTTTTCAATCCTCTCTCTTGCAGTAAGTTTGCCCTTTTCATGCTGCTTCTGAATCTTAGCCTCCCCTCCCATTTGCAGGATTTTCTCCTTCTTTTCATATAGTTCATTCACCTTCTCTTCCATGCTCATAGAAATCCCCCATTAGCATTAGTCTAAAATTTGTAGTTTGTAAAGTTTAAAAGGGTTTTTATACTTGCAAAATAAGAGCTTAATAAGGAAAGCCAGCCAGAATTAGGTAATCAAAATTCAAGTCATCATAATTAATTTTGTAAACTCAATGAACAAAGCTGAAGAAAAAAGGATAGCAGAGGAAATATGAAAGATAAAGAATTCTATGAAGTACATCACAGGTGAGCAATTGGCGTTTCTGCACCACATGCTTCACACTTGAGATAGTGGAATCTACCCTTCTTGGTAATCTTTGTATCTGGTGAGCCACACACTGGACAGATGACGTATTCCTTGAGGTACTTCTTCATCTTATTTGCTATAAGGTATGGGGTAAACCTACCCTGAAGAACAACTCTTCTACCTTCGAGAGTTCCAGCAGTAGCAACTTCTCTCAGAATGAACTTAAGCAGGTGATTTGGATCTCTGTTCATAGCCTCTGCTATGTCCCTAAAGTTTTCTATGATCGTCTTGTTACCCTCAATTGTAACTATGGCAACTGGTACTTCAAATCTTGACGTATGTTGCTTAACATTCTCCGGTAATTCATCGTAAGCTTTCTCTAAAAGTTTCTCATAATCGTAATAGTCATACTTCTCTCCCATATTAACACCTCCGTAGGAAGCTATTCATTCCCCTTTATAACCTTTTCACAGTATTTTATAGTACCCGTTCCTTGGTTCATAAATCCTTGAACTAGCTTTAAGATCTTCAATAAGCCTTCTAACTTCTTTCTTGTCAATTCCCGCTCTCATAGCCTCCTTGATTATGTCATCTATTGGAGCACCGTATTCTGATTGATCTTGAAGAGCCTCAATTATTTCCAACAGTTTATCAACCTTGTTTATCTTCCTCGCAGACTTTCCAACTTCAAGGATTGAAATATCCATGACGCCCTCTTCATCAACAGCTATCTGCCTTAAGGCATATTCCACAAGCTTTATCGCTTCTCTTGCATCTTCTCTTGTAACTACCTCACTCAAACGCATCCTTGCATGTGCTTCGCTAAGTCTTATCAATGCTTCAAGCTGTCTGGCAGTTATTGGAATTGGCTTTACACCTTCACTCTCGGTAGTCTTTTTAAGACCCTTTCTCATCTTAACATAATAGTGGAGAATTTCATCCATGGCTTCCTTGCTGAGAACGGGATGGATATTCTTCCTTGCATAAGCTATGTATTTTTTGAGCAAATCATACGGAATCTTTGGAGTTATAGCTTCAGCTTCTCCTTTTCTAACTTTCAAAATGTGGGATGCAATTTCAGAATCAAGCTTTTCATTAGGCTCATCTATGAGGACAAATATGAGATCAAATCTGCTGAGCAGAGTTGGTGGTAAATCAAGCTGCTCCGGAAGAGGCTTCATCTTGTTGAACCTTCCATGTTTTGGATTTGCAGCGGCAATAACTGTTGTTCTTGCGTTTAAAGTTGCTGTAATGCCCGCTTTTGAGATGCTGATCGTATTGTGTAAAATTAGTCCATGGGAAATAAAGAGGTGATATGGCTCAACTGTAACATCGTAAACCCATTTCGAATCTGTGTTCGGTACCCTCTCAGCTTTCACAACTCTGAGAAAGCGGATGTTACCCTCTATTAGCGGCTTTATCTTGCTGAGATCACTTTCAACGTCTTCAAGTCTTTTTCTTGCCTCTTCGATAAGCACTCTAACGCTACCCTCATGTCCATGCTTGAGTCTATAGAGCAGAGTGGAATATGAAACACCGAGTTTTTCAGAGAGTTCTTTTACGCTGACAAGCTTTCTGAGCATTTTCACGTCCCTATTTTCACACGCTTTTTTCAACCTCTCGATCGTTTTCTCAGCTTTCCTGATGTAGTCAAGAGCTGTGAGCCTGTTAGCGTTGTAGCCACGTCTTATATTGGTTGTCAGACTACCATCGTTGATGTGAAGAACATTCAGAATATCTCTAAGCTCTTTAAGAATCTCTCTCGGGATTACATCACGATAATTCCTCTTATTCTTAGAGGTTTCAATGAGCTTTTTAATCTTCTCAATCTTTGGATCATCATTTACTATTTCCGCAAAGCGCTTCATATCCTCAGTACCACTGATTATGACCTTGTAGTAAAGCTTATCTCCACGCCTCTCCTCGAAGATATAAGAGTATATTCCAAGACTAAGGAGCACATCCTGCAGATCTTCAGCCATTAATTTTGAAGACGTACTCAATCCAACGCGATATTTATCAACGAAGCCATCCCCCTTAAAGAATGCATTAAGGAAGGCACGTTTAACCTTTTCATTTGCTCCAACTATCTTTGCAGGAACTCTCTTTCTGCGTGCTGGTCTTTCTCCCCTCTTCTCAGGAAAAGCTTCTGGGAACTCTTTTCTTAGCTTACTGTAGAACTCCTTGGAGATAACCCTCACTGTGTAAAGCTTCTTCTCTCCAGGCCTCTCTCTGATGTGGATGTTGTATTTCATGCCAAGTTTCTCAAGGATAGACTTGAACTCCTCGACAAGTTTCTCATCCGTATTTGTGAAACCTATCTCATAATAACCGTTGTCAGGATTGGCATAGGTGAAGCCCTCAGAGAGCAGGAAGCCAAGGAACTTTGCCGTGTCCTCGTCAATTTGGACATTAGCATTAAGTGTATAGTTTCTAACGCCCAGTGCAATATCACCTTCTCTAACTTTCTCTGCTGGCTTTTCCTTTATCTTACCCTTCTCCCAAACCATTATTGGATGTTCTGGAGTTACAACAATCTCTCGTCCATTAGAAAAGCGGAGCTTGATGAAGTAGTCAGGTGCTTTATGTCTGCTCACACGGTCGGCTTTGACTTTTATGACTTCCTTTCTCTTAAGATCATAGGCGAGCAGGTAAATATCATCAATAGGAAGAATTTCTGTATCCTTTCCAATAATAACCCTGTCACGGTTCTTCTCAATGAGTTTATCTACAAATTCACCAATCTTCACCTTTCTACCGTCAGCAAGGAGAAGTTCGAAATCCCTATGATAGCTCTGTTGCTCAAGCGCTTCATGTATGGCACTCCTATCCCTATCGCTCATCTTGTCGAACTCGTCAATTAGTGCGAAACCACCATCTGCCAGCACCAAAACACCCGCTTCAAGAACCCAAGAGCCCGTGAACTCATCTCTCACAGCTGCGGCCGTAAGACCGGCTGCCGAACTTGACTTACCACTCGTATAGATCGCTCTCGGAGCTAGATTAGCAACATAGCGTAAAATTTGGCTGTTATGGACAAAGAAATCGTTTGCGATAAAGTTGTGATGCTCGGGAACTTGAAGGTCATATACCCATGGATGTTCAGGAGCATATTCCTCAATTGCTTCAATCTCATCCCAGTAAATATCCGAATTAGCAAGAAGATCAAGCAATGTTACTTTATCAGCAACTTTTTCATTCTGATAATGCTTTAGGGTTTCAACTATTTTCTTTAACTTTTCCCTACTTGGCCGTCTGTCATTCCTCTCATAGTGAAGATAAGTTGAACGATTTATTCCCATATCTTTCTGCCTAAGTCCAAGCTCGAGACGGATTTCTTTTAATAGACTCCCCACTCCCGGAATAATGTCAGTATTCGTGTTAAAGTCAACTGCTATAACAGACTCTAATAACTCCTTCTTTCTTTCAATGCTAAAGCCAATATTTTTAGCAAACTTAATTACATCCTCACCAGTTATGAACAAGCGATAATAAGTTTTTGTCTCTTTCATTTTGCCATTTGTGGCTCTTGCTTTAGTAGCATGAAGCTGAGATTTCACACCCAATCTTAAGAGAAGATGCTGAATCCCTTTGATAAGTTCTTTTGACGCTGAAACTACAGTAATCTTTGGCCTCTTCCTGTCTACAGTCCCTTCAGCATCAAAGTAACCCCTAAGAAATGCAACTATATCCGATAGCCTCGCACCAAACAGCTGAGGTGGAACAACCTTTTCAGCTGACTTTGTTGCTATTCCCAAAGCCTCCAATAGGCTGTAGAACTCTATGCTACATACATAGACTTCCTTAGCACTCTTTCCTTTGTGAGAGTTCCTTATAGTTGGATTAAGACCGAGTTTTCTAAGGTAGTTATAAACCGTTAATATTAATGTGCTGTCATCATTGGTAAAGTAGACGGTAGCACTTCCATCACGATTTTGAGCATACCCTTCTCCAACAAGCAATCCAATAACATACCAAAACTCCTCATCAGCGAACTCAGGGAGCTTAAGATGGACACCATTGTTTGCCTTGGACTCTCTAATTTGAATTCCACTTAATTTAACAGGCTTCCCATTTACCTTAATCTCGCGTGGGACTGCAATTAAATCACCAACTTTAAGCTCCTCTGCTTTTCTTGTCTTGAACTGTCCTTCTTCAAAGATAAAGAATGGATGAGTCGGAGTTACCTTAATTTCCCTTCCACTCTTTGTTCTTATCTTGTACATCTTTTCAGGTGCCATTCTCTTCCAAGCTATGTTTGCCTTAACTTTTCTAATTTTGAGAGTTTTGGCGTCCAATGCATACAGCTCTAAATTAATTGGTGCATAAACACCATCATTTACTTTACCGAGTGTTCCAGAGACTTCTGCTTTTCTTATAGCCTCTTCAACAATATCCCCAATCTTTGCTAAGCTACCATCAGATAGAACTATCTTTGTATCATAATCAACACACTTTGCCACACCAGGATCTCCAACAAGCAGAACGTGGCTCTCACCTCTCAACTTAGTACCATCAGGCAACTGCCTCGTAACACCACCAAAAAGAGCTAATGCTATTCCTTTCTTGACTTCTTTATAGCCGTATATGGCAGGAGCTATTGAATCTACAATTGCATCAACTATGTCCTTTCTCTTAGCTAATTCTCTAATCTTCTGCTCATCCTCTGGCGTAATCTCAAGTTCCTCTATCTCTTTGCTTATCTGCTCTATATGGTTGACCTCAAGTATCTTTTTAAAAATCGGCTTCTTTTCTCTCTGCTCCAAAATCACCCTTAAAATGCCAGTTATTATAACCCTATCACCCGGCAAAGCAGAGTCAACTAAATCGTCCAATAGAATTGCATCAACGAAGCGAGGCATTTGTCCACCTTTCAAGCTTTCAGGTCTATCTTGCAGTCTAAATGTCTGCAGATTGATGAAATTGCTCTTATCAACATCGAGCTCAATGTTTTTACTTCCACACTGATCACACCTAGTGGGCTTAATTAAGGAAGCAAAAGGTTTTTGCAGACGAATCATCTCATTTCCACAGTCCTTACACACAAAAACAGCCTTAGATACATACGGCTTGACCTCACTCATTCTAGTAATAATCCCCTCAACTTGAATGAGCTTGTTTATGTGTTCACTACCCAGTTCCTTAACTAGAAGAGTTTTCGGCAAGTTGTAAAAGCGTGCATGGATATGCAAATCCTCTTCCATAAATTTTTCTTGAAGAATAGTCCTGATAGCATCCTCAGCTGCTAAAATAACCTCTTCGGGATTGTTTATGAGGCATTTGGCTAACTCCGGATTAAAAGAGTTAAGATGTGCCCAATTTATTGAAAGTGAACGCTTGGGGATAATTGTTAATAAGTCTTTTATCTTATTTAGGTATACTTTATTACCTCTCTCATCAGAGTAGCTATTAAAAAACTCAAGGAACCCTTTAATCATTTCCTCTTTATCCATTAGCCCTCACCAAGCCACTTGATTCTAATTTTCGACATTTGAAGATAGATTTCTCTCTCCTCAGGGGCTAGTTTTGATAACACCTCAAGGCTATTTGGTCTCAACATCACAGTTTTTAAAATCTTCCCAAATCGTATAGTTTTTAATTCTTCGTATTTTTCTTTAAGATTGCTTAGTTTAGCTAAATAAGCCTTTAAAGACTCTGGAGGTAAAGACTGACCATCTTGAAGGAGTTTTGAGAGGTAGTAAATATAGAATTCTGCACGTTCATATAAGGATTCATCGATATCTGCTAATGGTTTATTTTCTCTCTCTTCTGTGATGGCTTTTTCAAGTTCAATAATCACTTTATCGGATTCGTCTATTATCTCAACTACTCCACTTTCCCATAGTTCTTTAGCCTTCCAGTCTTCAATTAACACCATATCTCCAGCTTTCCAATCACCAAAAGGTTTGAGCAACTTTACGGCAACTAGAGCCCTACCCGTGAGCATGAGCATCACCTATTGTGTCATCTACTATGTGGATGTTAAGATTTCTTAAACTTTCCCACATAAACAGCATTGTCACAGGAAACTCTATAAACCCTGAAGAAAAATAGGACTAAGGTGGTAATCATGTTAATTGGGATAATGAGCGATACTCATGACAATCTACCTGCTATAGCGAAAGCTGTTGAGCTTTTTAATAGGGAAAAGGTTGATTTGGTAATTCATGCAGGAGATTATGTAGCCCCCTTCGTTAAAAGAGAACTCTCAAAACTAAAAGCACCATTAAAAGGAGTTTTTGGGAATAACGATGGAGAGAGAAAAGGCCTAAGTAAGGCCCTAGGAATCTCAGAGGAAATACTTGAAATTAATGCAGATGGAATGAAAATCATAGTTCTTCATGGAACAAATGAAAAAATAGTTGAGGCTTTTGCAAGAAGTCAACTGTATGATGTGATAGTAAGGGGGCACACTCACAAATATGAAATCAGAGAAACAGGACGGAGCATACTTGTAAATCCCGGAGAAGTATGTGGATATCTCACTGGAGTTAAAAGCATTGCATTTCTTGACACAAAAAAGAGAGAAATCAAGATAATCAATTTGGACACAGAAGAGGCCCTTGGCTTCATGAGCCTTTAGTGAAAAACGCTATAAATTTTAGGAGCAAAACAGAAAAAGGTAGGAGATATGGAAGAGCTATTAATTCCCAAAGAAAGGTATGACTCTCTCATTTTTATTGGAATGTACCGAGATGGCACAATAGAGTTCATTAAAGTTTATGGAGAGGACAGAGAAAAAACTCTTGATATATTGAATCTTTTTCTCAACGAAAAGAATCTCCATCCGGCAGATTTCGTTCTTGTTGATGAAGGATTTGAAGATGTTAGAGACAAAAGAATAATAAGTACAAGGACAGAAGAAGAACTTTCAGCATATTTGGCTAGATTAGGACTAAAGCTACTTTCTAATGGCATATTATACTTAGAAGGAAAGGACAAAATTTATCAGATAACTGCTGTGAGTAAGGAGCTGCTAAAGAAAATTAAAAGACAAAAAGACAATCAAGAAAAACCTGAAGCTACAGAAATTGAGCCTCATATTGATGTAAAATCCATAACAGATGAGGTTCCCGAAGAATTCATAGACTCAATAATGCTTTTAGAGCTCAGAGAGGATGCAATAATAATCAACGAAGCGGAGGTTGATTTGGCTAATATACTCAAGAAATGTATCAAAGGGAGAGTAAAAATACCACGATACCTAGAGGTTCATGATAACATAATACAAATTTTTGACGAGGAAATTCATGAAAAAATAACTTCCCAGGTAGAATGGGTCTTAGTAAAGACTCCTGTAATTTGTTGGGACTATTATGTTGATAGTACAGAAGAGTTTGAATTCAAAAAAGTCGAGGATAAAGTTTACTCTGCGCCCCTCTTTTTGAAAGCTTACCATGGCTATTTAATTCTTTCAGAACCGCCTGTTGAACTTGTTAAAAAGCTCAAAAGAATAAAGCATAGAGGATACGTAAAGTTTCCGATAGGAGTTAAACAATATAAAATACCTGTCAATTTTACCCTCATTGTTGAAACCAAAGAAGCTGATAAATACAAAGGCTTGGAATTCCCAGTGAGAATTAAGTTCCCTATCTTTGATGAAGAAATGCTAAAAAAGTTTTTCCTAAAAGAATTTGGCATTGAATGTTCAACTTCAATCCTTAAACAACTTTCCGGAGAATATAGAACTATGAAAGCTCTTAAGAACCTAAAAAGGCTTGTTGAAAAGCTTAAGCTTAGAAATCCAGAGCGAGAAACATCAGAGCTTTTAAAGACAGCATTGGTAATAATGATTGGTGAAGATCATGAAAGTTATTGATGGGAGTTATGGAGAAGGCGGAGGTCAAATTTTAAGGACAGCAGTAGCTTTATCAGCAATCACAGGAGAGCCAATCAAAATCATCAACATAAGGGCAAACAGACCTAATCCCGGCTTAAGACCTCAACATCTGCATGGAATTTTAGCACTAAAAGAACTCTGCAACGCCAGAGTTAGAGGAGCTGAAGTGGGCTCAAAAGTTTTGGAGTTCTATCCTGGCAAAATTCAGCCAAAGCACATTAAAGTCCCAATAAAAACTGCCGGAAGCATAACACTCGTTCTACAAGCCCTATTACCTGCAATGGCTTTTGCTGACAAAGAGGTAACCTTTGAGATAACCGGAGGAACAGATGTCCCTTGGTCACCACCGGTTGATTACCTCAAAAATGTTACGCTCTTCGCCCTCGAAAAAATGGGGCTTAAAGCGGAGATTGAAATAAAAAGGAGAGGTCACTATCCCAGAGGTGGAGGGATTGTTGTTGGAAAAGTTGAACCTTGGGAAGAGAAAAGAGAGCTCAGAGCTACAAGATTTACAAAAATTGAGAGTTTTGAGGGAATAAGCCACGCAGTAAAGCTACCATCTCACGTTGCAATAAGGCAGGCAAAAGCTGCAAAGCAAGTGATTGAGAACGCTTATCCCAATATACCTATTAATATTATAGAGGAGTACTACGAACGAGATAAAGACCCCCACTTAGGTCCAGGAAGTGGAATTGTTGTATGGGCAAACACTGATGTTTTACGTCTAGGTGGGGACGCACTTGGAAAGAGAGGGAAGCCTGCAGAGGTAGTGGGTGAAGAAGCAGCAAAAGAGCTTTTAGACCAGCTCAAGCCAATGCATGCCGTGGATAAGTTCCTTGGAGATCAGCTCATCCCATTCTTGGCTTTTGCCGGTGGTGAGATATGGGTGAGCGAGATTACAAAGCATTTGGTCACGAATGTCTGGGTTGTCGAGCAGTTCTTTGGAAAAGTGTTTGAAGTTGAAGGAGAAGTAGGAAAGCCAGGAAGAGTCAGGGTCGTGAAAAAAGTTTAGAGCCATTCTATCTCTATTTTACCTTCAACGCTTTTAAACTCATTATCTCCAGTAATGAGCTTTGCATTTAGGTCTATTGCAGTTGCTACGGCAAAGGCATCAGCATAGCTGAGTTTGTGGAATGCCTTTATCCTCCCAGCTATTAGGGAAATTCTTCCATCAGCATGTACAATTTTTATAGGTTCCCTTTTAAGCAATGCAATTACTAAGTCCGCAACCTCAATTCCTTTTCTTCGTGCTATGATGTAATAAACCTCACCTAAATTAACTGCATTCATGTAAAGTTCAATTTTTCCTTGTTTTGCCTGCATTAAATAACGCTCAACAGTCTCAGCTCCATTTTCATCTGCAATGTATGCGAGAACAGCATAGCTATCGAGAACGATTTTCATTTCTTTGCCTCCAGCTTTTCTTCCTCTTCTCTAACTTCTTTGAGAATTTCTGTCACCGGTTTGTCAAACTTCACAAGTCCTCTGAGCTTTATGTCCTTTTTAATAGGTACTATAATCAGTTCATTCCCTAGGTCTAATATCTCCACTTCATCCCCTGCTTTTATCCCAAACTTTTCTCGAATTGATTTTGGTAAAACAATTTGACCTTTTGAGGAAACTTTTACAGTAACCATCCTACTTTCACCATAAATGTTTTACCAATGTAGGTTAATAAGGTTTTTGTGATCTATAATATCAAATAGTACCAAAGCTCATTTTTCCTTCTCTATGTATAACTTGATATTAATCCACTAAGACAGAAAAAGCGATAAGGAATTAACTACTCTTCCATCTCCACTCCATACACTTTTTTTGGATTCTCAACATGGATTTTGTAAACATCTTCTTCAGTGAAGATTCCCTGCTGGAGGAAAGCCTTCGTTCTTTTTGGCACGGTCTTTGGCCCTAACACGGCTCCAGGCCTTCTTTTATCATCAATATAATCAGTCTCCATGAAAAACCTATTGCCCTGCATTATAGCCTCCATCATAGCCTTTTTGCTCGCCAAAATTGAGGGAAAAACTCCAACTTCCTCTGCAATTTTCACAAGAGGTGGGGAATAGTGCTTGACAACTTTATACGGCTTTATTCCAACTTCCCTAACTATTTTTCCAAGCTCCCTGAACTTCTCTTCTGTGAAGCTCTCTGTATGCAATTGAACAGCACAATCAGCTTCTTTAGCAAGAGCCATCCCATACTTCATCAGCTCAATGCTCGCATCCCAAATCTCCTCGCTAACCTCAAAATGGGGTCTGCCGATTTCTCCGATGGCTATTGCTTTACCCTCAAGACACAGCTTTTGGGCATATTCCAGAGCTTTCATGACCTCATCCTTAGCATATTCCAAGCCCTTCTTTTCAGCTAAATATACGAACTCAGCTGGATGAACTCCGACAACAGCAAAAGCCCTCACTGGAGTATCTTTGTTTATTTTCTCAACGAGTTTTATATGGAAGTCTATAGCTTTCATGAAGTCCTCTGCTTTCATCCCAGCAAAGCCGTAATCGTGAGCTGTTTTGTAGACCACATTGAGATGTGTTCCACCTGCTCTGTGAAACTGCTTAACAGCCTCAAGGAAGAGCCCTTTATAAGGGTCAACGTGAAAGTGATTATCAAAGATTATCATCCTCCACCACCAAAAAGAGCTAAGCTTATGAACTTTTAAGCCTTAAGTTAGGACTGGTAAACTTCAAGAACCTCTCCTTTTTCGACTCTCATCTTATTCTCGAGAATTAGCGCCACACTATCTCCAGAAACTGTAAAGTCAACTCTTCTATGCTCTTTTTCAATCGCCATTACTACTCCAACGTCTTTTCCCTTGACCTTGTATCCCGGATATATAATACCCTCAAGAACTTCTCCGCTTAAAACCTGCCTTCCTAAAATTTGGAAAACCTGGAGAACCCTAAACTTGCCAACTGGCTTTCTTGAGACTATTTCAATTTTCTCAATGTCTCTTTCTGATTTTTTGAATAGTTTTCTAAAAAGTCCCATTTTCATCCCAATATTGAAGTACATCTTCAAGCTCTACTATGAAGGATTTCCCAACCAAGTCAAGAGACGAGCACTTGCCAATTCTTATAACGGCTTTTCTTGGATAAGGTTCTGCATATACAACTGTACTCGCAGTTCGCTCAAAGAATGGGAGTGGATTTATAGGGGCCATTTCCGCTATATTTTTGTTGATCATATATATTGCTATGCGACTCTTTTTACCTAAGAAAGATATCAGCTCAGATACTACTCCAAGGACATCAGTTGGTTTTGTAGATAGATAAAAGAGGTTTTCAATGCCCAATACAATGTTTAGAATGTTTGTTTTTTTCTTGTACAACTCTTTAACTGCTAGACGGTACTTTTCTCTGTAAGCCCCTTCAAGAGGTATATGTTTGTAGACATTTCCAACTTTATTTGTGCCCCCAACTTTCACCACAACAACATCATCAAAAAAGTTCGTATCAATCCCTGTAAACTCCAAATGCTGCTTGACAACATAAAGCGAGTCAAGAATATCATCCACAATAATCGGTATGCCTTTTCTGGAGGCATATTCAACGAAAAACAAAAACGAAAACTCAGGAATCAAGGATTCCTCATAGATAACCAATACAGTCTCCCCTATTTTTAGCGAGTCCATAATTCGACTTATACTCTTTATACTTCCAGTCACTCTTTTCATTGCTCTCACTAATTTATATTGAAGCATTTGGTGTTTTATAATAATTTTGATTTTCTGAGGGAAGAAAAGGAAAAGAGACTAAAGCCTAACAAGATGCACAGAGCATGAAATACATGGATCAAATGCCCTAACAGTCTCTTCTAATTTATGTACCAACGAGTTCTCATCTAAAGTGCCGTAGTTTTTCTTTGTTTCCTCATAGAGGCTTAGCTCCATTAAAGCGTGGTTTAGAGCTGTCGGAGTTATTATGTTCGAGTAGGTTATGTTTCCCTTTTCATCAATCTTATAATGGTGAATTAAAACTCCTCTCGGAGCCTCAACATAGCCTATTCCCTCTCCTTCTTTAGGCTCAATTGGAACGTTCTCCCCCTTAATCCCTTTATCTAAAAGCGTACTTACAATTTCTTTTGCCCTCTCAACTGCATACACAAGCTCAATTGCCTGTGCCAAGTTGTTTAAGCTGACATAGCATTGAGAAAGCTTTTCTTTATGTTGCTCGAATAACTCCTTCGCTATTGGTGTTAGCTTATCGGCTTTGAGCATTAATCGAGACAGTGCACCAACCATAAAGATTTCTCCCTTGTATTTGCTCTGCTTCGCAAAACTGTATGGTAGAGCTTTCTCTTCGATATGCTCAAGATAATCAAACCTCTCCCCATCAGATGCAATTAGCTTTTCTCCATAGAGATATTCATCCGTAGCAATGTGATACCTTGGCACAGCTCCAAAAACATCTTGAGTTGCAAAAATGTTGACAGCCTTCTTTGCCATCCTCAAGAGCTCATCACAATTTCTCTCGATTTTTTCAAGCTCTTCTACTGTTGGAAATCTTCCAAATCCACCGGGTTTTATGTTAATACCGTGAATCTCTCTTCCCCCAACTATCTCCCTAATGTAGTTTCCAAAGCTTTTGAGAGTTAGCCCTTCTTTTACGAGTTTACCATGCTTACTCATCATCCTAATGGCATCAGGATAGCCAAACAAATCTGGAGCCACTAAGAGGTATAAGTGTAGTGCATGACTTTCAAGGACTTCGCCAATTAAGCCTAGTTCTCTCAAAAGTTGAATTTCCTCAGGAACTTCAACTCCAAAAGCTTTCTCAATTCCAAGAACTGAGGCAAATGAATGCGCTAAATAACAGATTGCACAGATTCTTGCCTCTAAATCTGGAACATCCCAATAATACCTGCCGAGTGTTAGCAATTCAAAGAACCTTGGCCCTTCAACTATCTTTACTCTAACTTCTTTAACTTCCCCGTTTTCGATGACAATCTCTGCTTTACCGTTTCCTTCAACTCTTGTGAACTCACCGACTTCAAGAATTACCATCTCAGCTCACCCCTTGCAAATGTCTTGAACTTCTTTCGTATGTATTCCTCATCATATCCCAACTCCCTGAGAATCTCAAATTCACTTGTTGGATTCGCTTCTTTCGGCAGAGGACCTCTGCATCCAATGCATCCCAGTCCCGATCTAATGCACACTGCATTACATCCACCAAGGGTTATCGGACCCAAACAAGGCACTCCTTTTTTCACAAGGACACATTCATATTCATTGAGCTTGCATTCAATACAGACTGGGTAATCCTTCTTCACTGGCTCAATGCCCTTTGCCAAGTCAATGAGGAGTTGGTAAAGCTCCATCTTATCATATGGACAGCCGGGCAAAGCGAAGTCAACAGCTATGTATTCAATCACAGGTTTTGAATCCAAAGCCTTCATTGGATTAGCCCTCGTTCCGTAAACTTTCTCAAGCTTATCCCTAATCTTCCCTTCAACAGCCCCCTGAACAGAACCGTGAGTTGCACACGTCCCCAAAGCAATTAGGTAGTTGGAGTAATTTCTTGCATGCTTCAACACTTCTAAATCTCTTTGAGAGGATACCGTTCCAGTAACAATGGCTACATCGAGGTGATCATGCTCCTTAAAGCTTGAGGCCATGTGAAATTCTTTTATCTCATAAAACTCGAGTAAATCAAAGAGCTTGTCATAGAGGAAGAGTATGTTAAGTGCACAGCCTCCACAGTCTGTCAACTCAAAAACTCCCAGCTTGAGCATTTAAATCAACCCCCTTGTAGAAAGAGCTTCCCAATAAGTGAAGACCGGCCCATCTTTGCAAATATACTTTATTGATGTGCTCGTTCCTACAATACAGTGGCCGCACTTGCCTATTCCACACCTCATTCTTCTCTCCAATGTCATGTAAATCCTGCCCGGAGTAAGTTTTCTGTCCAAGAGCTCCTTTATCACGAATTTATACATCACTGGAGGCCCACAGATTAAAGCATACGTATTTTCTACGTCTAACTCTTCCCCTCTAAATAAATCAGTTACAACACCTTTACAGACCTTGGGAGCAAAGCCTTTTTCCAGATAAATGCATGATGGACTTTCAACTTCATAAGCAAGCTTCACTCTGCAATTCATGGCCTCTCCATGCTTCAAGAGGTGGATAATTTCATCTCTAAACAGAATGTCTTCATAGCTTTTGGTTCCATAGAACAAATATATCTGCTTGTATTTCCCGCTATCCAGTGCATACCAGAGGACACTCCTCAATGGCGCCATTCCTAGGCCACCAGCAACTAAGAGAAGGTTTGAATCTTCCATTTCTTCCATTGGAAATCCATTGCCATAGGGGCCACGAATGCCGATAATGTCCCCTTCCTTAAGTTTATGCATGTATTTCGTCATCCTTCCAACCCTTCTGACACATAGCTGGAAGTATCCAGTTCTGGTTGGAGAAGAGCACAGGCTTATTGGGAACTCTCCAAAGCCCCGAATATCAACTATGACAAACTGACCAGGCTTGTATGTAAATTCCTTGTTAATTTCTGGATCAACGAATCTCAGTGTGAAGAGCTTCTCTCTTGGGGTGAGCTCCTTAATTTCTAAAATCCTCGCGTCATAAGTTTGAAATGGGTTCATTTCAATTCCTCCCTAACTTCATCAAGAACTTTCACATGCTCTATCTTCGCTGGACAGAACTCATCACATCTTCCACAGCCCACACAGTTGAAGCCCGCAGAAGGATCGAAATAACTTTTACAGTAGTATCGGTGCCTAAACCTGTCCAAACGCGTTGGTCTGAAATTGTGTCCCCCTGCAACGAGCCCATGAGTCTCCATGAAGCATGAGTCATATCTTCTGACTCTCACAGACTCGTAAGCATTTATCCAGTAGTCACAGACCTCATAGCATCTGCATGTTGGACATACCATGTTGCAGTTTCCACAGCCAAGACAAATGCGCTCATATTTTTTCCACACTGGACTATCAAATGCTAAATCCAACATATCGGCTAGTCCTTCTTTATTCAAATGCTTCTTGAATGAGGCAGAGCGCTTATCTTCGAACTCTTTGAAGTGCTTCAAGTCCTCTTCCGTAACTTCCTCAAAAAGGCTTTCATTAGCCCAGGCTATTTCATGCCCTTTTACACTTCCGACCCTGACAAGCCAGCCATCCGGAAGCTCATGCAAAAACAGGTCAAATCCATGCATTGCAAAGTGCGTTCCTAGGCTCTTACAGAAGCAATACTCATCTGGCATACAGCTAATCCCAATAATAACTGCATTTTCTCTTCTATTTTTGTAATAAGGATCAATGGGCTCAGCTAGATATACTTTATCAAGAATTTGAAGTCCATGAATGTCACATGAATGAACCCCAAAGAGGACTATCTTTTCAACTTCCTTGCTTTCTTCCCATCTACCGTTTTTTAGCTTCAAAAGGGTGTCTTTTGGATGGACAAAGAACTTTTTTGGAGGAAGCATAGTGCGTGTGTAATTTAATGAAACTTCTCCTAAAGTATTAACTTGCTTAAAAGAGTAAATGTTTCCCTGTTTTACTGGAGCATAAACTGTTCCCCAGCTTTTTAGAGAATTGAAAAATTCTTCAAAATTCTCAGATGGGAGTTTTACATATCTCAAGATAATCACCTTTGAAATTATTTTTTCCGTTTATATTTGTCAAATTTCAGATTTAAGGATTTTTGCAACAGTTAGTTATCAACTAATAGTGAAAAGAATTTTATATCAGCAAAACAAATTTAGTGTTTGGTGAGCTTAAATGTTTGAAATTTTGCATAAAGAAAAATTAGCTCCCGGAATAAATCTCTTTGAAATCAAGGCTGAAAAAATCGCAAAAAAGGCTAAACCAGGACAATTTGTGATTCTCAGACTCCACGAAAAAGGTGAGAGAATTCCTTTAACCATAGCGGACACAAATCCTGAGAAAGGAACAGTTACAATAGTTGCCCAAGAAGTCGGAAAAACAACATATGAACTGGGAACTTATGAAGTAGGAGATTATATTCTCGATTTTCTTGGTCCTTTAGGAAAGCCAAGTCACATTGATAAGTTCGGAACAGTTGTAATGATAGGCGGTGGAGTTGGCGTTGCAGAGATTTACCCAGTTGCAAAAGCAATGAAAGAAGCTGGCAACTATGTGATCTCAATTCTTGGATTTAGAACAAAAGAGCTTGTGTTCTGGGAGGATAAGCTAAAACAAGTTAGTGATGAAGTCATAGTAACCACAAACGATGGAAGTTATGGAATGAAAGGATTTACTACTCACGCGCTTCAAAAGCTCATAGATGAAGGAAAAAAGATTGACCTAGTTCATGCAGTTGGGCCAACGATAATGATGAAGTTTATTGCAGAGCTCACAAAGCCATATGACATAAAGACAGTTGCCAGCTTGAATCCAATTATGGTTGATGGTACTGGAATGTGCGGCGCTTGTAGGGTTACAGTAGGGGGAGAAATAAAGTTCGCATGTGTTGATGGCCCAGAGTTCGATGCACACCAAGTGAACTGGGATGAACTGATGAAGCGTTTAGACTATTACAAGGATTTAGAGAAGATTTCTTTTGAGAAGTGGAAGCGCGAGAGGGGGATGGTTTAAATGCCAAAGAGAAAGCTCATTAAAGAGAGGATTCCCACTCCAGAGAGACCGTCAGAAGAGAGGAACAAAGACTTCTTTGAAGTTAATCTTGGTTATGACTTTGAACTTGCAAAGAAAGAGGCTGAACGCTGTTTACAATGCCCTGAAACTTACGCTCCCTGTATCAAAGGCTGCCCTGTGAACATCAACATTCCAGCTTTCATAGCTAAAATTAAAGAAGAAGATATTAAGGGAGCCTTGGAAGTTATTTGGGCTTGTAATTCTTTGCCTGCTATTACTGGTAGGGTTTGTCCACAAGAAGATCAATGTGAAGGAGTCTGCGTAATGGGCAAAGTAGGAGACCCAATAAACATAGGAAAACTAGAAAGATTCGTAGCAGACTACGCAAGACAACACGAAATAGATGTAGAACTACTAGAAGAACAAATAAAAGGAATAAAGAAGAACGGAAAGAAAATCGCAGTCATCGGAGCAGGACCGGCTGGTTTAACTTGTGCTGCAGAACTTGCAAAAATGGGTTATGAAGTGACAATCTTCGAAGCCCTCCACAAACCGGGAGGAGTCCTAATATATGGAATCCCAGAGTTCAGACTACCAAAAGAAATCGTGAAAAAAGAGCTTGAGAATCTCAAAAAGCTTGGAGTAAAAATCGAGACAAACACATTAGTAGGGAAAACAGTTACATTTGATGAGCTGAGGGAAGAGTATAATGCCGTGTTTATTGGCACTGGTGCAGGAACGCCAAGATTCGTCAAATGGGAGGGTATAAACCTGAATGGAATTTACTCAGCTAACGAATTCCTTACAAGAATCAACCTCATGAAGGCTTATGAATTCCCCGAATATGACACTCCAATAAAAGTTGGAAAGAAAGTCGCTGTTATTGGTGGCGGAAACACAGCAATGGACGCAGCTCGTTCTGCATTAAGACTTGGCGCTGAAGTCTGGATTCTCTACAGAAGAACAAGAAAAGAGATGACTGCTCGTATAGAGGAAATTCACCATGCTGAAGAAGAAGGAGTAAACTTCATGTTTCTTGTCTCACCCAAGCGCTTTATAGGAGATGAGCACGGTAATTTAAAGGCAATAGAGCTTGAAAAGATGAAGCTTGGAGAACCAGATGAGAGCGGAAGAAGGAGACCAATTCCAACTGGGGAAACGTTCATCATGGAGTTTGATACTGCAGTAATTGCCATCGGGCAGACTCCAAATAAAACATTCTTCCAGACAGTTCCAGATTTAAAAGTTGACAGTAAGGGAAGGATAATAGTTGATGAGAATTTGATGACTTCGATTCCTGGGGTTTTTGCTGGTGGGGATGCAATAAGAGGAGAAGCAACCGTAATCCTAGCAATGGGAGACGGAAGAAAAGCCGCAAGAGCAATACATGAATATTTAAGCAAGGAAGCTTAGCTTTAAATTTTCCTTATTTCTAATAATTTTGGTGAACGATATGGAGTTCTTTGAAGTTGTAAGAAAAAGAAGAAGCATTAGAAAATTTCAAAATAAAGAAGTTCCAGATAAACTTATTGAGAAAATCCTCGAAGCTGCTTTTTACTCCCCAAGCTCAAGAAACAGAAGACCTTGGCACTTTGTGGTTGTTAAAGATAGAGAGTTGATAAAGAAGCTTTCTGAAACAAGACCTGCTGTAAAGTTTCTCGAAACAGCACCTTTAGCGATAGTTGTCGGTGGAGATGAGCAGATAAGCAGTGCATGGATTTACGACTGCTCTATAGCTGCTGAGCATATTCAATTGGCAGCAACCGCTTTGGGTTTAGGTGCCTGCTGGGGCCATATACATGAAAGGATGCACGATGACAATAAGACTGCTGAAGATTACGTCAGAGAGCTCTTGGGAATTCCCAAGAATATAAGGATTCTTTGCATCATTGGTATTGGGTATCCAGCTGAAGAAAAACCAGAGCACAGAAAAGATGAAATAATGTGGGAGAGGGTGCATCTAAACAGATTTGGAAACCACCTTAAATAATTGCCGGAATTCCCGGAATTCTTGGGAATGGCTGAACTTCGGCTATGTGCTTTGCCCCCACAATAAATCTAACTAATCTCTCCATACCTATACCAGCTCCTGCTGTAGGCTTGAGCAATCCTGCTTTGGCAACCTCTAGGTATGGTTTGAATGCCTCAAGGCTTATTCCGGCCTTCTTCATCTTCCTAACAATTATATCGTATTCCCACTCTCTCTCACCGCCGCTTGAGACTTCACCGTAACCCCAAGGCAGATATAAGTCATAGTTTCTGAAGTGTCCTGGTCTCTCTGGATCTTCTCTATCGTAGAATTCCCTTTCAATATCAGTAATCCAGAACGGTTCATCCATAGCTTCACTTGCTTTATCTTCATCACCAAATTCTGCTTTGATTTCCTCCAAAGTGAACCGCTTAAACGGTGGCTTAGCCTTTGGAACTTCTCTGCCCAGTTCTTCAAGAATCTCCCACTTTCTTGCCTCTTTGAAAAGCCCAGAAATTGCCTCTTCGATTAAGCTCATGACGTCATCCATGGTTGCATAAGCTATTTCAAAGTCAAGCTGGGTAAACTCATATGCGTGCTTTCCATCATCAGCTTCTCTCCCTTCGAGTCTTATGTTTGGAGAAAGTATGAATAGCTTGTCTATCCCCATAGCCACAGCCAATTGCTTATGCAGAATCATGCTGTGCATTAATCTAAGCTTTCCACCATACGCTTCTATCTCTGGAGGCTTTAGGGCTCTAGTTGCCGCTGGATCTGGCCAGAGAGGGTCAGTTATTGAGCTAAGCATCACTGGAAGCAACCACTTGAACCCTTTATCTACGAAAAATCCTGTCATATATTCAATAACCTTAGTTTGAACCTCTACAGCTGGCGCAATATCTCTTTTAACTAATTGAACAGCGTTCATATTTATCACCTATTTTTTGACACTACTTTTATGGTTTATGTCTTTTATGCAAAAAACTTTGAAATTTGGACAAATTTTGGCATTTATATATGAGAATTTTTGAATAATTGACAAAGAATTAGATAGAAATTGATATTTTAAAAGAGACTTTCAAAAAGTATTTGCATCCCCAGAGGCCTTCTCTAACGTTGGTGTACCAATACAGTTATAATTATCTGTTTCCACAGTATTCTACGGTGGCAAAAATGGGAGTTTACATCTTCACTCCGGAGGATTTGCTCAGATATGGAAACATAACTAAAGAACAGCTTGAGACTATTAAAGATGCCCTTCTGAGAAAAAGCGACATTTTAGTTGTCGGGGCAAGCAGAACAGGTAAAACAAAGCTAATTGAGGCTATAGTTCATCTAATTCCTGATGACTGGAAAATAGCAGTTGTAACAGCTTACAATGAATTTAAGCCTTTCAAAGAAAATATCGAAGTTATAAACACTGAATTCAATAAAAAGAGCGTTAGAACAAGGACAAATGAAGTAATTGAGGAAATCAAAAAGCTCAATCCCGACTATGTTGTTATAGACACTCTCCACACAATTAACGTGCCTCTGATTCTGAAAGAACTCGTAGATGATTATGCATTCATAATTTCATCACTCATACTTTCAAGGGACATCGTGAGTGAAGTTAAACACTGGCTTAAGATAGACGATGAGACCTTAAAGAGGTTCGAGCTGATAATTGAGCTCTATCGTGACATAAGAACTGGGATTAGAAAGGTTAATGCAATTTATAGAGTAGTTGAAGAAGGAGGAAAAATAAAGCTGGAGAAGGTATGCTAAGCTTTCTTCTTCAGGTCTTCTATAACTTCTTTTAAGTTTTGGAGCATCTCCTCAATGTCTTCAAATGTCATGTATCCCATATGGCCAATCCTAAATGTCTTTTCTTTAATTCCTTCACCATAACCCTTTGCTAACTCAAAGCCCCTTTCACGCATTGCATTGTAAACATCTTCACCCTTTATTCCTTCTGGAGTTAAGACAGCAGTTATTGTTGGACTTTCATAACCAGGTTCAGCCAAAACTTCTAAGCCAATTTCTCTAACACCATTCCTAACCATTTCAGCCCTCTTTTGATACATCTTGAGCCACTCTTCTTTACCCCCCATTTTCTCAATAATCCTCAAGACAACATTTAACCCTAAAACTTGAGGAACTGGTGGCGTTGAGGGTGTTCCTTGTTTCTTATCCTGATACTTAATGTACTTTGGGACATCAAAGTACCAGCCTTTCTCCTCGGCCTTATTGGCTATCTCTATGAACTCCTCGCTAAATGCTCCAATTGCTAATCCCGGCGGAACACCAAAGGCTTTCTGAGAACTTCCAAAGACTACATCAATTCCCCACTTGGTGACCTTTATGTCAGCTCCACCCATAGCTGAAACAGCATCAACGAAAACTAACTTGTCGTGCTCCTTAGCAACTTTGGCCAGCTCAGGGAGAGGATTGAGAACACCTGTTGAAGTCTCGTTATAGGTAATTGTCACAGCTTCAACATCCGGGTTTTTCTTTAACGCTTCATCCAAGTCCTCTGGCTTTACAGCCTTTCCGGGCTCATACTCAAGGACAACAGCATTTCTCCCGTTTGACTCAACAACTTCTTTGTATCTCTTTCCAAATGCACCAATGATTGTGACAAGAACTTTTCCACCCTTAGAAACACCATTCCTTATGCTTGCCTCCATAATTCCAGTCCCAGAGCTTGGAAAGAGCAAAACTTCACCCTTTTCAACCTCAAGGAACTTCTTCAATCTTTCAACAGTGTCCATGTGAACTATCTTGTACTCCTTTGCTCTATGACTAAACATCTGAACTTTCATTATCTCGAGAACCTCTGGAAAACATGCAACTGGTCCAGCTGTGAAGAGCTTGTATTTCGGCTTAACAATCTCATAAACTTCCTTGTAAGCGTCCTCAAACTGCATCTGCATGAACCCCACCTCACTCAATAGTGTGGGAAGATTGTATAAAAAGGTATTCTTGGATGTGTTTATATTCTCATCATAACGCAAAGAGATAAGTTTTAATATTCTTCCAAATCAGATTAGTTGAGAAACAATGAGAAGGCAATATCTTGGAATAGCCCTGCTCATTGCATCAGCTTTTACGGGGACCTTAGCGTTTAGGTTAGCAACTCCTGCCGTCGCATTTTACACCAGAGATATCCTCAAAGCCTCAATGGCGTACCTTTCCATAATCTCTGCCTCTTTCATTTTAGCACGCTCATTTTCAGCTCTCTTCAGTGGATTGCTCCTAGAAAAGAGGAAAAGCTTAGTCTATCTTGGAGCTCTGGCAATGGTTGGCAATGCCTTAGCTGTTAATTTGTATCCCTTTACCTCCTCATGGCTCCATGTCATGGGAATTAAGCTCATGAACGGCTTTCTAAACGGCCTTGCGTGGCCAATTGCCCAATTTGTAATTGCTGTTTCCTCTCCAAAAGAAATTAGGAGCAGAGTAACAGCTTTGTATTTTATCTTTGGAAACTTTGCTGGACTTTTGGGCAACTACACTTACGCTCTAACTCAAGGCTTTGGATTAAAAGGACAGATGTATTTTGCATCATTTTTCTTTTTCCTAACAGCCCTCTGCATGTTGATCTCCTACTGGCTCCTCTATGAGAAGATAGTTCCTAAAAAGGAAAAAGAGGGAAAAGAAGACAAAGCTCCAATAAATCCAAAGAAAATTCTAATGTTGTCAGCTTTAATTTCACTCCTCTCAGCGTTCACCTTTGGTGAGATAACCTATATTTATGTTGCTGAAACTTTGAACTTGGATAAAGGAACTGCAGCAACGCTGATTGGACTCATTGGCTTCATAGCGACACTTTTAGCATATATTCCCTCAAGATTTGCCGATTTAGGTAATGAAAGAAAAGTTATCATAACAATATCAGTTTTAGCTGGAATTTCACCACTTTTAGCAGCAGTCAAAAATCCAATTACTGTATCCTTAGGTATTTTAATGGCAATATTTGCCGCTCAGACCTTCAGGCCAATTTCAAGGAGCATATTAGCATCAGCGAGGAGAGCTTCAGCAGCTATTGGTGGAATAAACGCTGTCAGGAATTTATCAACAACCACTGGGCAATTAGTTTTTGGATTTGCCTACTCTCTGGGCGAAGTTGTAATATTGGGGATTGTTTTAAAAGCTGCACTGCTGATATTTGCCCCAGCATCGCTTCTGCTCTTTGGGATTGCGATAAAAATAAATGACAAGAAGTAGTAACTCCTCAGATTGCAAAAAATTTATATAGATTGAAAATCTTGAGAACTCTGCATTCCAAAACTTTTATAAGCTGAGTGGGTTTCCTAAGTTTAGATTACGCTCATTATGGAGGTGAGTTGAATGGCATTAAGGCCAGCAAAGATTGATAGAGATGTTGATAAGCCCGCTTACACAAGGAGAGAGTACATAAGAGGTGCTCCCGGTCCAAAGATCACAATCTTTGACATGGGAAACCCGGCTGGAGATTTTGAGTTTGAGGTCAGCCTTCACGCAGAGCAGCCCATGCAGATAAGACAAAACGCCCTTGAAGCAGTCAGAATTCAGCTCAACAGATACCTCCAGAAAAACGTTGGTAGGAGCAACTACCACTTTAAGATTAGGGTTTACCCATTCCAAGTCCTCAGAGAGAACCCGATGGCTACAGGAAGAAAGGCAGACCGTTACGGAAACGGTATGAGAAGACCATTCGGAAAGCCCATTGGACTTGCTGCAAGGGTTAAAAAAGACCAGAAAATCCTCACTGTTTGGGTCAACAGACAACACCTCAAGTTCGCCCTTGAGGCAATGAGAAGAGCCAACATGAAGTTTCCATACAGATGCTACTATAGAATTTACGACAAGCAAGGAAACGATATCACAACAAAGATCCTCTCAACTATGTGATGCTTTTTTCTATCTTTTGTTTAACCTCATTGTAATATCTCAACCCTAAAATTTATTATGATCGGGCTTTCTAAGTTTATTTTGTGTTAAAAATGAAGCTTACGAGAAAAGTCATTGTATTCTTAATTGTCATAACTGCTGTAGTAGGATGCATAGGGGAAAATAACTCTAAGAGTCCTCCTCTAACATCCCAATCTTCTCAAACTTTCTCAGTTTCAGTTTCTCGTAATGAAACATACAAGACAGCTTACTTTACTGTCTTTCTATACTACCCGGGCGAAGTGAAGTACACAAGTTACGAACTCAAAAATACTGGTATACTTTTTAAATTTGAGCAACTTTCAGGGAGCAATTCTCTAAAGCTCACCAAAATAAGGCAGCTTGTTAAATTCCCAAATGGATATGAGGACAAAGTTCAGGTTGTTGTGATTTCCAATGGAACCATTAAGTATTGCAATGTAGTGAGAGGTCTCGGACAGCCAACAGTACCGCCACGATACATCTATCACGCTTCTCCCCTTAACATTGAAACCATAGCAATAATTCTTCCACCCGAGAACTCAACTGTGCAGGAAATAAACTTTGACAATGGAACTTTAATCATAAATTGCTTGAAAAATAAAGGCACACATGGAAAGATAGTGTCCTCTGAAATAATAAAAGAACATCGCAAAGAAATTTTTAAAGATAGAATCACTTTCCATGTGAATTATGGCAACAAAACGGTTAAAATTAAAGGATGTGCCATCTACAATGGTGAAAAAGCGCCGCCACTGATTATGCCATGTCGTGGTGACTCAGGAAATACAAAGTAAAGAAAATGAAGCGGAAACCTCAACAAAGAAATCAAATCAAGCTCCAAACTTTTCTGTTCTTCCCATCAAATCCATCATCATTGGAACTATGTCATGACCTTTGACCCTTCCAATGCCACCGCGCATGCACTCCCTTTCACCAAAGCTTTCTGTGTAATCTGTTCTAACTCCTCCTCCAGCTATTAACAGAGGCACTGGGTCGCCGCTGTGATTCATAACTTCACATGGAGTTGAGTGGTCACCAGTCACAGCTATAACCGTCTTTTCCAAGTCAACGTTCTCAATTATGTAGCCGATCATTCTGTCGGCTTTCTCAATCATCTCCGCCTTAAGCTTTGGTTTGTTGTCATGCCCAGCAGCATCACTTGGCTTGAAGTGTAGGAACACAAAGTCATAATCCTTCAATAATTCAACAGCTGCTTTAGCCTTGGCCATTTCATCGGTGTCGTATTCTGCAGTTGCTCCCTCTGGTGTAACCACATCAAAGCCAATAGCCCTTGCAACACCCTTAACCAAGGCAGCAGCTGCGATAGCAACAGCTTTAACCTTCCAATGCTCCGGGAAGGGTTTAGGAATGTTTGGATATATTCCAGCACCTCTTATGAGTAAGAAGTTAGCGATTGGCTTGCCTTCCTTCTTTCTTCTCTCATTGACCGGATGATTCTTCAAAATATCACAAGCTTGCCTTAGGAAATCCTCCAAAATTTCAGCCACGCGCTTGCTTTCTTCATCCTCATATGTAAATTTGAGAGGCGGAACTCCTTCAATGTGAGGATCATTATCTCCCACGCGATAACCCCTAGCCATTCCCTTAAGTACTAGAACGGCTCTATGTCCGGTTGCTCCTTTGAATATAAACTCAACTGGAAGCTTAACGTTCTCTTGAATTGCCCTAGCTAGCTCATGAGCCTCTTCCGTTGAAATCCTTCCAGCTCTTCTGTCAACGATTATTCCATTTTCAATGGTTGCAAAGTTCACTCTGAAAGCCAAATCATCTTTATCCAAATCCAAACCAACGCCTAATGCCTCAAAGAATCCTCTCCCTCTGTATGTTTTATATGGGTCATAGCCAAAGATTGAGAGGTGCGCTGTGTCACTTCCTGCAGGTTGCCCGGGTTTTATTGGGTCATGTAAGCCGAGGATTCCAATTTTAGCGAGTTTATCGAGGTTTGGTGTGTTTGCGTATTCTAGTGGTGTTTTCCCATCAAACTCCTTTATTGGTCTGTCTCCGAGACCATCTATGATAATCAAAATTCCCTTCCTCTCCATTTCAACCACCTCATCTTTGCTCCAAGTTTAGAAGTAGGATTTCTTAAAGATTTCTAGGAAAAAGCTTTTTAATCTATCAGTGTTGCCTCTCATGGAGGTGAGAAAAATTGAAAATCATATGGACACCCTGGAGAATCAGGTACATTCGTTCGCCAAAGCATAATGGATGTATTTTCTGTGATTTTCCAAAGGAAAATCGTGATAGAGAAAGGTTAATTTTGTATAGAGGAGAGCATGCTTTTGTAATTATGAATAATTATCCATACAATCCCGGTCACGTCATGATTGCTCCATATAGACATGTTGGAAAGTGGGAGGATTTAACTGAGGAGGAGCTTTTAGAAATAATGAAGCTTTCTCAATTGATGATAAAAGCCCTAAGGAAAGCAATGAATCCCGATGGATTTAACATGGGTGTTAACTTAGGCAGAGTTGCTGGAGCAGGTATAGATGATCACGTTCATTTACACATCGTTCCAAGATGGAACGGTGATACAAACTTCATGCCAGTTTTAGCTGACGTGAAAGTAATTCCACAGGCAATAGAAGAGAGTTACGATGAGCTGAAAAAGGCTCTAGAAGAAGTTTTAAAGGAAGAAAAAAGCTAAATTTCAGTCATCTTACTCCACTTCTTTCTTGTTCTCTTAAAGCAACCTTCTGGCATCAATTCCTTCTCTGGACAATAGCCAAACTGAATGCATCTCGGGCCTAGTCTTGCCCATTTAATTATTGGCCTCAACTCATCAACCTTTGCTATTTCTTCCAACATTTTCCAAGCAACCTCCCTAATTTCCCACTGAGCCCTCTCACAAGTTCTAAGCCCAAAAAAGTGTTTAAGTTCTCTCAAGTTCATGGTTACAACAATTTTAGTTCTAACGGCCTGGGGGAGAATGTAGCGGGCATCTTCTTGATGAACACCATCCTCATAGGTCTTTTCATATAGTTCTATTGCTTCCCTCATGAGTTTCTTCCACTTCTCATAGAACTCTGGCTTTTCTTTGATGCTCTCTGGGATTAAAAACGTTTCCTCAACATCTTGAGGGTTTAGCTTTATATACCTATGAGACTGTTGTGTATAGCTTGCTATTCTGTGTCTTACAAGCTGATGACTCGCAACCCTGCTAATTCCTTCAATAGCAAATGTGAAAACTGCATGCTCCAAGATGCTTTCATGCCCATATGAGAGAACTTTTGGCAAGTGTTTCTCTACATCAGCCCTTGTTGTTCTTTCAAAGGCTTCACTTTCCCATTTATCCCAATAGGATATTAGTGCAGCCCATGTTACTGTTTCCAAAGGTCTTGGCGTGTAATTGATAAGCCTAACTTTTATCCTATCCATCAGAATCCCCATCAAATAAGGAAAGCAAGAATTTATTAGGGTTTTGATAAAATTTTGACAAAGAGTATATTAAAATCATTCTCTCTGCTTGCACATAAAGTACAATAGTATAGCTAGAACCACAAGATACACAGGTACCGGAATTGGGGCACTTGTTTTTGTTTCTTCTTCCTCCTTGTTACCTAACGTACGATACTCCAAAACTAACTTGGCATCTCCAATTTTAACCCAATCACTACGGTCTGGAACTACTCTCATTGTAATTGTATGAGGATCCTTTTCCAATATTTGCGATATGGTTCCCTTGTCTCTTATTGATATTAATGTTGTCGACCATCTGTTGTTGTAACCTCTCTCCAGGTATCCTATAAACACATCATTAGCATAAACTGGGATGTAATTCTTCTTATCAACATCACAAGCCTCAATGATAAAGTCATTCTGAATAATTTGGTATCCTACCAAAAATTAAGCAATTATAAGTTTTGGGTTTATTACCTACATGTCAAGGGACATTCTTTTTGAACTGGTTGTAAACCCAAAGAAGTGGCACATATGCCAATGGTATCAACAAATAACTAACAATTTGATGAGCACTATCCACAGAAATTCCATTTGTTGCCAAAACAACAATTCCTACAATCCTGAATACATCTACAATAAACAAAAACACAAACCCCATACAAAGGAAAAGGGCATCTTTAACATCACCTTCTCCAAAAATAAGTACATAAGACACAAGAAGCAAAAAGGGCAATAATGGAGTACATGCTCCAATAATTTCAATGTTGACAATATTTTTAATAATAAGTGTTGTATTTATGACCTCTACAGTATACCCCAATAAGGATAAAACTAATGCAGAAACTTCAGCGACAGGTCTAACTAAAAATTGCTCGATAGGTCTAAACAATACATACATACCAAAAGTTAGACCCAATAGAAGAAAGAGTCTCAAAATTATTAATTTTTTATGAGCCTCCATGCTCCATTGTTCACTAGCACATTTTATAATCCTTTTCCATTCTTTGTCAATGCAAATTGGGATTTGTACAACCTTCAAAAGGGCAAGGTCATAAATAACCGGGAACAGTAAGTCAGGGAAATACTAAACTAAGCATTATCAAGGCTACAACATTATCATGCTGATTGAAGTCCATACAGTATATGCTGGACAGGAGATGATAACTGTAGACAATTACACCTTGACTGAGATACAAAGTAATAATCCCTTCGCTAGTCATTATAAGGTAACATTTGTCTTACCCCAATATATCAACGTAAGTAACATTGAGACTATAACACTAAAAGCAAAAGCTATTGGGGATGATATGGCAACATTTTATTATGATTCCAGCTTCAGCTACTTAAGTAAGATTGGCAGTGTATCCCCTCATTTTACAGAAACAGATCCTCCACAAGAGGGTAGTTTTAATTTAGACAAAAATAGGGTAAAGATTGAAGGTAGTACATTAAACCTCTATATGAGCGTTAGCGATTATAATGATCCATTTGGGGAAGTAAATCCAGAGAGTATAGATATGCAACTCACTATCACCTACAATGCACCAGGCACTTCTCAAGCATCACAAGAGCACCAATTCCTCTACCAGCAATAGTCTCCGCATTGATAATGATTTTAATAGCCAGTGCAAGGAAAATGAATCACTAACCTTGATCACAAACTCAAGACATAAATACAGGTTTAGCAGGTGGTATCAGAAAATTTTGCGAGTTATTAGCATATTTTTTGGCGAAACCATTATTAACTTAATAAAATAACCACTTTTTGGTGATTGCCAATGGTAGTTAGCTTAGCTGGGAGGGATATTCTCTGCTTACAAGACTTTACAAGAGAAGAAATCGAAACAATTCTCGAAACAGCAAAGATGATGAAGATTTGGCAAAAAATAGGAAAACCTCACCGCGTTTTAGAAGGCAAAACTTTGGCAATGATTTTCCAAAAGCCCTCAACAAGAACAAGGATTAGCTTTGAAGTTGGAATGTACCAGCTTGGGGGTTATGCTCTATATTTGAACGCCCAAGACCTTCAGCTAAGGAGAGGAGAGACAATAGCGGACACTGCTCGTGTATTGAGCAGATACGTTGATGGAATTATGGCGAGAGTTTATGCCCACAAAGATGTTGAAGATTTGGCAAAATATGCAAGTGTTCCTGTGATTAACGGTTTAAGTGACTTCTCCCATCCCTGTCAAGCTTTAGCAGACTACATGACAATCTGGGAAAAGAAAGGCAGAATACAAGGAGTTAAGGTTGTTTATGTTGGCGATGGAAACAACGTTGCTCACTCACTCATGATAGCCGGAACGAAGCTCGGCGCAAATGTTGTGGTTGCTACACCAGAAGGATACGAGCCAGATGAGAAGGTTATCAAGTGGGCTGAAAAGAATGCAGCAGAAAGTGGTGGAAGCTTTGAACTCTTACACGACCCGGTTAAAGCTGTGAAAGATGCAGATGTTATTTATACAGATGTATGGGCTTCAATGGGGCAGGAAGCTGAGGCTGAGATGAGAAGGAAGATATTCAAGCCATTCCAAGTCAACAAGGAGTTAGTCAAGCACGCAAAGCCTGACTACATCTTTATGCACTGTCTCCCCGCCCATAGGGGTGAAGAGGTTACCGATGATGTAATTGATTCACCAAACAGCGTTGTCTGGGATCAGGCAGAGAACAGATTACATGCCCAAAAGGCAGCTTTAGCCTTGGTTATGGGTGGCATTAAGGTTTGATATTTTCTTCTTTTCTTTTCCAAAACTTCTATAAATAAAAGCTGAGATTACCTAACCATGCTCGAAAAATTATTCAGCCTCGGCTATTCAAAGACTTTTGCTGAACGATACTATCAACTTTGGGGAGAACGAGCAGTTAAAATAGCTGAAGCTATGGAAAAACCTTTGCCAAGATGCTTTAGAGTGAACACACTTCGCATTGAAATCCCAAAGCTCACTAAACTGCTGAACAAAAAGGGCTTTCAGTTTAAGAGAGTCCCTTGGGCAAGAGAAGGTTTCTGCTTAACGAGAGAGCCGTTCTCAATAACTTCAACTCCCGAATATTTAAGCGGACTTCTCTACATTCAAGAGTCATCCTCTATGTACCCACCTGTTGCCCTCGAACCCCAGCCTGGAGAAATTGTTGCAGACATGGCAGCTGCTCCTGGAGGAAAAACTAGCTATTTAGCCCAACTTATGAAAAACAAAGGAGTGATTTATGCTTTTGATGTTGGAGAAGAAAGATTGAAAGAGATGCGCCTCAACTTATCCCGGCTAGGAGTTACAAATACAATAGTATTCCATAAATCTTCACTTTATTTAAGTGAACTCGGAATTGAGTTCGACAAAATCCTCTTAGATGCTCCCTGCACAGGAAGCGGAACAATCCACAAAAATCCGGAGAGAAAAACCAACAGGACACTGGATGACGTTAAATTCTGTCAAAACTTGCAAATGAAACTAATTAAAGTTGCCCTTGAGAATCTAAAGAAAGGTGGCATTTTAGTTTATTCTACATGCTCTCTTGAGCCAGAGGAAAATGAATTTATAATTCAATGGGTTTTGGATAATTTTAAAGTTGAGCTATTACCTCTCAGATACGGTGAGCCCGCTTTAGTTAAGCCATTTGGTATTAAATTGAGTGAAGAAATTGCAAAAGCACGGCGCTTTTATCCAGACAAGCACAGTACAAGCGGATTCTTTGTTGCGAAGATTAAGAAGCTCGAATAACCTAATTCCCTCTCCACTCTAAAGGGCGAAGCTTTTAGATTGTAAGTGTTAAGAGAAAAATTTATGGCACGAGAGAAGACTCTATTATCTCTGCTGAAGAGTTTCTCCTTGTAAAAGTTTAGTTTCTATACTATAAAGTCTTTTCTTTGCCTCATCACTTAACAGTTTTTCTAGTTCCTCTCTAGCAACTTTTGCAAGCTTAAACTTGGAGTCAAACCCTTTGGCAACTTTTGTCCATGAAATCTTTTTGTTTTCGACAAAAACATCAATGTCAACTAGTCTGGTGTACTCCCTATATTCCAGTCCTTTCAGCAGAAATTTAACCCGCATGGGATCTTCCCAAGTCAAGAGTTTAAGTTTGTAAATCGGAACACGCATAAAGGGTCTTGGATAATCCCAGTCCCAGCCCTCACTTACAATAAAGCCTAAGTCTAAGTCCTCAATTACTAAAAGAAGCCTCTCAATATGTTGCTCATATCTCTTGGCTGTATCATAAAGCTTAATTGTTATTTCATTCCAGTCAGGGAGTATTTTGTTCAACAATATTGGGAGATCTATTACAAGGTCTCGATAAAACTCTAAGAATTTAGCAGAAACTAGTATCGAACCCCTTATATCCTTCAGCTCAATAGGAGAAGAAAGCTTTTTATCTGTCAAAACTAATAAGGTGTCCTCTTCCTCCCCCTCGACTAGACCCTTTTCAAAACTCACAATCCGTCCGTTATACTTTTCTGAAATCACCTTTAGGGCATTTTCTAGATTCTTTGGTATCCTCATCAAAAGAATTGCACATTCTATATCCACTCTCTCAACGAAAACATCACGATTTAGAATTTCTTTTAAAACAAGAGGAGCTCTCTTTTTTACTAAGAATGCATTTTCATGAGGGATTGTTTTCTTTTCTTCAATGCCTGTAATAAATAAAATAGTCTCAAACTCCCCGCTTTTTCTTAATGCCTCATTGGTTGATGTTTTAGAAACTCCAAATATTTTAGAAATCTGTTCTTCTGTCTTTTTAATATCAGAAGTTCTCAAAAACAAAATTGAAGGTCCAAACCTAAGCAGCCTCATTACAATCCCCTCGCAAGTCGATAACCCCTTTCAAAGTTAGTACCCTCCGGGTATTTGACACTCACTATCTTTTTGCTTGGCAAGAGAATAAAGTTAACCCCAAGAACCCCATTTATTCCTCCGGGAATCAGTCGAAAGTTATGACCGTACAATTTGAAATCAACTCCATTAATTTTCACAACATCCTTGTAATCGTGTCCCAAGGCGAGCTTTACTCCTTCAATTTCCACCACGCTTCCGGGAGGGACTATTTTTGAAATTCTAACATTCTGTCTCAAAATTTCAATGTCATCTTCATTTCCTGGCACAATGTATACCCTGGCCCCTGAATTTTCAAGAATTAAAAGCAGTTCTTTCAGAGAGTTTTCATACTTATTTCTGAGTTCTGGTTTTCTCTCAAGCTTTATGTTATCAACTAAATCTCCAGTATGAATTATATAGTCGGGCTTAACTCTCTTAATCAGGTTTAGGATAAATGGATAAATATTGTCCGGAGTGTCACTTATATGCATTATCTTATGCTCTTTATTCTCAAGCAAAACCTCTGGCAACTTATTCCTTCGTAAAAAACTTGGTAAATTAAGCCTCATTATTCGCTAGTTTCAACCAGCCTTATATATATCTATTGGATATACTTCGAAACGGGTGAGAACATGAAGGTTCTCGTACTTGGATCTGGAAATGTTGGAAAAGCGATAGCCTATGATTTAAGTCAAGAGTTTGAAGTGTGGGTTGGGGACAAGAGCAAAGAGCGGTTAAATGCAATAAAAGATTTTGCAAATCCCATCAAAGTTGACGCATCAAATTTTAACGAATTAGTAGACACTATGAGAAAATTTGAGCTAATAGTTGGAGCACTGCCGGGAAAGTTCGGATTTACAACACTGAAAGCTGCTATAAAAGCCCAACGAGATATGGTGGATATATCTTTTATGCCAGAAAATCCCATGGAGCTTAGAGATGAAGCGGAAAAAGCCCAAGTGACGATAATAGTTGATGCCGGATTTGCTCCAGGATTAAGCAACATCTTACTGGGAAGGATTTACCAAGAGCTTGATGAACTTAGGGAAGGGATAATCAGAGTTGGAGGACTCCCAAAAGTGGCTAAACCTCCTTTATATTACAAAATCACTTGGTCCCCCTATGACCTAATTGAAGAATATACACGAAAAGCCAGGATAATCAAAAATGGAGAAATAATCGAAGTTGATCCGCTCGAAAAGATTGAAAAGGTCAAAATTAAAGATTTTAAGTTTGAAGAATTTGTGAGCGATGGACTTAGAACTCTCTTAGAGAACATAAGAGCAGAACACTTAGAGGAGAGGACACTCAGATGGCCCGGTCACTTGGAAAGGATCAAAGTTTTAAGAGAGCTCGGATTTTTCAAACCTGAAAATGTAGAATTTACACTGAAAGTAATAGCTCCTTTAATGCAGTATGAAAGCGATGACTTTTCAATAATGGAAGTTTACGGTAGGGGCACATTTAATGGGGAAGAGAAGGAAATCCATTATTTCCTTTATGACGAAGCCAAAGCTGGATTTACTTCCATGGCTAGAGTTACAGGCTTTACAGCTGCCGCAATTACTAGACTTGTTGCTGAAGGAAGCTGTATTTATGGTGTAATCCCCCCAGAGATTTTAGGGATGAGAGCTGATACGTTTGCAAGAATACTCAATGAGCTGAAAGAAAGGGATATCATAATAAAAAGGTGGTGAAGATGCTACATTTAATAATAGCAGATTCGGAACTTGAGCTTGTACCAAAGAGCATATTGGAACATCCAGCTGTCATAAATTATGCCAAAAAAAGAGGAAAGAGACCGGAAGAAGTCCTTTTAGATTCAACATATCATCATTCAGCACTGAAAAAGCTTGAAGACGGCAACAGAAGGGGAAGACCAGATATAGTTCACTTCTGCCTAATAAATGCTCTAGAAAGCATACTCAACAAGGAAGGCAAGCTTAAGGTTTACGTTCACACTAGAAACGATGAAGTAATATATGTAAAACCAGAAACGAGAATACCAAGAAATTACAACAGATTTGTTGGATTAATGGAGAGCTTGTTTAAGAATAAAGTAGTTCCTCCAGAGCTCGAACTTCTGAGGCTCGAAGAAAAGACACTCAGCCAGCTTTTAGAAGAAATCAAACCAGATGCTGTTTTTATAATGCACGAGCAAGGAGAATTCATGAAACCAAAAGACTTCGGACAGCTTTTGAAACAGTTTAAAGAACCAGCAGTTATTGTGGGTGGATTTCCTCATGGAGACTTCAAGAGTAAAGTTGATGGAGTGAAAATAAGTCTTTACAAAGAACCATTAATGGCTTGGACTATAGTAAACGAAGTTGTGATAAGTTACGAGCATGTAATCCTCTAATATGCACTAATGACCATACTAAAAAGAATGAACAAAATTATACCAGAAGGCAAACAGGAAAACAAACCAGTGAATCCTCCTCCAGTCTTTTGCTTCTGAAATTATTCCAGAAGCGCTTTGTCCGCTCCTTAACAGTCCTGAACCAACGCTCAACACAGTTCCTCGGCCCGAAAGTTACGTGAACAAAATCTTTTTTTCTTCAAAAATTTTTTAAACAAGCAAATCAAACTCCACTTAGAACGCTTATTGGAGGTTTGAAAAATGGGAGATAAAACTAAAGTTCAGGTTAGCAAGCTTAAACCCGGGAGGTACATCATAATCGAGGACGAGCCGTGCAGAATCGTAAACATTACAGTTTCATCCCCAGGTAAGCACGGTTCAGCAAAGGCAAGAATTGAGGCAGTTGGAGTTTTTGATGGAAAAGTAAGGAGCATTGTTAAGCCTACAAGCGCTGAAGTTGATGTTCCAATAATTGACAAGAGAACCGGTCAAATAATTGCAATAACTCCGGATACAGTCCAGCTTATGGATATGGAAACCTATGAAATCTTTGATGTCCCAATAGAAACAGGCGTCGATGACGAAGTTAAAGGACAGCTCAAGGAAGGAATCAACGTCGAGTACTGGGAGACCTTGGGAAGAATCAAAATCATGAAAATTAAGGGCAGTGAGTGAGTTTTTTCTTTTGTCTTTCTTTTGGGGACTACATTCCTTCAAAGTCTACAATTAGTGCTCACTTTTCCGGTGGGGAAAATGGAGTTTTTCTATACATATGGCACTATAAAAACTGCCCTTCCATTAGTCGACGCAGAAAATGCTGACTTTGTAATATTCGGTGTGCCGTTTGATTCGACAACATCTTACAAGCCCGGAGCGAGATTTGGGCCGGCACTAATAAGACAAGCCACAATAAACTTAGAGAGCTATATTTTAGATTATGACATTGATTTAGCTGATGTAAAGATTGCAGATATCGGCGATATAGATATTGCGGCTGGAAATCCCCTCGAAACGATAAAGAGAATAATAGAAACAATAAAAGAGCTCAAAGTAGCAAACTCAAAAGCCATGCCAATAATGTTGGGTGGGGAACACTCAATGACATATGCCTCAGTGAGAGCTCTAAAACCAAAGAGTTACATCGTCTTTGACGCTCATCTGGATTTAAGAAACGAATATGAGAGCAATCCTTGGAATCATGCATGCGTAGCAAGAAGAATTTCAGAGCTTGGAGTAGAAATTGCAGAATTTGGAATAAGAAGCGGCATAAGAGAAGAAGTCGAATATGCCAAAGAAAAAAACATAAGATGGGTTCATGCAAGAGAATACAATCTTGAGAAGTTTAGAGAAATCGTAAAGGACATGCCAGAACCAGTTTATATTTCAATTGACATTGATGTTTTTGACTTATCAATGGTTCCTTCGACAGGAACACCAGAAGCAGGCGGCTTGAGATTCTGGGAGGTGATAGAAGCATTAGAATGGCTAACAAAAGAAAAAGAGGTTGTAGGATTTGACATAATGGAAGTTGCTGGAACTGAACTTGGGGACATCACTGCACTAACTGGAGCAAAGCTGATGTTTTATCTAATCGGAATGTTGTCAAGATGATTTTGGTGTATAACCTGCTCTTATCATCTTTTCCCTTATGCTTTCAACCTCAAGGAGCTTTTCTCTCAAAATTGGAACCCACAGCGTTTCTACTATTACAGAAACCAATACCGTAATTACAGTTGCACTAAGGATTATTTCACCCCATTGGATCATTTGAGGGTTGTGATACATTAAGCCGAGGGTCAGAGGAAAGCTAGCCAATGCTGAAGGCACAACACCTCTTGGTCCTTCAAGGGCAATAAAGAGGTATTCCTTTGGCTTCCACCAAGGCAAAATTAATAGAGCTGCAACTGGTCTTGCAACTAAAATTATGACAAATGCTAAGATTACGTCCTGCAGAAGATTTGAACTTATAGTCTCTAAATCCAAGCTTGCTCCTAATAAAGCGAAGATGAATATTGTTGCTAATGTTGCTAGGGTCTCATTAAAGTGAACTTCTTTTTCTATTGCCCTCATTATTCTCTTAACGGTTTCTGGATTATCTCTGAAAAATACCTTGTGATTTCCAAGAACAATGCCTGTAACCGTTGCGACTAAATAACCAGAAGCTTTTACGTACTCCCCAGCTAAAAAGCCACCAAAAGCAAGCATTAAAGCAAAGACTTCAATTTCTGGGAAGCCCCTAATCCCAGTCTTTTTTATAACGTAGTATCCGAAGACTCCAAGAACAATGCCTATCCCTATGGATGCAACTAGCTCATAGAGGAAAAAGATTACAGCTGCCGGATACAGTGAGGTATACTTTGCAATTGATTCCAGAACTGCGGCACTTGGAGCTTGAGGCAGAAGAAGAGCTATTGCAACCGAGGTTAATACAATACCTAGAGGGTCATTAAAAATTGATTCCGTCACGATTACAGTTTCGATGTCTTCTCTTACCTTATATTGCCTAAACAGGGGGATTAGAGTTGCAGGATCAGTTGCGCTTATAATTGCACCAAAGAGAAAGCCAACAATGAATGGGGTATGAAAAAGCATTGAGAAAGCAGAACCTGCAACCAGAGCGGTTATAAGAAGTCCTAGAGTATCAAGCATTGCTATTGTTTTGATATTCTTCTTTAGCATTCTCCAGCTTAACGTATGCCCCTCCGTAAAGAGAATCATTACCAAGCCAAAGACCCTCACATAGTCAAAAAGCTCGTGAGCGAGATTACGATTTATGAAATTAAGTACTGGACCTACAAGGATTCCAAAGAACACAAAGAGAGGAACATAAGAAATATTGAATTTTCTGCTGATCAAAAGCGAAGCTATCCCAACTGCAAGAACTATGAAGATAATGTAAGCGAGTGTATCAACGTCAGGTATTAGAACATTTGATGTCATCACAATCACCTAAGAGAGTAAATGAAAATCCCTTATAACATTTATTCAGTGCACATCCATTTTAGAGGGTTAGTTTAGCTCAAAAGGATACTTTTTCGTTTTAACAAGCCACAGACCACTTAACGCTCCCAAAGTGTTCATCACTAGATCTCTAAGTTTGTTAGCAAATGTTTCATGGATAAAAGTGATTTCACTTTCACTGAGCTTTTCAGCAATTTCCCATCCTATGCTTACCACAAGCAAAATCAAAAAGGAATACACAACAACTTGCTTTGAATCTATGGGGTATTTCCTTGAGAGCTCATTTAAAACGTGAGCAACCATTACCCAAACTGTCAATCCACCCAGAAAATGGCTTATCATGTCAGCATTTGTCCACTCTTTATGGAATAGGTCAATCGTTGTGAAGGGGACATTCACAAGAGAAACGTGAATGGCGATGAAAATTGCCAAGATTGTGATAATTTTGTCATTATAAAGTGGACTTAGGAAGGGCTTTAACTTTTCTGAAGGATTTAACTTTCTCTGAAAGATATCTGGGATAAAGAGACCTATAAGTGCAACACCACTTCTATAAATGTGATCAATGCGCATATACATAAGACCGCTTAGAAGCCCTATGAAAACCACGAATCTGCAAATGTTTATTATCCTTCTCTCCCACGTAATTTTAATCACCAAGGTAAGATTCTATTTTCCATGTTTTTAGTCTTTTTCCAATTTATCAACCTTCAGTTGCCAAAGCAAAGTTGCAAAAAGGTTTTTATATGGTGCTACTATTTAATATTTAGATAGCACAATTTAGCACGGAGGTGGAAGTATTGCACATCCCAGACGGACTTTTAAGCATGCCTGTGATAGTTGTGACGTATGCCATAATGATAGCTGTGGTAGCATATTCAGCAAAGAAACTTAAGAACCTACCAGAGAGCAAAATTCCCCTTCTTGGACTTTTCGCAGCTGGAATCTTTGCAGCTCAAATGGTGAACTTCCCAATAATCGGAGGAGTCAGCGGACATTTGCTTGGAGCAACGCTTGTAGCAATATTACTCGGGCCCTATGCTGCTGTGTTAATAATGACTGCTGTTCTCATAATCCAGACACTTCTCTTTGGAGATGGTGGAATTACAACACTTGGAGCTAATATACTCAACATGGGGATACTCGGTGCATTCTTAGGATATACAGTTTACACTAAGCTAAAGAGCATAAACGAAATTGTAGCGATTGGAGTGGCTTCATGGCTCTCAGTATTTCTTGCGGCAGTTCTGGCAGCAATCGAAATTGGAATAAGCAAAAGTCTACCCTTTGGAAAGGTTTTAACACTCATGGCAAGCTACCACGCAATAATTGGAATAGGTGAAGCCATATTGACCATAATAATTATTCAAGCAGTTAGAGCCAAACTTCCAGAGGTAGGGGGTGTTCCTGCATGAAAACAATAGTCAAGGGATTAATTATCATTATCATCTTGCTGGCAATAGCTTTACCATTCGCTTCAAATAACCCCGACGGATTAGAAGCAACTATGGAAAAAGTTGGACTCGAGGAGCATCCAGTTTATGAAGCACCACTCGACTATGGAGAAACATGGGGACAGAGCGTAGTTATGGGAATAATTGGAATAGTCTTAGTCTTTGGACTCAGTTATGGGCTTGCTAAGTTGGTAAAGGGGGTTTAAACTTGTATTTGCTCTTTCTTTTAATTTATGCCCTTGCAGTTGTCACGAGAAAAAGTTTGAGTGAGCTTGCATATTTTGGGATAGTCCTTATCGGGTTGATTATCTTTTTAAGGCCAAAAAAGAGCATTTTTAAACACTTGGGATTTTTACTTGGGTTTGAGGGCTTATTATTCATTCTTGCACTTTTCAATCCTGGTGATCCTTTAGTAAGCACACCAATTGGAGCTATAACAAAAGAAGGAATCCACTCATTCTTCCTGCTTTTAGGAAGGGCTTTCTTGTCTTCTTCAGCTGTTGTTGTGACATCTAACTCTTTAGGCTTCTCAAAGCTTTTGGCTGAAATGGAAGAGCTCAGATTTCCAAGGATATTAATTTTAACGCTTGCATTCACTTACCGCTATCTTGACTTGTTTAAAGATGAATCACTGAGAATGAAACGAGCCTTAGATTCAAGGGCTTTCGGCATAGGAAAAAGAGAATATTATCAAAAGCTTGGTGCATTACTCAGCGAGATTTTTATGAGAGCCTACATTAGAAATGACAAAATTTACAAAGCAATGCTTTCAAGATGCTTTGGTGAATTTCCAAAATTCGAAAGACATAAAAGCATCATACCACTAATCTTCAGCGTAATTGCGCTGATAGGTGTGCTGATATGATAGAAATAAGGCATCTACATTTTTCCTATGATGAAAAGGAAATACTCAGAGACATAAATTTAGAAATCAAGAAGGGAGAGGTTTTTGGGTTATTAGGCCCCAATGGAGCTGGGAAATCGACCCTCATTCTGCATTTAAATGGGATATTAAAGCCCAAAAAGGGAGAGATTCTGATTGATGGGCTAAATCCAGTTAAAAATCCACGAGAAGTTAGGAAGAAAGTAGGAATAGTTTTTCAAGACCCAAATGACCAGCTCTTCTCACCAACAGTTTTTGAGGATGTTGCCTTCGGCCCTTATAACCTAGGATTGAGAGGTAAAGAGCTCGAAGAGAGAGTTTATAAAGCATTAAGATTTGTTGGAATGGAAAGCTATGCTGGCAGAGAGATAAAGCATCTAAGCTTTGGGGAGAAGAAGAGAATTGCAATAGCCACTGTTTTGGCTATGGATCCGGAAATTCTGGTCTTTGATGAACCTTTTGCAAACCTCGACTTTAGAGGAAAAGAACAAGTCCGAACACTAATTGAGCAGTTTAGAGGAGAAAAAACAATAATCCTAGCCTCCCATGAAGCCGAGTATTTAACGCTCTGCGATAGAATTGCGTTAATTGATAAGGGACAGATAATTAAGGTCGGCACTCCAGAAGAAATTTTGGGAGATGTGGGACTCTTAAAAGCTCACAACCTAGACGTTCCTCCTCTCATTGAGCTGTTTCTCAGCTTAAACTTAGGTATTCCAAAAAGCCTCGAAGATGCCAGAGAGAAGATAGCTAACTTTTTAAGTATTTCAACTCAAAAGCTCAGAGTGAATAAAGGGAGGCTTTAAAATGAAAGTTGAAGGGTTTGTTGCAAGCTTAAAAAATGCAGAAACAATAGCTCAGCTCTTTGAAATTTTGGAAAAGAAGGGAGCACCAATAATAGAACTCGATGGAGAAAAGTTCCTCATTGTCGTTGAGGGAGACTTTGAGGGAGTCAAGTTCTGGACAGAAATTAACGGCAAAAAGGCAAACATGGCTCTTGGAGATGCTATGTTGAACTCGGCAAGCTTTCCATTTAAGTGTAAAAAGCCTTACACAGGTGGAAATGCAATATTTGTTAAGATGAGCGACATTGAGAGTGAAGAATTCCTAGTTGCCTACAAAAGCGAGGGAATTGGACTGTACTTCAAAGTCAAAGAGGGTAAAGCTGAGAAGATAAGCCCGGCTGATTATGAGAGATTAATCCCAGAAATGCCAGAGTTCAAAGTAAAAAGCTTCAGTGAAGAGCAGATGGATATGATGGGTGCTTTCTTCGGTTGAGATATGAAAGGGGAGAAGAATCTCCCCACAAACAAACTTTCCTTGCAACATCTTCATGAAGTTTGTTCATGTTTGTTTGTCTTTTCGCTCCACAAAATTATTTGTTCTATCGCTATTCCCATGATAATTACAAAGACTACAGTTAAAAGGAGTCTCGTTATCATAAACTTCAGTCCAAGAAATTGGAGCTCCACTAGCTCTTGAGGAATCTTGATGCATGCCCATGCTGAAAGAGATGCAATAATGTTGGAGATACGGGCGCCTTTTTTAAGTAAAGCCGCGGCTATTGGAAAAGCCACGTAAAGGGGACCTGTAGGAAATGCTCCCATGAGTATAGCAAGGAATATACCTTTTATTCCAGAACTTCTTCCCAAATACTTTACGATAACATCATTCGGAACAAACACTGCAAAAAGTCCCATCAATATTATCACGGCGGGCAGTATCAGAATCATCTCCACAAAGAACCCTTTTGAAGATGAAATTACGGGTTCTCTCTTTTCGGGAAACATTAATAGCAAAACCACTGCAATCACTAATGTAATCCCTAAAAAGAGCATATCTTTTACGAGTCCCTTTTTCTGTTTCTCTTTCGACATCATCTTTTTCATAATATCGCCCCCATGATAAGCCCGATGATAATTGCAATGATAAAGCTCAACCCATTTCTAAGCAACGCCAGCTTTTTCCCCAATATCCTTATTTCAAGAGGCAAAGTGACCATTCCAATCATTGTCAGCGTGGTTATAAAGACAGCAACTGAGGTAATCGAAGCCCCTTTTTCAAGGAGAGATGCTGCCAACGGGAAGGATATCAACGAAGGGATATGGAGTATTGCTCCCAAAAATGCAACAGTGAGCACTCCTTTAAACCCCGCGTTTTCACCGACAATCTTAGAGATTTGACTTTCTGGCACGAAACCAGAAAGCAAGCCTATAATGATTATTATGGCCAAAACAGTTGGGAAGATTCTAAAGAATGAGATCACTGCCATCTTTAGTGCTTGTTTTGTTTTTGCAGGGTCCTTTATTAAAGCAAAAACCAGACATACAACAGCTAAAGCATTTATAAATACAGTAGTCACATTCATTGAATTCCCTCCCCCACAATATATGAAAAAAGATTTGATTATACGCCCTAAAAGTTTTTGGTAGAATAAAAAAAGTTTGCAAAAAATTAATCCTTCAAAGCCTCATCCAAAAGACTCAGTCCCAAATTAAGATATTCTTTAGCCTTTTCTTCACTCCTTGCCTCTGCGAAAATTCTTATTATCGGCTCTGTTCCGCTTGCCCTAACTAAAACCCAGCCATCGTCAAAGAGAATCTTTGTTCCATCGGTTGTGTCAATTCTAAAGCCCTTCCGCTCTGCAATTTTAGCAACTTTTTCAACTATTGCATACCTATCGCCCTCAATGTGTCTCTTTGTTTTCACCTGATAGAACTTGGGAAGCTCGTTTATAAGCTCACTGAACTTCTTTCCGCTCTTTGCAAAGATTTCAACTATCTTTGCCACAGTCATTGCTCCATCTCTGCCTAAGACATGGTCTGGGAAAATTACACCACCGTTCTCTTCTCCGCCGACCAAACCATTGTGCTCGAGCAAAGCCCTTGAAACTATCAAATCACCAACCTTTGTCTTGAGAACTTTTCCATTGTACTGCTTTGCAAGCTCATCAATTATGTGTGAGGTTGCTATTGTTGTAACAACCAAGCCTCCACCATGCTCTTGAAGCATTGCCTTAACAACGAGAGCAAACGTTTTGTCTCCCTGAATGAAGTTTCCATTTTCATCAATGAACACTGAACGGTCTGCATCTCCGTCTTGAGCCACACCAAAATCTGCCCCTAATGCTTTGACAATCTTCATGAATCCTTGAAGGTTCTCTTCGTTTGGCTCAGGATTTCTTGCTGGGAAGTGCCCATCTGGATGAGCATTCACGCTGACAACCTTACAGCCAAGCTCCCTAAGTAGGTAAGGCAAAACTAACGAGCCAGCACCATTTGAAGTGTCAACCACTACAAAGGGCTTCCTCTTCTTTATTGCCTCCACGTCAACCTTAGACTTTATTGCATCAATGTAGGGTCTTATTATGTCCCTTTTCTCCAAACGACCAATTTCGTTCCATTCTGCTCTATCAAACTCTTCCTTGAAGAATAGATCTTCTACAATTGCTTCTCTCTCCTTCTTTAAGCCCAATCCATTTGGCTCTAAGAGCTTAATCCCATTGTATTCCGGAGGATTGTGAGATGCAGTAATCACAGCCCCACCATCGACTCCAAAGTATCTGCATGCGAACTGAATTGCAGGAGTTGGAGCAATATCCACATCAATAACATTTATTCCAACACTTAAAAGCCCAGAGATTAGAGCATTTTTCAACATTTCACCGCTCACTCTTGTGTCTCTTCCCACAACAACCCAAAGTCCCTTGTCCGGCTGTTCTCTTTTTAATAGAGTCCCAAATGCCATTCCTATCTTGAGAGCAAATTCGGGAGTTATCTTTTCATTTGCGATTCCCCTGACTCCAAATGTTCCAAACAGCTTTCCCATTTCCACCACCTTTTCGCAGTTTCTTAGATTTTAATGTTTATAAAAAGGCTAAAAGCAAAAAAGCTCCACCTCAATCCCTTCCAAAGTCATCTTGGAACCTTACTATGTCATCTTCCCCAAGATACTCGCCTATCTGGGTCTCAATGACTTCCAAAACTACTTTCCCAGGGTTCTCTAATCTATGTTTAACCCCAGCAGGGATGAATGTACTTTCGCCAGGTCTCAAAAGGATTTCCTTATCTCCAACTATGACCTTTGCTGTTCCCCTAACAACGACCCAGTGCTCTGAGCGGTGATAGTGCATCTGGAGGCTCAATTTTTTGCCAGGTAGAACTGTCAAGCGCTTGATTTTGTAGCGATCTCCTTCTTCAAGGACAGTATAGCTTCCCCAAGGTCTGTAAGCCGTTCTGTGAACGATGACCCTTTCGTCGCCTTTCTCTTTGAGCTTCTTGTAGACCTCCTTAACCTTCTGGCTTTCTCCTCTGTGAGCAACGAGCAGTGCATCTCCAGTGTCAATTATGATTAAGTCCTTCACTCCTACTGTTGCCGTTAAGCGCTCGGTCATGATGAGATTATTCTTTGAGTCTATTCCTATGTAATCTGCCTTTAATCCTCTAATCTTAACTGCATTCCCGTTCTCATCTTTCTCGAATGCATCGTAGATTGCATCAAAGCTTCCTAAATCGTTCCAATAAACATTCAATGGCACAACTGCGGCTTTGTCAGTCTTTTCCATGATCCCGTAATCAACTGAGATGTCTGGAACTAATTCATAAGCTTCCTCGATGCTTTTGGCCTCTTCAAATGCATTGTAGATTTCTGGAGCTAATCTTTTGACCTCTTCAATGAAAAGTTCTGTGTCAAACATGAACATTCCACTGTTCCAGTAGTAGCCCTCCTCAACATACTTTTTCGCAGTCTCTAAGTCCGGTTTTTCTTTAAATTCGGCAACTTTATAACCGCCTTCCAATTTCTCTCCGGGCTTTATGTAACCGTAGCCAGTATGGGGCTTTGTAGGTTTGATTCCAAATGTTACAAAGTAGTTCTCAGCAAGCTTTTCTGCTGTTTTAAATGCTTTAATGTATTTTTCATTTATATCAATTAAATGGTCCGATGGCAAAACAGCGACCTTCGATTTTCCAAAGTTCTCATGAATGGTTTTCAGCCCCCAGTAAATTGCTGGAAGGGTGTTCTTCCCTATTGGCTCGAGAAGAACATTTTCCTTTGGAATCTCTATGCCCATATCCCTAAGTTCATCAAAAACTCTAAAGCGATACTCCTTATTAGTTACTATAAAAATTTCCTTGGGTTTTGAGAAAAGCAAAGCTCTTTCTATTGTCTTTTGAAAGAGCGAAGTATCATCAAATATCCTTATAAATTGTTTTGGCATTAATTCTCTACTTAGTGGCCATAAACGAGTTCCTTTTCCTCCAGCTAATATCAGCGTTTTCATTTTACCACCTCCAGCAGCTCTTCTATTGAATTTATATTCACAGCATTTGGATGTTTCAGATTTCCAACTATGAAGGCTTTATCAACAACTTCAAACATGGGAAAGTCATTTAGTCCATCGCCAACGGCATATGCTTCTACATCTCCAAAAAACTTGGAGTAAAGGAGGAGCAAAAAGTGCGCTGCTTTTCCTTTGTCTGTATTTCCATGAACGTTGTAAAATCTGCTTCCCTTTGAAACCTTAAGACCTTTAGATTTAATTGCTTCAATGAACTGTTCATCCCTCCAACGAAAGATAGTTTCCGAGTATTCTCTCATCATTGCAAGCTCTGCTAAATGTCTCGGAAGCCCTGTGAACTCCATAACCTCTTCAATACTTGAATTTCCATAGTATTTTAAGCCAAACTCTTCGCTGAGCTCATCAAGCACTTGTTTAATGACGTCATATTTCCCACCGAGTTCCATTACAAAGTACTTTCCTACTTCCCTCGTAAAATTGAAACTGAATGGGAAATGTTTCTTTGGAATATATATTGCACTTCCAGTCTCCACTATGAAAGGATCATCAACATCTAACGCTTTCCGGTAGTACTCCTGTTCAGCTCTGGTTTTTGACGAATTAAAGATTATCTTAAAGCCTCTTCTTTTCAGTTCATCAATTACAGCTTTAGCTGGTTCTGGAGAGTAGTCATCTCTAATTAGAGTCTTATCAAGATCAAGGAATATCACTCTCATTTAATCACCTACAGACCAAGTTTGAGTAAGGTTTCAGAGTTGTTCTCAACAATTCTCATCCATTTTTTGATATCAATGTCTTTAATCGGAGGCATTACAATTGGCCTTGGTGGTTCTTCACTTTCCCCTATTATGCCATGCATCCTCAAATCTTCTAGTATCCTTTTCTTGAGACTTTCTGAAGCCAAAGTCGAGTGATAAACGGTTGCCAGAGACATCAAAATCATTTCCTTTACATGTCTCTGTCCCTTATCTTCATGAAAGTGTGGATTGAGAGTTTCAATTTGGAATATCTCAATCCCCTGATCAAAGACATCTTGATACTCCTCAACCCCTTCCCATCTTCCAAATCTCTCAAGAAGATAAACTATCTCATATGGCTCTATTGAGTAACCAGTTGAGAATGGCATTATCTCAGCCAGCTTCATGGTCATTGCATGCTCTCCAGCATTGCCAGTGACCATTATTGTAGTCTCAAAGGTAGTTTGTTCACTGATTAGCTGATTGAGGTAGCGGTTTGTAATTTCACTTACCCTTCCCCATTTCTTGAAATATAAGCTACCCTTTGTAACTTTAGGCTTATGCCTCCAGTGAAGGCGAACCATCGTGTATTCACTCTCGCTCATGAGAAAGCCAGCGGCATAGTCTTTTACATATTCATTAACAGCTCCAGGAATGTAGTTATCGGCATCAACAAATCCTACGTATTTTGCACCAATAGCTTTTGCAAGTAAAATTCCAATGACCATTCCTTCACCCTTGCCACTCCTAACATTTCCCTTCCCATCAAGTATTTCAGTATAGCCAACTTTTTCAAATGCCTTGGCTATTCCAGAATCCTTTTGGTGAACCATGATAATCTTTGAGTGAGTCAAATTGTAGAAGTGCCTGACTAAGTCCACTTCTTGCCTATACCTGTTAGGACCTTCCCTTTTGCTGTTTGAGACTATGATTATAGGGCACTTGTGAGGTATTGCCTTGAGGACACCATCAACTAAATGAAGCTTTTCGTTTTTCATTGGAACAACAACTGCCATCTCTCCCAGTGTGCGGTAAATGTCCTCCCTCGGAATGTTCATGACAGTAAACATCGGCACTTCCTCTGTCTCAGTGTCCATTTTGAGGAGCTTTTGCAGCTCATAAATCTTAACAGCTCCAAATATTTCCTTGTAAACGGGAGCTTCTAAAAGCATAATTATCACCTCCAGATGATTAGAACAAAATGAAATCCCATCAAGACCCTTTAAACTGTAAATTAAACTCCATGAATTATTAGTAAATTTGCGTATATAAAATTTACCAAAGAAGAAAAAGAAATCATTGTCTTATCGCAAATTCACTCACAAAGGCTGAGCTTGAAATAGTGTCTCCAATTCCAACAGTGCTCTTCGGTGACGCAACTATTTTCGTTGGTATAAACGTCAACTGTCTGTCAGTCATATCAATTACTCCATTTTCAACTTCACCAAACTCTTTCTCAAGCTCTTCTTCAATAAAGAATGCCTTCTCGTTTGTTGGCACACTTAGAGCATCTCTAATTTGGCTTAAGTTTTCTAGGTTGCCGTACATTGCTTTAGCTGCAGCTGCTAATGCTGCAAATAGCAGAGCATCTCTAACTTTCTCCCCCCTGTACTGAGTCAATGCCATGTAATAACCATAGGTATGGAAGTGAATTCTTTGAATTCCAGTCTCATCCATGAGAAGATGTATTGCATCTATAACTGAGAACACATGGCCTTCAAGCACTTCTCTTGCAAGCTCCTCATCCCCAATTATTTCCATCAAAGATGCCAATTCAACTTCATTCAGCCCAACACTTGTGAATTTTGGCAGTAAGTTAATAAGGGTCTCTCTGACTTTCTTGTTTGCAGTGTAGGCAAACTCAAAATGGCTCTTAATGTTCCTCTCATTGAGCACATCAAGCTGAGCTTCAACTTCATTAAGGACATCCTTGTAAGTCGTGCCATCTTCATAGAATTCTTTTAAAACTTGCAGACCGCTTATTATCGCCAAATCAACGTTCTTGACTATCTTATTGAAGTGCTCCTTAAACTCATCCCTTATATAGACTCTAGCGTTGTAGTCATCAGCATTTGCTATGAATCTGTTTTCTCTTGGGGCAACTATGTCAAACACTTGGAATCCTCTTGAAAATTCAAAGATATAGTGAATTAGCTCTTCTTCATTTTCTTTCACGGCTTCTTTAGGATGGACAAGCTTAAATTCCCCCTCCTCAAAGACCGGAACATAAATTGGACCGTCAACAAATAACTCAGCTTGGAGCTTTGGATTCTGAGGAACATGAACTATAGTTGGGATTCTGTAAACTCCACCCAACAAATTAGCCATTATTCCTGCTTGTCCACCAATTCTAAGTTCATCCCAGCCCCATTCCCTCAAATAATTGCGCACGCCTCTGTCTTCGACAAACCATTCCATAGCCTTTCCAAGCTTAATGCTCCTCAAAATTCCAGCGAAAAGCTCTTCGAGGGAAGTAACTTTCTCAGGAGGATTTTCCATCAGCTCAAAAACTCTCTTTTTTCCAACTTTCTCAACTCTCTCCTCGAGGTCTTCTTTGTCAAGATATTTTATTGCATCAATGTTGGTGTTGTAAGCTAAGAGAACCCCTCTAACTCTCGGCAATGCGTTAGTTGCATTCTCAAACGCGTTAACATAAAGACTCTTCCAGAGCCTAATTTTCTCTTTTAAGCTTTTTTTCATTGAAGTCACCAAATATTACTACAAAGAACAAAAATAATTAAAGGTTATGGTCTAGATATCTCGAGGAAAAAATAAGAACCTAAAAAGACTAACCCGACTCATCATTAATTAGGCATAGCCTTGATACTATATATGAACCCTCAGGAAATCTCTGAACAATTTTTATAGGGATACCCTCCGATGTTGTCGTTATTTCAACATTGGCACTTCCCCATTTTGCAGTAAACCTATATTCTCTAACACCCGTAAGAGACTGAAGACGTGATGGAGACACAACTTTAACATCAGTTAACTTTGAGAGTCCACGTTTCCATCCAATTATGCATCCATTATTCTCGATATAGGAAATGTATTCTTGAAGAGGAATCAAATAGAATTCTTTAAAGTTGGAATCTGTTAAGGGATATTTCTCAGTGTTATTCACTAGGATATATCCTGAGTACCTACCTTTGTTTATAGTTAAGTTAAGTATAGTTGAAGCCTACGTCCTGTTGAAAAATTCGCATCTTTATAAACAATGTAATTGCTTCCAATTTTCTTAACTTCGTGATAATACACTATTGTTAAGTTGGGATTTATTAGTTTACCCGTCTCACTGCAAACAATATCCTTAGAGGCTATCAAATCCAATTCATCTTTCATTTTGTCAATTGACGGTGGTTTATAGGTTAAGTAAGAGTAACTTAGAGGCAAAAGTATAATAAACACAAAAACCAATGCTACCATTAACTTTTTCATGGACTATACCCCCTGTATTCATAATGCATAATCTGCTGAAATTTTGCTATTCTGTGATAAGCCAATCAAAAACAAAACTCCAATAATCAAACTTACTATTCTTCTTCGCATTCATTTCCCCCCAAAGAGAAAGTTTCATTAATACTAAATGCAGAAGTCATAATATAAATATTTCTGTTATATTAGCAATTTAACTATAGCCCTAGGTAAAAAGTAAGAAAAATTTAGAGCAAAACAGTTCACTCCTTCCACTTTGGATTGTCTTTAACGACTACTTTCCCATCTTCCTCAACAACTATCTTTGAAAAGCCCTTCTCCTTTATCGTTCCGTAGTCATGACCAGCATCAGCTGGATAGATAGCCAAGAAGATAAAGGGTTCATTTCCGGTATTAACTGTCCTGTGAGCCCAATAGGGTGGAACATAAACTATTGTCCCGGGCTCCATTTCAATAAACTTCGCATCTCCCTCCGGTGTCTGCAAGAGCATGCCACCTTTTCCTTTCAAAGCAAAGTATATTTCTGCTCTATCAGCCTTTGCATGATAGTGACCCTTTGTGAAGAAGAATTCCTTTCCAACTTTTCCTGGATAGAGAACAGTTGTTGCAAAGTTCAAATCCCCCTCTTTCTCCTCCTGCTCAATTGCATAGACCTCATAGACAACTGGGTCTTCCTTTTCTACAAGCTCTTTCCATGCCTCCTCATCAAGGAAATACCCTTTCATGTCGCTCAGCTTTCTCACTAGCTTTTTGGCATTTTCAATTATTCCAGTTTCAAAATCAAGCTTAACTCCAAAAGGCTCTTTGTACATCAGCATCACCTCTAATATAGCTTATGCAGAAAGTATTTTAATTTTTCCCTTGTGTATCACTGAAAGTGTTAAAAAGAAATCAAACCAGAGACCTCAGAATATACGCTACCCCAATTGCAACAGCCCAATAACCAGCGTTCCACTTGAGAACTTTGTAGCCATCGAGAGGTGGAAACGGCAAAAGGTTGAAGAACGCTATCCAGAAGTTCACTATAGCAGTGTAGAATAAGGATATCATTGCATGAAGTGGAAGTGATAACGTCTTCAGCAAAATTAAAGCAACTATTCCAACTATTATGTTTGTCAAAGGTCCAGATAAGCTTATCCATCCCTCTGCTTCTTTATCTTCCCAATACTGATAAGGCGCATAGATGTAAACAGCACCTAATGCGGCAAAAAATATTGCATGACCAAATATTACCTTCCCTACTATACCGAGCAAGAGAGCTATTACAATCCCAGTGTCCCATCGCTTGTAGAACGCTATATAGCCATATTTCTTTGCAACCTGCCTGTGAGCCAATTCATGAAAAACAAAAGCCGTAAAAACAGCTAAAGCAACATAGGGCATGTTCTTTAGCTCAAAGTTTGAAAACAGAATTAGCAGCACTATATACGAAACCGCCAAATCTTCAAGCTCTTGCTTCCTAAAATCTCTAAGAACCAACATTACCTCCCCCTGATTTCAATCTTCTTTCCCAAGACAAGCTCTGCAGCTTTTACGGCAGAACCTCCACTTCCAACGGCAATTCTCACCTGATCCTTTGGAACATACACTATAATCTTGTCCCCAGAGTACTCAACGTCTATAACATCAACGCGGAGCATCTGCTTTAAGCGTTCAATCATTTTTCATCCCCAAAGTAAATTGAGATGCCTAAATATAAACCTTAACACTTGCTTTAATCGAAATCCCAGATAGTTCTTCCTTTGTAGAACATCATGACATAGCCACAGTTTTTGCAGATGACTATCTTTACTTTATGAGCCGTAAACCCCCATTTGCTGTCGAGCTTACCTTCCTCAACTTGAAAATCTGTTCCGCCACATAACGGGCATCTTAACTGTTGCCTTTCCATAATTATCACCAAAACTACATTACCTTGGCGATATAAAAGCCTTGTGTGAGTTCAATATCCTCTCTATACCTTTCTTATGTCCCAAACCAACGACTGCAATGACTTTAGGTTTTTTAATCCCTTTTGCTTTTAGACTGTCCACAATAGCGATTAAATTCCTAGCCATTATTTCATTTCTTTCCTCAACGAGAACACGATACAGATAGGGATATCTCATTTTAAACTGAGTCATCATGACTTTAAAATCCATAATAATATCCTTTTCCTCGCGTTTAAGCGGTAAGGGTATAAAAACTGCCAAGCTTTCTAAAAGAAGTAAAAGCTTCTCTCTAAAAGGTGCTTTGAGAATCTTCATTGTTATAATATTTATATCCTCATCGATGAGATATAAAGGAACTCCCAAAAGACCCGCCAGATTTATTGCTTCCATCATCTCCCCACCGGGTATCATACCAAACTCTTCTCCCAGCTTTTCCTCAACCTTTGTTAGGATATACTGAATAATTCCTTTCCTCCCGTACTTCATTGCATCTCCGAATGCCATCTTTTGGGGATTTCGTATTGCATAGAATCTCCTTCTATCAAGCTCTATAGCTACAGCATGTGGTTTTTCCCCCAGTATTATTTTCCTAACCCTCTCCCTGCTTTCTGGAGAGACATGCATTGTTCCAATGACTTTAACGTATCGAAGATAGCTCATAACTTTCACCCTTTAAACTTATTTTATCGAAATCTTTTGGGACTATAAATTTATGGTTACATAACTGCCTCACTTTTTGGAAATACTCATCGTATTTGTACCTAGGTGCCCTATGGAACAAAGCCAAAAGCTTAACCTTAGCTTTCTTTGCCACTTCACAGGCTTCGTTCACAGTTGAATGATAACTTTCTCCTCTATCTTTATCGCTTAGGTAAGTTGCCTCATGGATAAGCAGATCCGCTCTCTCTGAGAATAACTTAACTCTCCCACAAGGCTCTGTATCTCCTGTGTAAACAACCTTAACTCCTCTCCTCCTCTCCCCAGTAACATCTTCAAGGTGAATAATCCTCCCATTAATTTCGATTTTTCCCTTAAGCTCAAGCTCTTTCATCCAAGGGCCAGGTTTTAAGCCGAACTCACTAATCTTTTTCAAATCAAAGTTTCCACGCTTGTCTTTTTCTTTAAACACATAGCCCAAAGCTGGAATGCCGTGTTCAACCTTAAAGCTCCAGATTTCATAATCCCCAAATTTTAACCTTGTCTCACCAAGCTCATGGACGTGAATTTCAAAGCTCGGAGCAAAAAAGCCGCTCTTCAAATAGTTTTGTATAAATTCAAAGGTGTATTTTGGACCATAAATGTGGAGGGGCCTTTGTCTGTTCCAAAGAGTCATCGTCTGAATTAAGCTCATCAAGCCAAGATAGTGGTCTCCATGGAAGTGAGTTATGAAAATCTTTTCAATCCTCATTGGACTGAGCTTAGCAGTGTTAAGCTGTCTTAAAGTTCCTTCACCAACATCCCAGAGTATAATCTGGCCCTTATAACGTAGGGCTATTGAAGGAACGTTTCTCTCTCTGTTTGGCATTATCCCGCCGGTTCCCAAAAATATAACTTCAAGCATGATTTAGAGTAGGGAGGGGAGGTAAAAAGGTTATCGCCTATCTAGCTCTGAACTACAACTCAAAGAATTAGTCCATAAGGTTAAATATCTAAAGCCCCAAAAATATTAGGGGTGAAAGTATGGAGGAGATTCTTAGAGCAATTGAAGAAAAGGACTGCAAAAAGGTTGCACGCCTTTTGTACTATAAGGTTGACGAGCTCGGCGAAGAGGACTTAAAAGAGGTTCTCGAAAAAGCTGAGAAATTAGCCTTAGAGTGTAAAGATCCTGAGCTATACAAGTTGGTTGTTTACTATTATCTCGAATTCCTTGAAATTGATAAAATATCAGAATTCGAAAAGCTCGCTGAAAAGGAAGACACATTCGAAGCTAAATATCATCTAGCAGATTTATACTTCCTAATTGGAAATCTCGAGAAGTCTCTTGATCTTTACAGGCAGTTGCTGGAGGAAGAAATCGAGAAAGGGAACAAGGAGAACATTGCAAAGATTTATTACAATATGGCACTTATCCATGAGGAACTAATGGAATACGATAAAGCACTTGAACTAATGGAAAAAGCAGAAGAGATTCTGAAAGAACTTGGAAGAGAGGAAGATGTTCTCCACATCCAGATTTATAGAGCATACGTAACTTTTGAGAAGGGAGATATTCCAACAGCAAAAGCAAAACTAGCCGAGATTTTGCCAAAGGTTCTTGACAAACCCCAGCTCAAAGCCCAAATTCACTTAGCATTTGAAGAAATATTTGAAGAGCAGGACAACTATGAAGCTGCTCTACAGGAGTGCCTCTATGCTATGATAGAAGCTAAGGAAGGGGAGTACTTCGATATTGCATTTGATGCACTAATTGACGTAATCTGGCAGCTCATGATCGAAGATGAATTCGAGATAATTTACAACAACATTGATATGTTCGCCAATGCCGTTCCAGAGCTGAAGGACTTCTTTGAGGGCATTAAAGCAATTGCACTGTTCAAAGATGGCAAGGTTGGAAGAGAAGAAGTAAGTGAGGCCGTGCTTAAAGTTAAAGACAGAAGGCTGCTTGATTTACTCGAATTTTTAGGCGAAGCTGAGCTTTGATCCTTTTTTCAATTTTCACTGGTGATGGAATGGATATTAGGATTGCCAGGCTTGAAGATACTAATGGGATTGTAGAAGTCCACTGTTCCGATGTAGAAGAGTGGTATCACTACGAAAATGGACAGAGAAGAGAACCAGATTCCTACGATAATTTAACTCTCAAAGAAAGGTATCTACATGGCGGACCTTGGATGAGTATTGAAACACGTGCCATTCATTTGAATAACCTCCTTCTTAACGGGCAGATTCCACTGGTAGCGGAAATTGAAGGCAGAATTATTGGAGAATTGGAGCTGTTCATAAGCGAAGAGCTCATAAATGAAAGAACCAGGAAGATAGCCCACATAGACGTCCTTGAAGTTCACAGAGAGTTTAGAGGACAAGGAATAGGGCGGGAACTTGTAAAAGCGGCTGAAGAGCTTGCAAGAAAAGAGAAATGTGAGCTTTTAACAGTGACACCAGAAAAAGAGGCAGTAAAGTTTTACGAAAAAGTTGGAATTAAAGACATCCTTCATAAGGGTTGCTTCATTAGTTTCGACCTTTCAGCGCTTCCAAATAGAGAGGTCAAAGGACTTAATATTCGGGAGTTCTCCTGGGAAGAAGTTAAGGACAAAGAAATGACTCTTGGAAAATTCCAAAGCTCTTATCATCACTGGTTTACAGCGTTTAAGGATAAAATAGCTGGGGTAGACAATACCCTTTACTTCGAAAGCGGACAAATTGGAGAGAGCTATTACATTCTTGAGGGAAGCTTCTTTGGAAAAGACATTGCAACGTTATATGCATGGGGAGACAACATTGAGAAACTCATTCTGCAGATTGGAAGTAGAGCGAAGGATGTGGGATTTAGAGAGATTAGGACTTCAATCTCAGAAAAAGACCTTGAGAAAATTCAAACTCTCAAGCCCAAAGTCCTTGACAGATTTATCATCCTTGCGAAGACACTATAATTGGTATGCCTCCGTGCTTAACCCAAAAGACGTTTTAAATCATGCTTCGTGTTTATGTTAAAGAAGCTCTCTTTAAATTCTTCAGGAAGGTCATCAATCATAATATAACAAGGATCTGCCCTCTCTATCGCTTTTCGAATCATATACTCTCCTTTCTCTATCTGCTCTTTTAAAATTGGGAGAAAATCCTTGGAGTAAACAGCATGCAACGGTTCTATATATCCATTTGCCCATATTGGGATGCATGCCAAAGATTTACTCTCATAAAAGCGCTCAACAATGTAATCTACAAATTTTGGATTTATCAGCGGCATGTCTCCAGCAGCAATGAAGGCATCACCAACCTCTTTTAGAGCCACAAAAATACCCCCAATCGGTCCAACTAAGAGGTCATCAATCAGAACCCTAAACCCCAATGCTTCAAAATCTCTCTTTTTTTCTTGACATGTAACGATTACTACATCATCAATACTCTCAGCTTTCAGTAATCGCTCTATGGTGTGCATAACAATAGGCTTTCCATCAACTTTGTAAAGTAGCTTATTCTCACCAAATCTTCGGGACTTCCCACCAGCCAGTACTGCCGCTATCATCTTCCTCGCATTCCCATACATGGCAAGGAGTATAAAAAAGTTGAGTTGTCATTTCTTCAAAAATTAAAGAGAAAGAATTAAATTCATGAATTTTTGTTCATGAATGCCAGGTGAGAAAAATGCTCGCAATTAGATGGTACGGGAAGAGAGACCTAAGGCTCGAAGAAGTTAGAGAGCCAAGTATAAAACCAGGCTTCATTAAAATCAAAGTAAAAGCCTGTGGCGTCTGTGGGACAGACTTAAATGAGTATCTAAATGGTCCAATTTTTATACCAACCAAAGAGCCCCACCCTCTCACAGGAAAAACTGCTCCAGTCACCATTGGTCATGAATTTGCTGGCGAGGTTGTTGAAATTGGAGCAGGAGTTAAAGGCTTTGAAGTAGGTGATAGGGTTGCCGTCTTTCCAGTAATTCACTGCGGTGAGTGCTACTTTTGTAAGAGAGGTATGGAAAACCTATGTGTAAACTTTGGAGTAACAGGGTTAAGTGAAGACGGAGGTTTTGCCGAATATGCCTTAGTCAGGCCATATCAGGCATACAAAATACCAGAGAGCGTTTCATTTGAAGAGGGTGCATTAGTTGAACCACTCTCAGTCGGCGTTAGAGCTGTTAAAAAGGCTCAGCTGATGCCCGGTGACAGCGTAGTGATAATTGGTGCTGGACCCATTGGCTTATGTGTCCTTTTAGTTGCAAAAGCTTCTGGAGCAGGGAAAATAATTGTTGTAGAGCCTTCCAAAGCTAGGAGAAAGAAGGCAGAGGAGATCGGTGCTGATATAACAATTAATCCAAGTGGAAAAAGTGTTGAAGAGGTTATCGAAGAGATAAGAGGAGAGACAGAACTTGGGGCTGATGTCAGCTTTGAGTGTGTTGGACTAAACGAAACGTTCAAGGTTGCTGTGGAAAGCATAAGAAAAGGTGGTAAAGCAGTTGCTCTGGGAGTTTTTAAATGTCTGACATCTTTCGATGCTAAAGGACTTGTAGTTGGAGAAAAGAGTATAATTGGATCGGTCTCCCACAGTGCCGATGACTTCTGCAGGGGAATTTCTTTAGTTGCATCAAAGAGGGTTGACGTTAGGCCTTTAATAACTTCAAAGGTTAAACTGGAAGAAATAGTAGAGAAAGGCTTCGAGGAGCTCATAAAAAACAGAGATAAACACGTGAAGATACTTGCTGCTGAAATATAAAGGTTTAAAGCTTTCTTTTATTTTATACCCCATAGAGGTGATTGCAATGAGGCAACTTGACTATGATGATGTAATTAAAAAGCTAGTTTCTTTTATTCGGGAGAGGGTTGATGAGGCGAATGTGAATGGTGTTGTGATTGGAATTAGTGGTGGTGTTGATAGTGCAACAACAGCTTTTTTGGCAGTGAAGGCTTTGGGGAGGGAGAAAGTTCTTGGCTTGATAATGCCATACTACGAGAATCAAGATGTAGAAGATGCGAAATTAGTTTGTGAGACTCTTGGAATTAACTACAAAATCATCAACATCAAGCCAATTGTTGATGCTTTTGAGGAAAGCCTTGATTTTGAACCAGACAAAATTACCAAAGGCAATATAATGGTTAGGGCAAGAATGATTCTTCTATACGCTCATGCAAACCAGTATAACTTCCTCGTCTTGGGGACAAGCAATAAGAGTGAGCTTTTAACGGGTTATTATACTAAGTGGGGTGATGGTGCGAGTGATTATGCCCCATTGATAAACCTTTACAAGACGGAAGTTTGGGAGATTGCCAAGAGGTTGGGCGTTCCAGAAAGGATTATTAAGAAGAAGCCCACTGCTGGGCTTTGGATTGGACAAACTGATGAAAACGAGCTTGGCATAAGTTACAAACTCTTGGACGAGATTCTTTACAGATTAGTTGACTTGAAAATGCCCAAGGAGAAAATTGCCGAAGAAGTGGGTATTCCGCTTGAAAAGGTTGAATACGTTGAAAACCTAGTACAGAAGAGCAAACACAAAAGAAAACTACCAACAGGACCAGAATTTTAGAGTTTAAGTAAAACAATTGCCAAAAAGATGTTGTAAAGAGAAGATAATCCAACTTGAAGGAATAGGAGCCTTAAAGTCACTTCCCTCGGATAGAGCCCAGAGTAAAACGGCAGAATCCTAACCCAGCTTTCATTGAGAAGAACAAACAGCCCATTCCCAAGGAACATGCAACCTAAGACTTTTTGCATTGGATAATTGTAACCCAGCATCACCTTAGCTATTCCATAAGCAGCCCTCGGGCTGAAGATGGCGGTTGTAATGTAAGTAATACCCAAAGAGTCTAAGCCAAGCTTTCCAAGTATGGGAGATAAAGCAGGGGTCATCTTATCTGAGATACCTGACTTAAGCATAAAGACAACCAAGAGGAAAAGAGGCGTAAACTTAAAGCAAAGTTTAGTGAGGCTTTTAATCCCTTGATTAACCCCTTTTTGAAAGCTTTCCTTGAAAAGTTAAGCTTAATTTTGTTATTCTCGCCGTTGAGTTTTACACCCTTGTATCTCCTACGTCCAATCATCAAAACCACAAAAACAAGAAGAAAATCAAAGAGAATCCTCAGACCAATGAAATAAAGCGTTACAATTCCCAAGAGAGGTAGAAGCACGGGTAAATAATAGCGATAAATATACATAACTCTCAACGGGAGATTTGAAGCAAGGATAGCTATGTAAAGGTCAATTGGCTCAATTAACCCTTCTTTCAACAAGGCAGAGGCATTTGCATGGGCAACCCTCGGGCTGACCAAATACAGCGCCGGAACTGGCGTCAGAGCCGGGTGAATGCCAAGTTTTGCTATCTTGGAAGTTTTAGTCCCAATGAGCTTTATCAGGTTAGTCTCACTTAGAGTCTCGGCTAAAATATACCCAAAAGTAATTGAGGCCATCGAAATTATGTAGAGCTTTAAAAAGTCCAAGCTCTCACGTCCTGTAAACTTTAGCGTTTGCAACTTCCTTCAAAACTGGAACATACGAAATTCCTGGATTTATTCCTCTTCCTCTCGTGTCATAAATGTTAAGTTCTATTCCCTTTTTCCTCAGAGCTTTTGCCAGCTCAATGATCTCATCCTTAATTCGCTTTCCAAAAAGTGGGACGTTGGCCTTTCCGTCAGTTATCAAGAATGCCCTAACTTTCAGGGACTTGTCTTTTCTCCTCTCACGTTCGGCAAGCAGAAGAAGATTATAGAGGGCCGAACTCAAAGGCGTTCTCCCTCCAGTTGGAACGCTCTCTATTTTCTCAAGCACTTCCCAGTAGTTCTTAGTAGGTGGAACGAATATTTCCGCTCGATTACCTTTTGCAACTATCAAAGCCATCTTTGACTTTTTGATGTACCCGTTCTCAACCAATTTCTCTGCTATTCCCTTCGCGATGCTAATTCTTTTCTGCACAGCCATGCTTCCGCTTGAATCCAAGAGCAAAACCCAGAGCGTTGGTGCCTTTGCTTTCCTGACTCTAACGCGGAGGTCGTTTAAATCAAGCCTTATTGGAGGCTTTTTTCCATTCAATACAGCGCAAATAACCGAGTTGTAAAAATCAACATCCCTTATTTCACCTTTGGGGGGAACGTAAGAGACTGGAATTCCTTTCGGAAAGTTTACCACTGTGACGCTGACATCCCTCGAGGAGCGGTATCCTGTGAATTCACTTCCATCAAAGTTTTTACTCTCTATCCTTGGGATTTTAGCTTCGCTTGAGCGAAAATTCTGCTCTAAATTCCCAATCCCTTGACTTTGAGACCCCTGGTTTCTCCTTTCATTTTTTTCTTCCTTCTTGTGTTCATGTTTATGGTCGTGTTTGTGGTCGTGATTATGCTCCTTATCGTCTTTAGGCTTTGGAGGCCTCATTTGCGGCGGCTTTTGGAAGGGCTTGTCCCTCAAACGGTGTGGTAGAGCCAATTCCATAGCTTTTTCTAAGTCTTCCAGTGAGACCCTTCTCCTTCCGTTTAGGGCAGCTATTGCTTTGGCTGTCTTTATCGTGGCTATCTCAGCTCTGTTGGTTTTGATTCCCAGGTTAACGACTGTTTCAGCCAAAAGCTTTAGCAAATCGTCGCTTATCTCGACCTTCGGCAGAATCTCCCTTGCCTTAACAACCCTCTCCGTAAGCTTTTTCTCTTCGCTCTCAAACTTCTTATAGAAGCTTATCGGGTCTTCATGAAACTCTTCAACTCTCCTAACTATCTCTATTCTCTCCTCTGGATTCATTGGAGCGCTTACCTCAACGCATAAACCAAATCTATCGAGGATTTGAGGTCTAAGCTCACCCTCCTCTGGGTTCATACTTCCAACTAAGATGAATCTTGCTGGATGCCTAAAGGAAATTCCCTCTCTTTCTATTGTATTCCATCCCATTGCTGCAGCATCTAAAAGTGAATCGGCTATGTAGTCATCTAGGAGGTTCACTTCATCAATGTAGAGCACGTTTCTGTTTGCTTCTGCCAAAATTCCGGGCTGTAATGCCTTTCTCCCTTCTTTTAAAAATCTCTCGACATCTACAGTTCCAACCAGCCTGTCTATTGTAACGCTTAAGGGCAAATCCACAACGCGCATCTTCCTCTTTGCTATGGGCAACTCTTCCCCATTTTCATATCTCTCATAACAGCTGTCGCACATCTCCAAAGGATTCCTCGGATTGCAGTTGAAAGGACAGCCATCAACGACCTCAATTTCTGGCAAAACGTTAGCCAAAGCCCTAACTAGGGTCGATTTCCCCGTTCCCTTATCTCCTTTAAGCAAGACACCACCAATCAGCGGATTAACGGCTACACAAAGTAAAGCTAATTTAGCCTTTTCCTGCCCGACTATTGCAGAGAATGGAAAGACTAAGCGTTTTTCACGAGGCTCCATATTTTATCCACCTCCCCAATTTTTTCACTCCAGTGTTTGTCATCCTCAGCTGTGTAGATTTCAATTGTCCCGCCTTGAACTTCCCCTTCACCAAGACTCTCCTCCAAAATTCCCTCAATCTCGGAATAGACCTCCATGAGCTTTTCAATTAATTCATCACTCGTCTTCCACAAGCCGCGCTCATAAGCTTCAATCAAACGCCTTGCAATTTCCTCAATAGCGTAGGGATTGTGCTCCTCGAACCATCTCCTCATTTCTTCATCTAGAACGTATTTCTGTGCTATCTCGTCAAAAACCCAATCTTCAACGAGCTTTGTTGTAGCTTCCCAGCCGTATAAGTGAAGAATCTTCTTGGAGAACTCACTAGCCCCTCTGTAACCATGCTTCTTCATTTCCTCAATCCACCTATCATTGAGGAGCTTTGCCCTAACGACCCTTTCAAGCTCAACTTTCATGTCAACTATTTTGGCATCGCTTATGTCCCTTGTGTCTGTCTGAACCACTTCAACGTTCTTGCCTGTTAAGGCATCAACAGCCGTCTTAAAGCCCCCGTGATGTGCAAAATAGCAGCAACAGTTCGTCGGGTCGTGCTCATCGCTTATGTGGTTTCTGTTGATTACATCCACCTCTCTTAAGTTCAAAACCAATGATTCATGAGCTTCAACGCCAAAGGCGTCTTTTCCATAAGCATAGCCGCTCCACTGAACCCACACTTTAGCTAAATCCTCGTCATTCCTCCAGCCCGATGATTCAACTGCCAAATTTACCCCAGCCCCGTAGGCACCAGGTGGAGCTGAAAAAACTCTAAAGCGTGCAAACCTTTGGGCTTCTTCAAAACTCTTGCCGAGTTCAATGAGCTTTTTAATGTGCTCAATGTAGTGCTTTTTAATGTAGTTCATCTCCAAAGGCTCATCTAGCGCAACAACCTTTTCTATGGCCTCGTCAATTAGGTAGATGTAGTTTGGCAGAGTATCTCTCACGATTCCACTTATTCTAACCAGAACGTCAATCCTTGGTCTTCCGAGCTCTTCTAAGGGAATTACCTCGAGCCCAGCAACTACATCTCCTTTCCAAACCGGCCTAACTCCAATCAAATAGAGGATTTGGGCTATCTGCTCTCCATCAGCCTTATAACCGTCTATGCTCCAGAGAACTTGTCCAACACTCTCCGGATATCTCCCGTGCTTTTCTTTGTAAGCTTTCAAAAGTTTTTCAGCAGTTTCAACTCCTATCTGCCATGCTGCTTTAGTTGGTAGAGTCCTTGGATCAACTGCATAGAAATTCCTTCCCGTCGGTAAAATCTCAAACTTTCCTCTCGTTATCGCTCCCGACGGACCAGGCTCGATGTATTTCCCGCTCAGTCCCTTCAAGAAGCCGTCGTATTCTTTTTCACATTCAACTATTTTCTCTGCAACTTCAAGGGCTTTTCTAAACGTTTCTTCAAGCTTTTCTTTCTCCTTAACTTTAAATCCAAACTTTTCAATCTCTTCCTCAATAACTTCAAAGCTTTCTCCCTTAAGCAAACGCTCTAAGCTCTTGATGGCTATCTTGTGGAAGATTTCCAACAGTTCTCTGTTCGTAAATCCATTTGTCGTCCCCAAGGGGTTCTTCCTTATCTCATCGTAGTCTAGGCCTACTGCTTCAGCTATAACGCGCCTAATTGAAGGGGAAGCATAAGAATCATAAGCCATTGCTGTAGCAATGTATTCCGCTAATCTATTGGGGTCTTTTGGTGGATGTCCAAAGATATGAAGGCCGAGATTTATTTGAGAACCCCTCATCAGCTCAACGTATCGGTGGATTTCCTCTATCGTCTGCTCTTCATCTTCTGGATTCGCTATCCTCAGCTTGTTTTCCTTAGCTTTTTCTAAAATCTGTTCATAAATTTTCTTTCTCCTTGCCTCATCTCCCAAGCTCTTTGCCTTCGCATACTGGGTTAGGAGAGAATCCAAATCATCCAGAACTTCAGCCATTGCCATTGGAGGATAGATGTGATCTATAAGCGTTGCGTAGCCTCTCCTCTTAGCAATAACACCTTCCATTGGATTTGAAACTACATAAACGTATAAGTGCGGAACGTCATCTAAGCTTGCCTCAGGAACACATGAAGGAGAAAGCCCAACGCCTTTTCCGGGTCTGAACTCCAAGTAGCCGTGGGTTCCGAAGTGTATCATTACATCAGCCCTAAATTTGCGCGTTATCCACCTATACACTGCCCACCACTGGTGCGGTGGGACTATTGTTGGATCATGCAAAATTCTACAAACTTTTCCGTCGCACCTAGCTCCAGCACAGCCGAACTTTGGCTGAGGGGTTATGAAGACGTTTCCAAACCTTATCCCGGGAACGACAAATCTCCCTTCGTAGACCATTCCAACCAATGCTTTGTCCACTTTCCCAGCTAAGACATCCTCAGGTCTTCCCCAGTCCTTGATGATTCTCTCCCTCAAATCCTCCGGAAGCTCGTTGAACCACTCCAGATACTCCTCCAAGCCTACAAAGTCAATTGCTCCGCCGCTTTTGACTATCTCCTCAACGCTTGTCCATCTGAACTCGCTTATCGCTTTTCTCTTCAAAATTAGTTTTATCAGCTCTTCCCCATTCTTTGGCAAATCTTCACCAACGTAGTAGCCTTCCCCCTTAAGCTTGTGCAGAAGTCTAACGATGCTCTCCGGAACATCCAAACCAAGTCCAACACCGATGTTCGCCTCAAGCCCTTTACATGGAGGATTTATTAGGACTATAGCAATTTTAACTTCGCTTTTTGGCTTCTTCCTGAGCTCGATCCACTTCTTTACTCTTTTGGCTAAATATTTCATGTGCTCTTCGTAAGGTTCTCCAACCTTGTAGCCTTCAATGTTTCTGGTTCCAGCTATGAAAATCGGCTCAATTGCTCCCGCAACTTCTGGGATTATCACTCCATAAACCTGAGTCATATAGTCAACGCCCTGTTCGCTCTTCTCCCACTCTTCAAGGGACTGGTAGTAAGACCTTATCGGAGCAAAAACTGGAACGTTGAGCTTTTGCAGATTCTTTAAATCAACCGTGCCGAAGGAAATTAAGCTCACGAGGGCATCTATAATCGGCTTTCCATTTTTCATGAAGAACTCTTTAACAGCCTCGCTCTTCTCTCTCCCCAGTCCTGTCGTTGAGTCTTTCCCATAAGTGAAGACAGGAATCACACTGAAGCCTTCTTCTTCAAGGGCTTTAATGAGCTCTCCAATTGGTTTAAATTCCTTATAAAGCCAAGCACTCCTCCAGAAGAGAACTCCAACTAACGGCCTCTTCTTGTAAACCATTAAATAGTCGTCCAAGCTCTCAAAAACTCCAAAATTCGGGTGATAGATGCCGTGCATGGGAACTTCTTCTGGTTCTTCATATTCAATTGCCTCTCCAGATAAGCTTGCTAGAAATCTGGCCATATTCCTAAGATTCTTCCCGCCTCCAAGGACATAATATGTCTTCGCTTTGATTAGGATTTCTTCTGGAACGTTGGTCAGGCTTTCAAGCCCAGCACATGCGATGACTTTAGCTTCACTCTCTCTAATTTTCTCCTCCACTATTTCGGGAAGCTCGTGAGCATAGATGAAGATTACCTCAGCCCTCTCTACCTTATCCAGCTCCTTCTCACAGTTCTGATCAGTGAGCACAATCCCCTTTATCCCTTCTTCTCTAAGGATTTCCTGAAGCAAAGGCAAAGCCCTTGCCCCATAACCCAATATGAAGCAAATCATGGAATCACCCCCATTCTTGGCATGACAAGCCTGAAACCGTTAAATTCCAGAATGTGAACCGGAACACCATAAACTTCCCCAAGAATTTCCTCTCTTAGAATCTCATTCGGTTTTCCAATAGCCCTGACCTTTCCTTCTTTGACAAGAGCTATTCTATCCGAATACATCGAGGCTAAATTTGGATCGTGGAGCGTCATGATAGCAGAGATGCTTTCCTCTTTCGCTAACCTCTTCACTATTCCGAGAACCTTCACCTGGTTTTTAAAATCCAAGTGAGCAGTGGGCTCATCCAAGAGAAGAACCTTCGGCTCTTGAACCAGAGCCCTTGCTATGAGGACAAGCTGCAACTGACCTCCGCTCAGCTGTGTGTAGGGCTTATCCTTAAAGCGCTCCATTCCTATGAGCTTGAGTTTCTCCAAAGCCTTTTGATAGTGCTCTTCCCTTGGGCTCTCAAAAACTCCAAGCTGAGAAGCTAAACCCATAACCACAACGTCCAAAACCGTATAGGGGAAGGGAGGGTGGTGAGACTGAGGAACATAACCAGCTAACTTAGCCCTTTCCTTTAAAGAGAGTGAGTGAAAGTCTTTGCCATCTATGAAGACACATTTTTTCTTTGGTTTTAACAAACCATAAATGCTTTTCAGAATCGTTGTTTTCCCACTGCCGTTCGGGCCGAGTAGCGTTAAAATCTCACCCTCTCTCACTTCAAAGCAGACATCCTCAACGCTGAAATCACCGTAGCTGAATGATAAGCCTTTGACTTCAAGCATTCCAACCACCGCCCGTCTTCCTTAGCAGATACGCAAAGAATGGAATTCCAAGGATTGTTGTCAAGATACCAATTGGGATTTCATAAGTGGCAATTGACCTCGCCAATGTATCAGCTAAAACCATAAATGAAGCCCCTACAGTTATTGTTAGAGGTATAAGTGTTTTGTGATCTGGACCAAATGCCATTCTAACAATGTGCGGAATCATTAAGCCTACCCAGCCAATTATCCCGCAGAAAGCAACTGAAACAGCAGTTATGAGGGAGATTATTATGATAAAGGCAAACTTCAGCTTTTCAGTTTCGACTCCAACAATTTTGGCCTCTTCTCCAAAAGACAAGACATTCAGCTGCCAGCGCATTAGATACACTAACATACATCCAAGAAAGATTACAGGAAAAGCCACCTTAACTGAATGCCAGTCAGCATCTGCAAAACTTCCCATGAGCCAGTAAACAACACTCGCCAGCTTTTCATGCTCCATCAAAAACTTCAACAGAGAAGTTAAGGCCGAAAAGAATGCATTAACAATTACTCCAGCAAGAACTAGCGAAACGGGAGTTATTCTTCCACCGATTTTGGCCAGAGAAGTTGTCAAGAACACAGCGAGTAAAGCAAAGGCAAATGCCAAAGGAGTAACACCCAAGCTCAGAGAAAGTCCTATAGCCAAAGCAGCTCCAAAAGCAGCCCCCGCTGAGATTCCTAAAATATAGCTGTTAACAAGGGGATTCCTAAATATCGCCTGCAAAACTGCTCCAGAGAGGGCTAAAGCAGATCCAACAATCATCGCCAAGATAACCCTTGGAAGTCTTATTTTGAAAAGAATAGTCTGATAAACACTTGGGTAGGGGATTTGGATGACAAAATCAATCCTTCCAAAAGTTATTTTAGCCAAAATTCCAGAAATGAGCTGGAGGATTTTTAGCATCACCATATCCACAATAGCAGAGAGAGGGATGTGATAAGCTCCAATGCATAAGCTTATGAAGAATGCAAAAACTGGAGAAGCTAAAAGAAGAAGAAAGAGGAACCTTTTCATAATCAGCCCTCCATGCCGTAGAACTTCTTGAGAAGCTCTTCGTATATCGGCTTCCAGTCTGGGTAATATTCTGGGTAAATTGCATGTCCAAAGGCATAGATTCCGGTGATGAATCTTGGTCCATAGAGGGCGGTGGCGTCTTTTCTCCATGAGCTCACCAATATTCCAACGACATTCCCTTCTTTGACAGCTTTGATTTCCTGCCATGCTGGATCGCTCTTTATCTTTTCCACAGCTTCATTGAGCCTATCTGGGTCCCAATCAACCACTATTAAAACGTCTGTCTTATCTCCAAAGTATGCTATGAGTTTCTCTAAGTCAAGCTTTGGATACTGAGTTGAGAAGTTGTAGTCAAACGCAACGTTGTGCGCCCCTACAAGCTCAGCAGTTTCAGCATAAGCTGAGCCTTTGTATGAAATGCCTATAGCTCCAGTCGCGTATTTTCCAACTATTGATGAACCATAGACTATTAGAACGTTTTTCTTCTTATCAGCTGGTATCTTGCTTGCTATGTCTAAAGCTTCGTTGTAATACTTCTCTAAGAAGCTTGCAAGCTCTTCAGCCCTTCTCTCTTTGTCAAAAACTTTTCCAAGAACCCTGATTATCCTAATGTTTTCGTAGGGCATTTTTGTTCCAGTTACATTAGAGTCAGGAATTCCAAAGGCCAGAACTTTGAAGCCAAGTTCTTTTGATTTCTCAATAACATCCTGCTCCCCCGAAGTGAAGCTTCCCTTCCATCTGCCCATGATTATTAAGTCCGGATTCAAACCCGCTACAGTCTCCCAGTTTATGCCCTTCTTATAGGTGCTTCCGACTTGAGGCTTTTCTTTAACGCTTTCAAGCAAGAACTGATTCTTTGGTGTGTACTTATCAATTCCCACTATCTTGTCTGCAACTCCCAAGCAGTACATAACTTCAGCCCAGTAGCTACTCAGAACGATTACCCTCTCTGGAACTTTTTCAAAAGTTACTTTTCTCCCCATTGAGTCCATGACAGTTACTGGAGCTTCGTATTTAATCCCATAAAAGTTCTCAAGCAGCTCTTTTGCTATTAGCTTCCACTCTGGATAATACTCCGGATAAATTAGTCCAGCCATTTGGTAAACTCCAACGACTATTCTCGGTCCCCAGTCCAAGAATCCCTTAGAGCCGGCCAAAATGCCGTAAACATGACCTTCTTTCACAGCCTTAATTTCTCTCCATCTTGGATCATTTTTAATGTCATTCACAGCTTTCTCTAGTTTGTCTTGGCTGAAAGAGGTTACAATTATAACATCAGCCTTGTCTCCCCAGTAGGCTATTATCTTCTCCAAGTCGAGCTTTGGCCACTGGGTGTCAAACTCCTTGTCAAAAGCCAAGTTGTGAGCGCCAACGAATTCAACAATGCTTGCCCATGCGCTTCCTTTTGCATAAACAGTGATTGGACCGCCTACATCTTTCGGAGCGCTTATAAGAAGAACGTTCTTTTTCCTATCTACTGGAATCTGACTGGTTATTTTGTTAACTTCATCCAGCTTTTCTTTCATCCAGCTTGCAAGTTCCTCAGCTTTCTCTTTCTTTCCGAAAACTTTTCCTAAAAGCTCAACAACCTTGATATTGTCCTCAACACTCTTTGCACTCAGAGCTATAACAGGTATCCCGAGCTCTTCAGCTTTCTTAATTGTCTCAGCGTCTTTGTATTTGCCTCCATACCAGTCCACGATTATCAAATCTGGGTTCAAACTTGCAACAGTTTCCCAGTTTAAGCCTTTGAAGCTGCTCCCCACTACAGGCCTCTTTTTCACATCATCTGGAAGGTACGGGTCGTAAGGGATGTACTTTCCAATACCTACAATCTTGTCTTGAATACCAAGAATGCATAAAATCTCTGCCCAATAGCTCGTAAGGACAATAACTCTCTCTGGTGGCTTTTCTATTGTTACGGTTCTCCCAGCAAAGTCTGTAATTGTTATTGGATATTTGGCCTTGCTAGTAGTTGTTTCGGTTTTCTGCCCCTGAAGGCTTTGAGTAGGAGAAGATTTAGTTGTAGTTTTGCTTGTTGTATCTGTTGAGTAGTTCTGATTTATACAACCGACACCGAAGACGCTGAAAACTAAAACCAACAATACAAGCAAAGTCAAAAATTTTTTGTTACTCTTCATAAATTTCACCACCATTCGTGCTACTGATTTTAAATTTCGTATTATCAAATGAGAATTAAAATGCCAATTTTTAACGCTTTTTAAAACGGCAGGTGTTTAACTAAAGGTTCAAGACAAAGAAATAAGAATTCCGAAAATTATTCGTCCTTTAAAATCTCAATAGTTGTGAGATACTTTACATGCTCCATAGATGTGTCTGGATGAGTCATTCTCTTCAAAAGGTTCTTAAAATAGTCACCTTTGTCATATACCACATCATAGGCTTTTGCAATATCAAGATAGGATGCGTGAAAGTTTTCCGCCTCCTCCCTTGTGTAGAGTTCAAAAGCTATGAAGTAACCATACTCCTTCTCAACAGGCTCCTTAATCTTCTCTATGAAGTCCGCCACACGGTTGAGTTTGACTGGATCATAAGGTTTGTCAATGATCACGAGGACATCAATCTCATCCAGCTCACCCTTCAGGTGCGCCCCATAGAAGACCACAGAGAGCAGATTGTCACCGTAGAACTCCATTATACGCTGGAAAAGCCTTCGCTTTGCCTCCTCAATGCTCATTTCAGCACCTCCAAAAATTAAGAAGTTAGGGAAGTTTTAACCTTAACGCATATTCAAGCGCAGTTTGAATGTAGAGTTTATAGTTCACTGTCTGAGCTACTGCAGGTTCTATGTAATTTTGAAGCACCATTGGTGCAGCGAGACCTATCACGATAACCGCCATCGACAGCAGGAGAACCACAAGACCCATGCTTACCGGTTCCTTCAAGGTGACGTTCTTGACTGGTTTTCCAAGCCATATCTTGTAGAAGACGCGCATGTAGGCAACGAGTGCTGTCACAGAGCTGACAACGATAACCATCGCCAGGGCTAAGCTCTTCTCCATCAGCGCATCAAAGAGGAGGACTTTGCTGAAGAACACGTTGAACGGTGGGATTCCAACGAGGCTGAGAGTTGCCATTGCGAGTCCGAGAGTTGCCGTCGGCATCTGTCTGCCGAGACCTGCCAGATCGTTGATGTCCCTAGAACCAACCGCGTGGATAAACATGCCCGCAACAAGGAAGAGGAGAGCCTTAGCAATTGCGTGGTTGATAATGTGGAATAATGCCGCCTGAAGTCCGAGTTCGGTTCCTAATCCAACAGCCATGAAGAGGTAGCCCATGTGCATTATGGTGGAGTAAGCTATGAGCTTCTTAACATCTCTCTGGGCGTTCATCATGAGTGCACCGAAAAGTGCCGAAACCGCACCGAGGGCTATGACTACTGTCCCTAGGGTTCCAACGATTTTTGCCAGACCCGGTGTGAGTTCACCACCGTAAACCGTGTAGAGGAATCTAATCAAGGCATAAACTCCGACGTTAACGACTAATCCAGAGAGGACTGCCGAGATTGGTGATGGTGCTGCTGGATGAGCTTCCGGAAGCCAGAAGTGATTTGGCACAATTGCCGCTTTAATTAAAAACGCCCAAGTGGCTAAGGCTAAAGCAACACCAGAGGCAATGACAATATTCCCAACTGGTGAACCAGTCACTGGAAAACTCAAACCATGAACCTTTGCTGATAAATCAGCAAAATTCACAGTACCAAAAGCCCCGTAGAGAATTCCAAGCGCTAAGAAGTACATAGTCGTGCCTATCGCACCTATGAAGGCATACTTCAATGCAGCATGAACTGCGTCCTTCCTTCCCCTGTAGAAAGCTACGAGGGCGTATGCTGCGATGCTGGTGACTTCTATCATGACGAAGAGGTTGAAAGCATCACCAGTGAGTAAAACACCTATTAGTCCAGCTTCCAAGCCTAAATAGAGTGTATAGTACCACTCCAAACCTTCTTCGTGTTCAAGATAACGGTAGTTGTAAATCGCAATAAGAAACATCAACGCGGCAGTAACCAGGGCTATAAGTGCCCCAGTTCTGTCAACCTCATAGATTATACCAATTGGAGCAGTCCAGCCGCCAAAAGTATATATCAGCGGCTTTTCAGATGAGTACACTAGTTCGAAAAGCTTGAGCGCACTGATTAAGGTTAAACCCGTGCCGAGCAGTGCATAGGCTTGGATTATCTTCCTGTTGCCCTTAACTATGATCGAAGTCAGGGGGAGTGCAAAGGCAAAGATGACCGGAATCACAGGAGTTAGTCCAACCACGTCCATGCCTCTCACCTCACTCCAGTATTCTCTTTGCAAATCTCTCAAAGTCAGCGGATATTTCCTTTCTTGCCTTTTCGGGATCTTCAGTTGCTACGTCAATCCAGTGCACGTAGAGATAATTCTCATCCATGTCAACCACATATGTTCCCGGCGTATTGGTTATTGAGTTGGCGATGAGCGTTTTCGCGTAGCTCGTCTCGACATCAACGGGAACCTTAACTATTCCAGGATTGTAGTCGCCAGTGATTATCCTGCGTATAACGTCCAAGTGGGACTTGGTCTCGGCTACGAGCATGTACCAGAAGAAGTAAATGACTCCCCAGAGCCACCTCACTGGATTTAGAGCCTTAGTGTCGCTTTGGACGACGTATTTACCCATTAGCAGTCCCACACCTATGGCAACGATCACACCTGTGAGTAGGTCGTAGGGACTGGCAGAACCTGTGAAGAGCACGTAAGTGATAAAGACAAGTAAAGCAGTTGGAAGGACACCCCTCATTCCTCACCACCTCTCTTGGCTATCTCTCTGACATCGAGCGTGCCGTAGAGGCGGTAGAGCTGTATCGTCAGCACAGCCAAGAGCATGTTCACGGCCATTCCTATGACTACGGCGGTTATGACAAGGGCCTGTGGAAGCGGGTCAACGGCAGTGTTCACAAACTGACTGAGGGATTCCTTTGAAAGGGACGGCAGTATCGGCGGGGCCACTGGATAAGTGAAGCGGTAGCCTATGAAGACCACCATGACGTTAACAACATCACCGAGTATCGTGAGCGATATGATTTTCTTCAGCATGTTTGGTCTAGCGATTATGCCGTACAGCGATACCGCCAGCGTGAGCAGTAAGACGACCCAGAGGTAAGCCCACAGAAACTCTGAAGTGCTCATTTCTTCACCCCCAGGATTTTCTTGAACTTCTCCTCTGGTATGCTTAGGAGGAGGAACACCGCCGTGAATCCAGCGCCAACTGCGAGGAACTCGAAAAAGTTGTAGTAGATTAGAGAACCACCGATTAATTGACCATTAACTTCTGCTGGGAAAATTGGCTGATTCTGCATGATGAAGCCATCGCTGAGGAGTGGAACCAGAGCAACCAGGGCTATGCCAAGCAGTCCGATGGAACGAAGGATTAAAGCTCTGGTTTTGTCCATACCGTGGCCTTCCAGGGTGTATTTTGAGTATGCCGCTATTATGAGGAGTGGTGCCACAGCCAATGCCGAACCACCCTGGAAGCCCCCTCCAGGAGTTAAGTGACCATGCAAAGCAATCGAGGCCGAGACAGCAAGAATCATAACAACGATAACTTTAGTAACGTCCTTCACTATTGGCGTCAACTCGGTTGGAGTGCTTTCAGCCTTCTTGACTTCCTTCTCCTGCTCCCTGGTGAGCCTGAAGACGGTCAGGCTGCCTATTATTGCGAGGAAGAACACTGCAGTCTCGAAGAGCGTGTCAACGCCACGGTAGTCCCAGAGAATTGAGGTAACAACCTCAGGACTCCTGGCAGAGTAATCCCCGAAATAGCTGTTTTCAAGGTAGAACTCGCCAAGGGGTCTAACTCCAATACCCTCACCGAAGACTTGGAGAGAAACCACTGCGTAAGTCATGAGCGCGGCGAAGGTCAGGATTATAACCGCCGTGATGAGGCTTTTGCCCCTCATTCACACCACCTCGTACCTCCCGGTCTTGCTGATAGCGAAGATGAGCAGAGCTGAATATATTCCCACGGCTATCGCTATATAGGCGAGGATAATGTCGGGAGCCATAAGGATGTAGAAAACTATAGCATAAGATATGGCCTGCACTGCCGAAAATCCGACCGCTTTGAGCAGATCCTTCTCAGTCACAGCTAGATAGCTGGCGACAAAGCCGAGCATGAGAGCAAGGCTGAGGATTAACAGATGAATTTCAATCATCATCTCTCACCTCTGCCAAATGGTCAATCTCTGGCCTCTGGACAAGCTTAGCCTTGTGAGCGGCGTAGGCCAGAGCGTGACTTCCAGCTGGAGAAGCGAGAAGCACTGTGACACCAGTGACAAAGCTCGCTCCAGCTATAGCATATCTGTTCGGCAGGAAGTCCGCGCCGAGAGCGAGGAGAGCAACGCCGAAGAGCGGAACCGCTGCACCGCCGATGATGCCCACGGTCGCGGCGTGCAGCCTAACATAGAAGTTAGGGAAGCGGAGCAGACCCAAAGCACCAAACAAGTCACAAAGCGCCCCTATGACGATGAGGGCTGCCCCAAGGTAGAACAGAACGCTCATGCTCCCACCTCCCTGCTCACCAAGTGTTTTGCTATGTAAATGTCCAGCAAATAGCCCCAGAGCGCTAGAATCATCGCCCCGCTCACTAAGTAAACGCTCTTGAAGTAAACCGCAAGAATTGCCATGAACGCAGCTACATCAAAGGACAGACAGTCAACGGCAAGGACTATGTCTACTATCGTTGGGCCTTTAAATGCCCTAACAGCGTAGAGGATGAATGCCAACAGGTAAATTGGTATCACGAACTTCATAAGTAGAAAGAACTGGGACTCAAGACTCACACTATCACCTCCTCACTATCTTGAGTTTGGCATCTCCCTCAAGCTCCTGAACAATCTTTAGCAAGAACTCTCTGTCGTCCTCGGGCAGCTTTTCCATGGGTATCAGTATCAGGTCGCTCAGCGATAGGTCTATTTCGTCTCTTTTTGTCCCAAGGCTTTCCTTGATTACCTCAACAGTTTTCTCCCTCAGCGTCCCCAGCTCTTCCAGCACAGCCATGTCACCGGCGAAGTGTGCCATCGCCTTCGAGACGTAAGGCGGATTAACGTACACCAGCTTTAACAAGTGCCAGGTGCTTCTTTTCGTAGGCATCCTTCAACCTCCAGTACTCGTTTTCGAGGAACCTTATCGCGAACTTCACACGGGAGTCCTTCTCCCTCAGGAAGTAGCCGATGACTAGCTCGTGGAGCCTCTCCCTCGGGTTCTCGCTCTCCTGGGCCTTTTCCACGAGGGCCATGAAGTCCTCGAGAACCTTCTCCCTGTCGAAGTACCCCACGACGCGCCTCAGGGATTCTCTGAGCGTCAGGTAAATCCTCTCCTCGATCGGTCTCTCTGGAAGAACGAACTCAATCTCGTCTGCGTAGTAGTACTCGCCCTTCATCTTCTTCTCCTTCAGGCCGAGAAGCTGAGCCAGTCCATATAGTATCTCCTCCGGACTCGGTGGGCATCCTGGTATGTACATGTCGGGCTTTTTCCCGTACTCCGCCAAAAGAACCTCTATTCCGCCAGTCCTGAGCCTGTCGCTTCCCCTCTCTGGATTCGGGTTATAGATTGGATAGCCGTTGTAGAATATCCCACCGCTCGATGCACATGTTCCTATAGCCACAACTATCCTCGGCTTCGGCGGCATCGCCTCGTAGGCTGCTTTGACGGCGTAGTACGTCTGCCTCGTGAGTGGGCCCGAAACGAGGAGGGCATCAGCATGTCTTGGACTCGGCACGAGCTTTATTCCGAGCCTCTCGGCGTCGTAGTACGGCGTGAGCACATCGAGTATCTCAATGTCGCAGCCGTTGCAGCTCCCACTGTCAACGTGGAAGACCCAAACGGACTTCAACCTGCTCATCTCCTCTCACCCATCACCTTTGAGCCTCTCGGATAGAGTGAAAGGAGAAGGCTATCCGCATAGGACCCTTGAACCGCTAAGGTCTTAGCACTCTCCTCCATCCTGCACTCCCTGCAGAGAAAAGCCCTCTCGGCTATGCCGTGCTGGTCAATAACTTCCTTTGGAAGAATCTGGAACATCTTCTGTATCTGCCTCTCGGTGAACTCCTCATACTTCCCACAGCGCGGGCATCTGTAGAGCTTGTGGTCAACGACCTCAATGAGATCCTCCTTGTTCGGCGTCGCTATCTCGAACCTCGTTGTGCCTTGCATCGCACCGGTTGGACAAACCTCGACGCAGCGGTGGCACCTTATGCAGCGCGCGGCGTTGAAGACTATTCTCTTCCTCCCGTTCTCGAAGTCCCACTCTATCGTGAGCGCATCTGGTGGACAGGCCCTAACACAGGCGCCACAGCCAATGCAGAGGTAAGGGTCTATGTGGGGTATGCCCCTATATTCCGGCGGCTTTTCGATATCAGCAAAAGGATAAGAAGTCGTGACGGGAGCCTTCTTAACGTCTTCCTCTGGTCGCTTCCAGAACTTGAGCCTGTCGGTGAACGAAATCGCCTGGGCCATCAGGCCACCCCCTTGCCCTTCTCTATCGAGAGCATGTTGAACTGCTGTTCGTTCAGGATCTTTGCCTTCCCAGTCTCAACGTCCACTATCTGAACCCTCTCCGTACAGGAGTAGCACGGATCTATGCTCGCTATGATGAGCGGGGCATCGGCAACGCTGTAGCCCTTGAGCATCTCCGGAACAGCTGGAAGGTTGTTGTAGGTCGGGGCTCTAACCTTCCAGCGGTAGACCTTGTTCTTCTTGTCAGTCATGACGTAGTGGATGACTTCACCCCTTGGAGCTTCACTGTAACCAAGACCCTCCTCATACTCTGGGAGCTCTCCTATCGGCACGAAGACGTCTCCTCCGGGCATCTGGTCAATGGCCTGCTCGATTATCCAGATGCTCTCGAGCACCTCGTCCATCCTGATGAGGAACCTTGCCAAGACGTCGCCCTCCTTGTAGACTGGAACCTTGAAGTCCAAATCCTTGTATGCCGCGAAGGGCTGGTCTCTCCTAACGTCAATGTTCCTCCCGCTGGCTCTTCCGTTCGGACCAAGGACTGAGTAGGCCTTGGCCACCTTGTACGGCAGAATTCCAACTCCCTCAGCCCTCTTGACGAAGGTTGCCGTACCGGTCGCTATTTCGATGAACTCTTCGACCTGCCTCCTGAGCTCCTTGATCTTCTCCATTATCATCTCCTTGCGGTAGTCGAGGAAGTCCCTCCTAACTCCTCCGACGATGTTGATTCCGTAGGTCTTCCTGTTTCCTGTGAGCCTCTCTGCGAGCCACATAACAGGCTCTCTGACGCGCCAAGCGTGCATGAATCCCGTGTCAAAGCCCGTCAGGTGAGCCGCAACACCAGCCCAGAGCATGTGTGAGTGAATCCTCTCAAGCTCGAGCATTATCGTCCTTATGTACATGGCCCTCTCGGGGATTTCAACGCCGGCTATGTTTTCAACCGCCTGGGCATAGCTCGTCGAGTGCTGGAAGCCACAAATTCCACATATCCTCTCGGCTATGAAGAGCACCTGATTGTAGGTCAGTCTTCCCTCTCCTATCTTTTCAACTCCTCTATGCGAATAGAATCCCCTGTAATCAACGTCAACTACTGTTTCTCCCTTGACAAATATTCTAAAGTGAGCTGGCTCATCTAGTGCAAGATGATAAGGGCCTATCGGAACTGTCATAGTGTCTGGTGGTCCAGGTTTGTAATAGCACTTGGGAGTATCCATTGGAGATGCTTTGTAGTCGTGATCTTTTCTGAGTGGATAAACACCCTCAGGCCAGTCTTCAGGCAGGACAAGCCTCCTTAAGTCAGGATGACCTTTAGGGTTTAAGCCAAGAAGATCGTAAACTTCCCTCTCTGCCCAGAGGGCAGCTGGAAGCTCTGCAGCTATTGAGGGAAATTCAGGGTTGTCTTCGTCAAGATATGCCTTCAAGATAACCCAGTAGTTCTTATCTCCATTCCCAGGCTCAACGGTAACATTTATCACCGGAGCGTATGCAAATTTTCCAGCAATGCTCCTTTCGTCAGTTCCAATTCCCATCGAGAAGTGAGTCTCTTTTAGCTCAGAGTTGTTGTGCCAGTAGAGCACCATTTCTGGAAGGGCGTTCTTATCGACTACAAACAAGTACTGGTTTCTTGTAAGCTTTTTACATTCAAAAATAAATTCTTTGAATTTCTCCACAAACCTCCTCAGATGACCATCCTCAAGAACATCCTCAACCTCCGCGGATTTGCATCCACCCGCACACACGCTACACTCCATGATTTACCACCCCACCAATGCTATCAACAGGACAACTAGGGACAGGAGGAAAACTTTCTTATTCAGGGAAACTGCCTGGTCAATTCTCAAACGAGCATTTGCAGCCTCTAATACCACAGCAAGTGAATACAACAAGAAAGCCATGACAAGTTGGGCAATAAACAGTACTATAGAGCTGGTTATACCGAGGAAATCCAAAGCAGGAATCGTAACCAATGAAGATAGTAGCCAGAGCAGTACTATCCTCTTTATTAGGAGAGAGTACTTGAATATTCCAAGGAGTCTTCCACTGTACTCAGTGAGAGGCCCTCCAATTATCTCAGTCTCTGCCTCGGCTATATCAAATGGTACAAAACCACCCTCAACATAGACTGCGTAAGCCAGCAGGATGTAAGCGAGGACAACAGAAAGCGAGAGGCTAGCACTGAAGGGCATCTTAGCGACGTTGAGCGTTCCAAGCTTGAATGCCAGGACACCGAAGACGACGGCCAGCACTGGCTCAATCGAGAGTATCAGCATGACCTCTCTGTGTCCGCCTATGTGTGAAAACGCGTTCTGGACGGAGAAAGTAGCAAGTATCATCACTACGCTGACCATCGCCATGACGTAGAAGAACACTATGAGGCTCTTTCCAAAAGCTAACACAGGCTCACTTCCGAAGGGAAGCATTAGGCCACCAGTAATGGCAAATGCCAAGGCTATGTATGGGGCCAGTCTGAAGATTGGGCTGTCAGTTGGAAGCACCGACGGTAGCTTGAGCAGCTTTTCGAGGTCGTAGAACGTCTGCATTATTGGTGGACCTCTTCTGTATTGAATCCTTGCCTTTATTTTTCGTCCTATTCCATCAAGGAGTGGAGGAAGGAGGAAAATGACTATTGGAGCAGCAATTAAACTTACATAATCCATCCTCATCACCTCACAGCACCAGGAGAGCGAGTATTATCACCGTAGTCAGCATTGAAGCTAGGAAGAGCTCGTCCATGGACACCGAGATGCCCACTGCCAGCACTGCGATGTTTTTGACTAAATCCATTATCGGCGCGAAGAATGCTTCATCTAGGTATCTAGCGCTGTAATGACGAAGCTCACTGAGGGTGAAGGAACGCTTCTTCTCCCTGCCAGTGTAGACGAGGCCCCTGGCAAGAACGAGGTAGATAGACATCAGGGCAGAGAGAAAGGCCCTTCCGATCCTGCCAGCAGCACTTCCAAGCTTGTAAAGGTTCCCCATCTCAGTAAAGTACTGCCTGTAATAGTCTCTGGCCTTCGCTCCGTACCTCTCCTCCGGCAGGAAGAGCGCTCCAGCGTTCCAGGGTTTGACATTGGCTGTCTTTGGTCTGAATATAAAGTACGAAGCAACTGCAAAGAATGAAGCCGCAAGGAGCAGATCTATTGGAGAGAAATACTCAAAGTCAGTGGATATCGAGCCCATTGTAACGGCAACGCTTCTCTTCACCGAAATCGTCAAGAGTGGATAAGCGATGACAGGGAACACTCCAATGACAAGTGAGATTAAAGCCAGAATTCCCTCACCGAGGAGCATGCCCGACGGGACTTCCCTAGCGTTCTCAGTCTTCTCGTTCGGTTCACCTCCAAAGGCAGAAGTGTAGAACTTGAGCGAGTACGCCAAGGTTACGGCGCTCATGAACACCGCCATCACCGAGCCAAAGACAAAGAGGCCAATCCCAGAGTAGTAGCCGGCCTGATAAATCATCCACTTCGAGAGGAAGCCGCTGAAGAGGGGCACTCCAGCGAGGGAAAGCGCACCTATGACGGTGAAGAGCGACGAGTACGGCATTGCCCTCCTCAAGCCACCAAGCTCGTTGAGGTCAGCGGTTCCGGTAGAGTACTCGAAGTTGCCTGAGATGAGGAAGAGCAGCCCCTTGAAGAGGGTGTGATTGAAGGAGTGGAAGACTCCGGCGAGGAAGGCCAAGTAGGCCAGGCTCTCCATGCCCTTTGCTAAGAAGACCATACCCATGCCCACCGCGAACCAGATGTAGCCCATTTGTCCAACGCTTGAGTACGCCAGGAGTCTCTTCGCGTGGGTCTCTCTGAGGGCATAGAGGGTTCCGAAGGCCATGGTGAGTATGCCGACGATGACGAGAACGTAGCCAACGCTCTCACTGCATGGCAGGGCGTTGCAGAGGAGCCTTATCAGACCGTAAACCGCCATCTTCTCCATGACGCCGGCCATCAGCGAGGCTATATTGCTGGGAGCTGCCTCGTAGGCATCAGGTACCCAGAACTGGAAGGGCACGCTTCCAGATTTCGCAAGGAAAGTTACGAGGAACATAGCGTAGAGCAGCTTGAGCTGGACTGGAGAAAGGGAAGATGCAACCTCCTTAAGCGTGGCGTAATCAACGCTGAAGCTTCCAGTGGCGGAGTAGATTATGCCGAGGGCTACGAAGAGGGGCACCGTGTTGGCGAGCTGCATCGTGAGGAGGTATTTAATTCCAGCGTCCTGCTCCCTCCAGCTCACGAAGACGAAGGAAGTTAGAGTCATCATCTCCCAGAAAAAGACGAACCAGAGCAGGTTTGACGTCAGAGCCACAAATATCATTGATATCACAAACGTACCGTAGAGGAGGGTATATGCTAGGGGTCTTCCGGTATCTCTGTGGACTTCCATATAAGAGATAGAGTATACTGAAACCACGAGGCTGAGCAGTGCGATGATGAACAGGAACGGGAGGGAGAGGCTGTCTATGATTAGGAGAATGCCCAAAAAGCTCTCCTGAACGGGAAGCCCCTTGGATAGGGCATGGGCAGCTATGCCCAGGAGGGATAAGGATGCCATGGCTGATAAGACGCTCGAAATCTTAATGCTCCGCTTAAAGTCCCCAACCAGACCGGAAATCGCTGAGAGTGAGTAGAGCGCGATCGGAATTTCCATCATCCCGCATCACCCCATGAACCCTATCTGAGTCACGAGTTTCACGCTTAGGAACGGCGCAACGATGGACAGGACTATTAGGACTACGAGGACAAAGCGCATCAGCGGGGAAACTTCTGCACTCTCCTGGAGGGGCTCGCTGAATACCATCCTCTTAATCCATCCGAGAGATACCGCAAGGAAAACCGTGGCATCGGCCAACACTAGGAAGAGCGGAATCCACCCAACCCAGCTAGTTATTGAAGACGCGTTCATGAAGAGATACGCCTTGCTGAAGAACAGGCCGAGCGGAGGAACTCCAGCCAGGCCGAGAAGGGCTAAGAACCAGCTTGCACCAACGACCGGAACGAGCTTTCCGAGGCCCTTAATCTTCTCCATGTCGAGCGTTCCAAAAGCGTAACTGAAGGTTCCTGCGGTGAGGAAGGCAAGACCCTTGACGAAAGCGTGGTTGGCCAGCTGGAACATGGCCGCCTGGAGGCCGTAAGCCGAGCCGAGCACGGCATAGAGCACGCCGACGTACATTACCCCTGCCTCTGCTATGGTGGAGTAAGCAAGGAGTCTCTTGGCGTCTTTCTGGAGCGGGTAGTAGAGAATTGTTATGAGTAAAGTTAGCGACACGAAGACGAGCATAACGTAGAAAGCTGTCTCCGGAATCGGTTGCATGAACTGGGTAACCCTAGCGAGCAGGTAAACTCCCATCTCAACCATTGCTGCTCCATGAAGGAAGGCGCTTGCCGGTGTCGGCGCTGCCATCGCGTCTGGAAGCCATGAATAGAGTGGGAACTGGGCACTCTTGGTGAAAGCAGCAACCATTATGCCCAAGAAGACCAGAAGCTTAAGGTCGTCGCTCAGGTTCTGAAGAGCATAAAGACTAAGATCATGGAGTTTGAGGATACCAATACCAACAGCAGTATAGAGACCAACCATCGCACCGAAATTCGGCACGAGAAGAGCCTTGTATGCAGCTCTCTCAGCCTTTGAACTCTTATAATAACCAACAACACCCCAACACGCAAGCCCCATTATCTCGAAGAATATGAGCAACTGAAGCATCGTTGAGGAGTATATGAATGCCAGCGTTGCTCCAACGAAGATAACCATCCAGGCGTAGAACCTTCCCTTATCAGAGTAGACAGGGTGCTGCTTGTTCCTCTCGCTCATGTAGTCCACCGCATAGAGAAGGAACAGCACGCCAGCCAAGCTCACGACAAAACCGACCAAAACGCTCATCGGGTCGATTATAACGCCGTAGACCTCACCGAGGGAAGAAGTTTCGAGGTAAACGATGTGATGAGCGCCACCGACCTTTAGGTATTCAAGGACTCCAATCAGATTAGCCAGGAAGGAAGACACAACAGCGATGAGCATGAACACATCAGCTTTTCTACCGTCTAATTTAAACAGGATGGGACCAAAGAGCAGAGGAATTAAAAAAGATACGAGGAAGGGAAAAGCGTCCATCTCTGCACCCCCATCACCTGATGATGTACGCTTCAAGGACATTAGTTCTGTCGCCGATATCCTTAAGCTCGGCTACTATTCTTTCTTCTCTAGCCCAGAGAACGTCGTTTATGTCGCCGTACTTGAGGGCCTCAGTTGGACACGCTGAGACACAGGCAGGAAGCTTGCCTTCCGCTCTCCTGTGGGCACAGAGGTCGCACTTATCCATTATCTTGTTGTACTCGTCTATCTTTGGAATGCCGAATGGACAGGCCAGACCGCACATGAGACAGCCGATACACTTGAGAGGATCGAGAATAACTGCACCATCTTCGTCCTTGGAGAGCGCGTTGACAGGACAGACTTCCATACACGGGGCTTTTTCACAGTGGCGACAGTTGAAGGCGACACTGGTCAAGTCGGGAAACTCAAAAACTCTAATCCTAGCTTCTCCATGCTCCATTTCACAGGCAACTTCACAGGCCTTACAGGCGATACAGCGCTTAAAATCGATAAATATCTTCTTGCTCATTTAAATCACCCCTCAACCTTAGAAATTCTACAAGCAGCTGTCTTCAGCTCGGGCATCTTGGCGTATTCGTCGAGGACATCCGTGGTCAGGTAGTTGAAGTTCCAGTGCCATGGAACAGCGACGACACCCTCCCTAATGTGCGGCGTGACCTTAGCCTTGAGAACCAGTGCTGCTCTTCTGGTCTCGACCTTCACGAGGTCGCCGTCCTTTATGCCAAGCCTCTTCGCGTCGTTCTCGTTGATCTCAATGTACTCCTCCGGCCATCTCTTGCTCAGGCTCTTGCTCCTGTGGCTCATGGTTCCAGTGTGGAACTGACCAACAAACCTGTAGTTGGTGAGCCAGAATGGGTAGTCCTCATCGGGAACTTCACCAGGCTCTTTATACTCCACAGGAATGAGCTGGGCCTTTCCGTTTGGTGTCAGGAAGCCTTGGACAAAGAGTCTCGGTGTTTCGGTGCTCTCGTCTGGACACGGTGTCATACAGCCTTTAAGGTTCTTTTTGAGTCTCTCTGGTGTGGCACCAGTGAGGAATGGAATAGTTCTGTTTATCTCCCTCAGTATATCGTCCACATCGGAGTAGTTGAAGTACTCCCCAAGTCCAAGCTCCTTCGCGAGCATTACGATAATCTCCCAATCTGGCTTAGCATCTCCTGGCGCATCAGCAGCCTTAAAGCTCCTCTGAACCCTCCTCTCGAAGCTTACAGCAGTTCCATCTTTCTCAAACCATGCAGCCGCTGGGAGGACTATGTCAGCGTATCTCGCGGTTTCAGTGAGGAAGATGTCCTGGACAACGAGGAACTCGATATTCTTAAACGCTTCTTCAACCTTCTTTAGGTTCGGGAGGGACTTTGCTGGGTTAGTTCCCATAACGTAGAGAGCCTTGAGCTTACCCTCAAGGATTGCGTCAATCATCTCGACGTAAGTTATTCCAGGCTTCTCCGGAATCTTGAAGCCCCACACTTCCTCAATTCTCCTCCTGTGCTCTTCAGCGTGAAGTGGGAACTTTCCTGGCAGTGCATCTGGTTCTACACCCATGAGTCCAGCGCCCATACCGTTGTGGGCACCTGGTATGGCTCCAGACATAACTCCCTCCTTTCCGAAGTAGCCACAGAGAACCATCATCTCGGTGAGGGCCATAACTGTTCTTGTTCCGTTGGCGTGCTGGTTAACACCCTCGTTCGTCAGCAAGGCGGCAGTTCCAGCCGTTGCAAAGATGATTGCGGCCTTCCTTATGAGTTCAGCCGGAACACCGCTGACTTTCTCGGCCCATTCTGGAGTGTATTTCTCAACGGTCTTGGCAAGCTCCTCAAGGCCTTCTACGCGCTCCGCCACGAAGTCCTTGTCATAAAGCTCCTCAGTGATTATGACATTGAGCATAGCCAAGGCAATGGCAAGGTCGGTTCCAGGATATGGCTGCAGGTGTATATCCGCGTACTTGGCGGTCTTCGTTTTCCTTGGGTCAACGACAATGAGAGTGGCATTGTTGTCGAGAATTGCCTTCTCAATGTATTGGCCAAAGAAGACTGGATTAGTTGCGGCTGGATTATATCCCCAGAGAACGATAACCTTGGCTTTAAGGATGTCCTCGAATGGATTCGTAAGACCAGGATGCCCAAGAAGCATTCCCTTGCCAGCAACGGCCGTTGACTGACACATTCTACAAACGTAGTCAAGGTTGTTGGTGCCTAAAGCTCTAGCCAGCTTCTGGAGAACATAGTTCTCCTCTATGGAGCACCTCTCACTTCCAAGAAAAGCAAGAGCCTCAGGACCGTATTTCTCCCTTATTTCTTTAAGCTTCTCCGCAATTTCCCTAATTGCCTCTTCCCAGCTTATCTCTACGAACTTGCCTTCACCTCTTTCGCCAACCCTCTTGAGGGGCTTCTTAAGCCTGTCTGGATGTCTGAGGTACTGGAATGAGGAAACACCTTTAGGACAGAGCTTCCCGTGGTTCCTAGTGTCGTGCTCGTAGTCGAACTCAATTTTCTTAGGATACCCATTGACGCTTACTATATAGAACCTACAACCAACAGAACACCATGGACATACTACTGGCACAAGCTTCTCTGCCATACCCACCACCCAACTAGCTGTGACTGACTAGTCAGTTTATATTGTGTTATACACATAATTGATTTTTTGATGTAAATTTATGACCATATGGTCAATTACTGACAATAAGTTATAAATTTTGCAATTTAATTTAAATTATACTATTCAAACTAATATAAAAATGCTAAAATGAGTAACATTCCGTGTACATGAAGTTGCACTTTGGAGCACAACATTGGGATGTATAAAAAAGAGCATTGTTTGCTTAAAACAAACTGATTAACATTATAAAAATCTATTAGTAATTCTGTTTACTAGCTTTTAGCAACCATGTTCAAATGTACGAATATGCTCAGAAAAAATGAGATTATGCAAAATTAATGTTGTTAGTTTTTCAAACTTCTCTCTATCAATCTAATAATTTCCGATACATAATCAACATCTGGAATACACAAATACTCTACAAAGATCAATCTTGAAAGTAGAGCACCATAGAACGCCTTAAAAACAACCATAGCGGTTTTTTCATCTACATTTGCAAGTTGTGAGATCTTTTTAGCACCCTTGGAAATAGCCTCCGTACAGAATGTCCTATGAATTTCCTCAACTTCCTTTATCTTGTTCTTCACGGCTAATGTGTAGAAGAACAGGGAGCGTAAGACTGGATCACGGTAATATACAATATATGCATTTGCAATACTGTATAGAAATTCTGTAAAGCTCTCGTGTTCCTTCTCAAGCTCTTCTCTTATTGCAGAATAAGGTAAAGACTGAAGAGCAACAATTTTTATAAGCTCCTCTTTGCTCCTGAAGTAGTTGTAAAAAGTACCTTTAGCAACTCCTGCTCGCTCAACGATTTCATCGACAGTAGTTTTATCGTAGCCTTTTTCAGCAAAGAGCTCTCTTGCAGCTTTTAAAATTCTTTCTCTGGTATCCATGCCCGGCACTCCCCAATTTATACTGACTGCTTAGTCATCAGCGTGATATAAAAAAGTTACGGCAGTCAAAATGGATCCAAAGAACAAAGTCATTATATTATAAATGTTTTTGTTTGGGATTTTAGACTTGTAATTCCATGAGAAGCCTTAGGAAAGGGTACAAAAATATCCCTTTATGCAACATTTAAAAACCCCCAATCAAACTTAAGAACAGGTGAGAAATATGTGTCTGGCTGTTCCAGCTAAAGTTCTTGAAATCAACGGAAACGTTGCGATTGTTGATTTTGGAGGAGTAAAGAGAGAGGCTCGTTTAGATTTGCTCCCAGACGTTAAAGTTGGCGATTATGTGATTGTGCACACGGGCTTTGCAATAGAAAAGTTAGATGAGAGAACTGCAAAAGAGATTCTACAAGCATGGGAAGAAGTCCTAAAAGCATGGGAGGAGTGAGCATGGAAGCCCTTAGTGTTTTTAGAGACAAAGAACTCGCTCAAAAGATAACAAGGCTCATTCACAAGGAAGCTGAAAAAATAGGAAGGATAGTTAAAATCATGCACGTCTGTGGAACTCATGAGGATACAGTAACAAGGAGCGGAATCCGCTCGCTCTTGCCAGAAAACGTTAAAATCGTCAGTGGGCCTGGGTGTCCTGTCTGTATAACCCCTGTTGAGGACATCGTGAAGATGCAAGAAATAATGAGGAAAGCCTATGAAGAAGGAGAAAAAATTATTCTAACAACATTTGGCGATATGTACAAGATTCCTACACCAAGAGGGAGTTTTTCCGACTTGAAAAGTGAAGGATACGACATTAGAGTAGTCTACTCAATTTATGACGCATATAAAATTTCCAAAAACAATCCAGACAGGATGGTTGTTCATTTCTCTCCCGGCTTCGAGACCACAACAGCTCCAGCAGCTGGAATGCTCAACGCAGTTGTTGAGGAAAAACTTGAGAACTTCAAAATTTATTCTGTTCACCGCTTAACGCCCCCAGCCGTTGAGGCACTAGTTAAGCAGGGCACAGCCTTTGATGGACTAATTGACCCAGGTCATGTTTCCACGATAATAGGAGTTAGAGGCTGGGAGTACATCACAACAGAATATGGAATCCCTCAGGTCATTGCTGGCTTTGAACCTGTCGATGTGTTGATGGGAATTCTAATACTCCTGAGAATGATAAGAAAAGGAGAAGTAAAAATAGAGAACGAATATACGAGGGTTGTAAAATATGAAGGAAATGTTGAAGCCCAAAAGCTGATAAACAAGTTCTTTGAAGTTGTTGATGCAAAATGGAGAGCCTTGGGGATAATCCCAAAGAGCGGACTTGAGCTTAGAGAAGAGTACAAAGACTTGGAGATAAGGACTTATTATGACGTTGAAGTCCCAAAACTCCCTGACTTGGAAAAAGGCTGCCTCTGCGGTGCAATACTCCGTGGATTAGCGTTACCACCACAGTGTCCCCACTTTGGAAAGACATGCACCCCAAGAAATCCAGTTGGACCATGCATGGTTTCATATGAAGGAACATGTCACATTTTCTACAAATATGGTGCTCTATTCTAGCTGTTACTTTTATTTTTAACTTTTGCACTGTGAAAGTTCAAATTACCTTAACCATCCTTTCTCTCCAAGCGCCGATGCGAACTCTTATATATCCTTGAAGCTTTTTATCAACTTCCCTGTCACCTGTATACACCCTTATTGGCTTTTCAACTTTTGATGGAGCTGCAACAACAATGATGTTTTCCTTTGGAATATATCTAAGGACTTCTGCAGAAAACTGCTGATTGCCTCTCCCAAAAAGAAAATTAACACCCCCAATAACAGTAACAATTATTTTAGGATTTTTGTCAATAAACTTCAAGAGATCTTTTTCTTGAGCATCTTTAATTAAAAGCTTCGCTTTCCTGTCTTTAATTTCAACAATATCAACCCCTAAAAGGGTTCCATTAATCCCAAGTTTATCTTTAATCCTCTTCACTGTCGAGCCTGCTCCTAAAAAGTAAATTCCATCTTCCAGCTCTTCAACGATCGCTTCAGCTAAAGCTTCAAGCTCTTCACTTTCATCAACTTTTGTTGGCTCTTTGGAGCCTTGAACTAAGATTTCAAGATAGGGAGTTAATGCTATACCATAAAGCTTGGCTTTTACCTCATCATGTCTGTATGCATTTTCATCCAAATCTAAAATTTCGCGCTCCACTATCTTCGCATCTCCCCTAAGGAATTCAATCAAAAGCTTGGCTGCATCTTCTGGGGAGGAAGCAAAAACTCCAGAGAACATTTTTACTCCCGTTGGGATTCCAAGGATTGGAACTTTTTTATCTACAACAGAATATATGTCCCTTGCAGTTCCATCTCCTCCAGCAAAAATCAAAATATCGACTTTATCTGCCATCAGCTTTGCTAAAGTTTTTGTGTCTTCACTTGTGGTATCAGGAATCCTAACTCCAAGGACATTTCTATAGCCAATTTCCCTGTGCCTGATAATCTGATATGAAAAATTGAAATCCTTAAGAGCATATTCACCGAGCTCTTTAGGACCTGTCAAAAATTTTATACCCTTAGATTCCTCATACTGGGAAAGCTCACTTAAAAAGAGCTTAGCTAAATCTAATGCTATTGGCTTAGCTCCTCTTCTTATAGCTTCTTCAACAACTCCATCTGTACCTTTTAAGGCAACTTTGCCTCCCATTCCAGCTATTGGATTTATTATTAAGCCAACTTTCATCACTGTACCTCCAGCTTAAGATCACATGGGAATTTAATAATTTTGATGTAAAAGGTTATCTCATGTATTTTCTAGCAAATACTGTCAGGAAGACTGCCCACATGAACATTCCAAAGATTGCTTCCGCTGAAGCAAATATACGGCCAATTCCTATTGGATGCAAATCTCCATATCCCAGTGTTGTTGCAGTTACTATGCTGAAGTACTCATAATCCAAAAAGCTCTTGAGAGGTACACCATTACTTGCAACGCTTTTAGTGATGTAAAATACTGTTGGAAAGACTATGTTAACCATAAAAATCCAAATAACAATTGGCCTTTTCCAATCAGTTCCATATTTACAGGTTATATCCGCTAGCAACCATTCCAAAAATGCTTCAAGGGAATGAACGATTCTTCTTGTTTTTCTCCGCGTTTTGTTCAGCTTTAAGCGGCTTTTTATTCCAAGCGAGGGAAATCTGAACTTTACTGGCAAACCGATTGAATATCTCCCGGTTTTCTGCTTTCTCCTTGCAATCATCTCATAGTAGTAATAACTGTCTGCCTTCTCTTTATCCCCACTTTTTTCCCAGCTTGTTCTTGCTAAGCGATAAAAAATCTCTTCGATATATGGGTTGTTAAAATAGCAGTCTTCAATCAAAATATATCCATAAACAGCAAGTTCTGCTACCAGGTTGGGTAGAACTGTCAAATTCCAGGTGGTATCACTATAAAAATGAACCTTCTTAAAGACAAGGTTATTATAAATAACAACATGAACAAATTCTGGAAGCTTTATTCTACCTCCAACTATCTGAACATGACCGGGAATTGAGAGATTTTCCATTAACAGCTGTCCATTAAAGTATTTTATCAAAATCCTAACTTGGCGTTTGAATCTTGGGTTTTCATCAAATTTGACACTACTTATAGCTAAAATTTCCGCTCTTGCATGCTTTTTCGTTATTTCTGCAACTTTAATACCTTTTTCTTCTAAGAATTTTTTTAATAATGGATATCTTGAGTTTATCCCTATTTTTCTGACTCCTTGGAGATTAAAAAGCTCAACCCTTCCATAAAGATGGCTTCTCTCTCCGTATTCCTCTTCACTTGGTTTTTCTTCACTTTTTATGTACTCAAAAGAGTTCATCATTATGTACCTTATCTGACTGTCCCTTAAATACATTGAAATGTAAAATCGGACTTTTAAGATATTCACTCCGAAGATAGTGGAATGTCTTATAAGAAGTGTTTTTAAAGTAGTTTCAAAAATTATGAGATTCTCAATTGTACAGTTGTAGAGCGTTACACCAGCGAGCTCAGAATTGTCAATTATTAGAGTTTTTATGTGGGAATTTTTAAAAACTATTGGCTTATCACTTTTAAAGTTCGAAATTCTGGCATCATATAGGTACACTCCTTCAAAATACGTAATCCCCCTCTCCAACTTTTTTTGAAAAGCTCTTTCTTTAATCTTTTTAATTTTCTCCCCATAGAGGAGCTCTCCTTCCTCAAATGATATATGGAGAGAGCAATAATTTGAACCTTTCAACGCTTTTGTACCGCATCTCTGCCCATTTTCATACACATACTCGCACATGTTTACTCACCTTTAAGTTCCATTTCTTCCTGCATTGCTCTAATTTTTGCTTTTTCAACTGCTTCTTCATGTTCAATCTTGCCCTTAATTCCTTTAACTCTCTTTGAGAGATTCAGTATAATCTCTTCAGGCCCATAGAGAACAATCAAGTCTCCAGGCAGTATTTTTGTATCACCGCTTGGAGCACCAAGATAGACTTCTTTTTCTCCAACTTTTCTGTAAATTCCAAGGACAAGGACTCCCTCCTTATCAAGCTGTAGCTCTCTTAAAGTTTTATTTGACAACCAACTGTTCTTTCTGACTTTTATCTGTGCAATTGAATACCCTTTGCTTATACCTAAGAGCTGATTGTAGTCGTAAATTTTAAGTGACGGAAAGAATTTGTTAAGGAGTTTTCTAATTATTTTCCTCATCATTCTATCTATCCACTTAGACCTAACAAAAAGATACAAAGCTAGCAAACCACCTAAGAGTAAAATAAAATTCTGCTTAGCTTCTTCAGCACTCTTGCCAATGAATGTCAGTACAAGAGTGGCTATAGCTGAAGTTATACCCGCACTTCCTAAAAAGATAAGAATTCTGATTATTTTTCTTCGCACTGGATGAGAAACTACATATTCTGACTCCGAAGTTGTGAATCCAGTTCCAGAAAAAGCTGACTGAGCCTGAAAAGCTGCAACATCCCTAGAAAGTCCAGTCATCTCTAGTGCAACAGTTCCTATTCTAACAATTATAATTGAAATGAGAATAACTAATAGGAATGATACGAGAGCTATCAGGGGGCATCACCTTCCAGATAATTATCTCATAATGAAACATAATTAAAGATTTCTACTCCTGAGCTTCCTCATATAGAACCTCTTTCCATCATATTCAAGCTCAATAAGCTTTCCTTCCTTCAAAAGCTTCTCAACAACATCCCACTCTGCATTGGCCTTTTTGAGAAGATCTTTAACAGCATCTTCTCGCATTGGATGAACTGACGTTATGCTCAGCAAATCCTCCTCGACATTTCCTGTAAAAACAAATGCATTCCCCTCATAGCCAATGAGATACTCCACTCTGTCACTTCCTAAAGCCTTGGCAAAAATCTGAAATGCCTCGTTTATCGTTTCCTCATTAGCTGGCTTAACCCACCTCTCCGCTGGGGGCCTCGTTGGAATAGCTATATAAGCTATATCCGGTTTAAGCTCCTTCAAAAACTCAGCAATCTCCTCAAATTCGTCTCCATAATTAATTCCATCAATGAGCATAGTCTCTGTTACGAGTTTTCCTTTGAAGCTTTTTCTGAATTTGAGCATTCCATCAAGGATTTCATCAAGCTTCAAGCTTTTGTGCGGTCTGTCAATTTTTCTCCACAGCTGCTCGCTTACGACATCAAGCTTTAGGGAGACGAAATCAAACTTTATCAAATCTTCCCTAACATCCTCCCTCCAGATTAGAGAGGAGTTAGTTAAAATTGCCAAAGGGATTCCAAGTTCTTTCAGAAGCTCAGCTTCTCTTCCAAGGTTAATGTCTAAAGTTGGTTCACCATCTGGGACGAATGTGATATAATCAACATGCTCTCCTTTTACCCTTGCTTTCTCAACTTTTTCTTTAGCTTCCTTGAGGATTAACCCGGGGTTATAAAATGCCCTCCTTTCAACTTCCATCCTGATTGTTCTTCCAATTTGGCAGTAAACACAAGCATATGAACATACCTTATACGGAATGTTGTTTATGCCTAGACTCTTTCCTAATCTGCGAGATGGAACAGGGCCAAATGCTATCATTGACTTTCACCGAAATTAGGTGAGCCTAATGGTGTATAAAGATTTCGAAATTCAAAAATTGAGAAGCAAAGAAAAAGCAAAAAGCTCACTGCATAAGCTTGCGGAAATAGTTTTTCATTGCAGACCAGTTAAGGGCAACATGGACAACTGATAGCCCAAAGAAAGCAAAGCCAACATATATGTGAATCGTATCCATCAATGATATGGGCAGAGAAATCCCCCACTTAGCAAAAAGAGGACCTATGAGGAGAAAGATACCTGTTATCCCAGTTATCAGCCACAAAACAAAGAGAGTTAGAGACACCCACATCCTAAGCTTAAAGCTCATTTTATCACCCCTTAACGAACGTTTTGCCGTTTATCGTTATCTAATAGGCTTTCCATTCACCATCTTCATAAGTGGCCTTAACTTCAACCCTTTCTCCAACTTTAAGGAGGGCAAGCATTTCCTTCCAGTTGTATTCTGCTCCTTCATTGCTCCTCCACTTTCCTCTGATTGCAATCTTAGTTGAATTGACAACAAAATAGCGTTCTCCAAGATTTACCTCTTCAATGACTCCCACTATGACCTTCTCAGTTGTATTAAGTTCGGGAACTTGAGCAGAAGTATTTGCTATTTCCTCTTCTGATGGAGTTCCAATGTAAAAGTAAACTGTGACTCTTTCTTCCGTACCGTAAGGACATCCACTTCCATATTTAAACACCACATCAAGCGCTCCATTCCCAAGAACTTTTACTGTATACTGCTTAACTGCTGTGTATGCATCAGCCAGCTTGGTCTCACTCTCGCTGACAACTTCAACATTAACTGGATTCTCAGTTAGAATCTTCCAATCCGGATATGGACATGGCTGAGCATGCTTAAACTTAACTGTAACGTTGATTGTAACCTCAGTACCGGCTTCGGGAACATAAGCTTTAGCGGGAACAACGCAAAGCAGGTCAGAACCTTCATGAGAAACGGCGGAGCCTAAGTAGTAAATGCCATTTGAAACTAAAGTTGTGTTTTGCTGAGGTAAGGAAACCTCTGACTGCAGACTATTCTCAGCTAGCTTAACGGCAAAAGGCAACACAATTAGGATTGCACAAATTATGAATGCTATTACTAACCGACGTTCCATATTTTCAACGCCCAAGAGACATGTAATATGAAACTAAATTTAAGTGTTTCGATACTCTCGAGATTCTTGTAAATATAAACATTTAACATAAACATTTTTGTTTACACAAAATGTTTAAATTCCACAAAGATGTGTATTTCTCGGTGGTTACCGTGAAAAAGTGCTTAATACTGCTTTTGATTGGAGTCCTGATGTTTAGCGTGATTTCAAGCGGGTGTATAACTGGAACAAAAACAGTCACCCCTGAAAAGAGCATCTCACCAACAATTTCAAGTTCAACTTCAACACAGGAAAAGAACGAAGTAGTTTTGAGGCTCATTGGTCCTAATGGTGAAGAAAAAGCCTTAACTCTTGAAGACATTAAAAAACTGCCACAGTTTGAGGGTAAAGGAGGACTTAAGACAAAAGCAGGCTCCATCAAAGCTGTTGGGACTTACAAAGGCGTTCTTCTTACCGATCTCCTCAAGCTTGTGAATGGTCTTTCTCCTGACTATAATTACATTATAACAGCAGCAGATGGATATTCAGTTACCGTAAGCTATGATTTTGTTCTTGGAAAGGGCATCGATACAATGGACGAGAACGGCAACCCCATTAAAGGGAGCGTTGTGCCAATAATAGCCTATGAGTTCAATGGGAAACCCATAGAATTCAAACTCGACGAGAACATTTATCCTCTCCAGATTGCTCTCGTAAATAAGGACAGATGCTACATAACACCTGGAAACCTGTGGGTTAAGGCTGTCATAAGAATAGAAGTAATCAAAGCAGCTGAAGGAAATGAAGAAACCACAACAAAAACAGGATATGTGGAAGTTACTGACTTCAGAGGAAAAACAGTTAGAATAAAGCAGCCGGTTGAAAGGATAGTCTCACTCTATGGCCTTGCAACTCAAATGGTTTACCTGCTCGGTGAAGGAGAAAAGGTTCTTGGGAGTACACCACTAGCAATGAACGATGCCTTTATTCAACTAATCGACCCAGGAATGAAAAACAGGATGATATTCGTTGGTAGTCCCAAAAGTGCAAACGTTGAAGAAGTCAAAAAGCTCAACCCTGATGTAGTATTTACAGCCGCATGGGGTAATGAGAGGCTCAACGAACAGATTGAGAATCTCGGCATTCCAGTAATTGCGTTGGACTTAGAAACTGTCGAAAACTACCTGAAGAGTCTTGAGATAATGGGCAAAGCACTCGGAAAGGAAGACAAGGCAAGAGAAGCAATTGAATATTACAAGAGCGCCATGAAAGTTGTGACTGAAAGAACAGCCAAAATACCGGAAAGTGAAAAGCCAAGGGTTCTGCTTATTTATTACAGTCTAAAGAGCAAAGCCTTCAAAGCTCCAGGCAGGGAATATTTCCAGAATGTTCTCATTGAAATGGCGGGAGGAATAAGCGTTTCTAAAGAATTACCAGGGGGATGGAATGTAATAAACGTTGAACAGGTTGCAAGGTGGGATCCAGATGTTATACTCGTTGTTAGCTATTCCCTAAAATATCCAAGTACCAAGGTTAAAGAGGACATACTCAATGATCCAGCATGGAGTAGTATAAAAGCTGTAAAGGAAGGCAAAGTTTATGCAATGCCCAACGATGGGGAGAGCTGGGACTACCCAGCGCCAAAGTGGATTCTTGGCTTATACTGGACTGCCAAAGTTCTGCATCCAGACCTCTTCAAGGACTTGAACATTAAGAAGAAAGCGGATGAGTTCTATCAGAAGTTCTTCGGAATAAGCATCGACAAAGTTAAGATAGTTGGTGATATAAGTTGAAGCGCTTTGCTTTGCTTTATTTCACAGTTTTCTTTATTTCGCTCCTCATTGGAAGGTTATTCGTCAATCCCGTCCATATGACTGAACTAGCCAGAACTATAATTCTTGATGTAAGATTACCTCGAATTATTGCTGCATCACTGGCAGGGGCTGCACTCTCCTTAGCTGGACTGGCTTTTCAGAATCTTTTCAGAAACCATCTTGCAGGACCAAACATCCTTGGCGTTACGAGTGGTGCTGCCTTTGGAGCTGTCATCGCTATATTACTGTTTTCGTTCAACCCATATTTGGTGCAAACATTTTCATTCGTCTTCGGCTTGGTTGCAGTTGTTATAGCGTATAAAATGAGCAGACTTGTTGGAGATGGAATAATCAGCCTTCTGCTTGCTGGAATAGCAGTTTCTGCATTTTTCTCCGCTCTTGTGGGAATAGCCAAATACTTGGCTGATCCCTATGATAAGCTCCCAACGATAGTCTTCTGGCTGCTTGGAAGTTTTGCAGGCATTAGATGGGAAGATTTGAAATTCTTCTCAATCCCTATTCTTCTTGGAATTTTTGGTTTAACAGCCATGCGCTGGGCATTTAATGTGCTCTCCCTTGGAGACGACGAGGCGAAAGCCCTTGGAATGAACGTCTCGCTCTACAGAAAGGTTATCATAAGCTTGGCAGCGTTGGCAGTTTCAGCGACAACGGCGATAAGCGGGATGATAAGCTGGGTTGGTCTGGTTTCACCTCATATAGCAAGGCTCATTGTGGGTTATGATAACAGAAAATTAGTCCCAGCGTCTGCATTCGTAGGAGCAACGCTTCTTTTAATATGCGATGATATAGCCAGAACGCTGACTCCTTCAGAACTTCCTCTCGGTGTTGTTACATCATTAATTGGAGCTCCAATACTAGTTGCAATACTCGCCAGGAGGTATAGGAATGCTCAAGGTTAAAAATTTAGAATTTGCTTACCGCAACGGAAAAGTGCTGAAAGGAGTTAGTTTTGAACTTAAAAGCGGTGTCGGCTGCCTACTTGGACCCAACGGAGCTGGAAAGTCCACACTTTTAAAATGCATCGTGGGGATTTTAAGACCACAGTCAGGAAGGGTAGAGCTCGATGGGGTTGACTTGATTAAGCTGAGCTTCAAAGAGAGGGCAAAGTTCGTATCATACGCTCCCCAAGAGTTCTCAATAAACTTTCCTTACACGGTTTTTGAAGTCGTTCTCATGGGCAGAAATCCCTATGTAAATCTCTTTGAAGGTCCTAAGAGGGAAGATGAAGACAAAGCACTCAAAGCTTTAAAGATGCTTGGTATAAATGATCTCAAAGACAGACCGTTTACCTCTCTAAGCGGAGGGCAAAAAAGGCTCGTGCTCATAGCGAGGGCTCTTGCTCAAGATGGAAAGCTACTGGTATTTGACGAACCTACCTCTTTCCTTGACTTTAAGAATCAGCTTTTAGTTCTTTCAGTCATTGAGAAAATTGCAGAGAAGCTTGAAAAGCTCGTTCTCTTGTCCCTTCACGATCCAAATCTGGCACTTACCTTCTGCGATGAAGTCTTTTTAATGAAGGATGGGAAAATCCTGATGCACGGCAGAATTGATGAAGTGGTTAATGAGGAAAATTTAAATCTGTTGTATGAGCTGAAGACGCGCATAGTGAAAATTGATGATAGGAAAATTGTCGTTCCTGATAAACTAGGACTTTAGGGTCTCGAGAATTTTTCTCCAAATCCAATCTCTATTCTCTACGGTAACCTCAAAAACAACATCAAATGGAATTTGTTTGGATATTTCATCAAGAAAATCCTTTCTAACTATTAAAACGCAATCCTCTTTGATGTATTTAAAAACATCAAAGTAGCCGAGCAATTCCAGATATCCAATCTCATCATACACCATAATTCTGCCGCCTCTCTGCAGTGCCCGCTCCATGAACTTAATAGCCTCTGGGTTGAAATAGAACTTTCTGAGCTTAAAACCAATCTTCTCTCTTTCTGATGCCAATACCATTTTCTTCCCAGTTTTCACGTCCTCAACATAGAATCCGCCGTCAAAGCGCTCGCTTATGATACCGTATACGTCATTCAGCTCTTTGATGACTTTTTTCAGCACAGTGGTCTTTCCAACTCCTCGTTCACCTGTGATTCCAATTATCATATTTCCTTGGTGACAGCTCAAATTAATAAATTTTTCTATTTAACAGTTAGCAAGATTGTTTAACAGAAGTGTTATATATCAATTTGTTTTCATATTTGACGGTGGTTGCCGTGAAAAGATTTGGAATTGCTTTACTTGTACTATTGGTCTTTATTTGTGGCTGTATAAGTCAAGAGACAGCCACGTCACCCACAATCAGCTCAGTTTCATCCACCACAGCCAGCATTCACTCATCGACAACGAGTGCTACTCAGCAAGAAACATTTGCAATAGAGATCAGTGGACTCGCAACTGGTAGAATAACCCTAGAGGAGCTGGAAGCACTTGGTGGCGTCAAGTTTAATGCCACTCTAGTAAAGTCAACAGGAGCAAAGATAAACAACACATACATAGGTGTTCCGCTCGCAAAAGTTTTCGAGAAGGTGGGTGTCGATAAAAGCAAAGTTAAATGGGTCAAGTTCATAGCTGAAGATGGTTATGATGTTACACTGAGCATGGAGGACTTAAAGAACGGCTATCTCTGCTGGTGGGAGAATGGGGAACTGCTAGGCCCAGACAATGGAGGTCCAGTAAAGCTAGTCATTCCAGATCAGCCTGGAAAGCTTTGGGTCAAGTGGCTTAAGGAAATAAGGCTCATCGGAGACGAAAATGCAGTTGTGATTCATGGGAAAACAAAAGTAACTGTTGTAGTGACAAAAGAGGATATTGAAGAGCTCATGAAGTCCTTTGGAGAAACAGTGACAGTTGAACTTAAAGGGAAAAATGTCACTTTCAGCGGAATTCCTCTGAAACTCCTGCTCGATAATGCCAGACCAGAGGATGATGCAACAAAGGTAACGTTTATAGCAAAAGATGGCTACAGTGCAACGTTAGAATTTGAAAAAGTCTACGAGAACGATAAAGCTATTCTCACTACAGAGTTTAGGGTGGTAATTCCAGGTGAGCCTACTAAAACGTGGGTTAAGGATTTGAAAGAGATTGTAATAGGGTGATTCCATGAAGCGAAGCATATTTGCTATTTTTACTCTTCTTGGAATTATTTTTTCCCTTGGATGCATTGGTCACGAAGCGACAACAACACCAACTATGATACCTCTAAATGCTTCAACCGAAGACTACTCAAACTGGACAGTTTATGTCATAAACAATGATGAGGTCAAGGAATATACGCTGGAAGAGCTCAAAAAGATCCAGATGGAAGAAATGCTTGACAAGGACCTATCAGTTGGGAGAACTTTAAAGTGGAAAGGAGGTCCACCTCAAAAGCTTGGAAAAGGGGACGTCATTAACTTCATTTCCAACGATTTATACATGGTGAGCATTCCCTACTACACCAAGATGGTTCTGGCTCTTTATGTAGACGGAAAGCCTCTTCAAGGAAGCGATGCTCCAATAAAGCTCGTGGTTGACCTAAGCTATGGCTGCAGGTGCAACTGGATTAAGAAAATCAGGATTGTAGAGTTTGTAAGAAAGAAAGAGTGCTTTTCCGTCTATGGAGAAGTCTTCAACATACTCTACTTCTCACCAAGAACCCTAAACATCTTTAAAGGAATAGATGCAATCGTAAAGAACGAGAGCAATTCAGCAAAGCTTAAGGATGTCCTTGACAAGGCAATATTAAAGGAAACTGCGAAGAAAGTTGTCTTTGTAACAAAAAATGGAAGATTTGAGTATTCCCTCAAAGAAGTGCTTGATAAAAATCCAACGATTACCTATGATAATGGCGAGTTCAAAATTCCTGAGCTTGGAATAGAAGGTCTAAAAGGAATTAGAGTTGAAAGAGGGTGATAAAATGCTATTAAAGAAATTCAAAAAAGAAGCGCTAAAGCTTGCAAAAGGCTTGGAACTCATTGATTTTTCCTTTGGTCTTCCCTATTCCTATGTCCTTGTTGAGGGTGAGAAGAGCAAAGCCCTCGGAGTTGCCATGACTCTGCCGGAGGAAATCCAAAGATATGAGAACTCAATCGAAGAGCCAAGCCTAGAAGAGTTTATAAAAAAGGCTGATAGTCTAAATGCCGTTGAAAGAACCCTAGCCTTGGCAGCAATAAACGCAGTTTCTCAGTATTACATCGATTTGAGCAATGCGAAGTGGATCGACGCTGTAGAACTTCTCTCTGATGACATTGAAAAAATAGCAGTTATCGGAAACATGCCACCAATAGTTAAAGCACTACGCGAAAGGAATTTTAAGCTGTACATCTTCGAGCGCAATCCAAGGTTATGGGATAGAGAAACGTTAAGTGATTCTTTAGAATACTGCCTTCTACCAGAGGTGGATGCTGTCATTGCAAGCGCAACTTGCATAGTAAACGGAACCATTGATATGATAGCTGAAAGAGCAAAAAAGGCAAAAATCGTTCTCCTTACAGGACCAACTGGACAGGTTTTGCCAGAGTTCTTTAAAGGAACGAGGATAACCCATGTTGCATCCATGAAAGTTGTTGATATTGAAAAAGCAATAGAAAAGCTGAAATTGGGATGTTTCAAGGGGTTTTCAAAGGAAAGCAGAAAATACGTGATTGAAATTTAAAAGGGGATCACAGATGAAGAGTGAAGAAAAGAAAGACTGGGAGATAATAACGTTCATAGCGTACGCTGCAGTATCTGTCCTTGGCATCTTGACGATATTTCCTTTTTTAGCTCAGATTCACTTCCTCAAGACGTTGGAAAGAAAAGGGCTGGAGTTTGATTTCCTCACAGTTTTAATTGGTTTGCTAATTCTCAACGGAGCATTGGCAGTCTCTGTTCGTTTGTCTAACTTTTCTCCCACTCTCACAGTGCTAACCACTCTTATCTTTGTGCTGTGGACTCTTTATATTGAAATCAAAGTTTGATTTCTTCAACCTCAAATTTCATTTCTTTTGGCTCGATTTTTATGTAGAATGCAGTGCCGTTTTCAACGTGCTCAAAAGGCAAATCGCTGTAAAGCTCAAAGGTTGATGAAACTACTGCAAAGAGGTCTTTTTTAAGCTTTAAGAGCCTGTAATAATTGTACTCGGTTTCATGTTTCAGCAAATCATCTTTCATATATGCTGTAATGAATCCTCGAACCTTGCCATTGGCATCTATAAATAAAGAAGCTGTGTTTAATGCCGAATTTACAGTACCTTTTAGCTCTCTAAAGCGTCTTAAAATTTGTTCTTTTTCAATTCCTTCAAGCTTTCTAGAAAGATAAACACCCATTGTGTAGCTGTCTGAAGCGTTTTTCAATACTTCTCCATTGAACTTTCCTAACTCCACCAGTTTTTCTTTATTTAAGTCACCATTGTGGAAAATCCAAAATTCAAAGCCCCTCTCTGTCGAGAAGTGATAAGGATGAACGTTAAAAAGCCTCACTTCTCCTTGACTTGCTGCCCTCGTGTGAGCTAAAAGCACGACAAATTCTTCCAATCTCTCCTTGAGCTTTTCTACTTCACCTAGATCCCCAAAAATTGGTTTCTCACTTTTGTAGTGGACTACACTATTATTTACCAAGAGAAGGTATCCCCAGCCGTCCTTATGTTTTTCGCCCCATTTCCTTTTGGCTTTGTATGGATCATTTTCAGAGGCTTTAACTAATGTATCAACCAGCGATTTTACTTTCTCTCCCTCTCCAACCGCAAAGAGTATGCGACACATCTTAATCCCCCATTTTTGTGGTAGTTCAAGATATAAAAGCTTTAGCTTGTCAATTTTACAAAAACAGATGCGCAAACTTCATAAACTTTTGATTAACCTTCTCGTTTATGCAGGCAGATTTTCCCATAGTTAAGAAAATTATGAAAGACTTATATCAGATCAAACCTGGAAAGCTTTCAAGCCATGTGTATCTCATTTTGGGGGACATAAACATCCTAATCGATTCCGGAACTGCTGGCGATTTTCCAAAACTAAAAGAAGGACTGAACTATGTTGGCGTAAAGCCAGAGGATATCAACATTGTCATAAATACTCACGAGCACTTTGACCACATTGGTGGAAACATTTACTTGCAAAAGCATTCCTTAACTGGAGCATATAAATATGCGGCTGTGAAAATAGTATATGGAGACGATGAAGTTACCCACTGTAGGGCTCATGGACAAGAAGTAATTGGTTACAAAGTTCATCTCTGGATGAACCATGAAGATGTCATCGATGCGGGAAGATGGTTTTTGAAGGTAATTCACACGCCGGGACATACCTCAGGCAGCATGTGTCTTTATGAGCCTAGGAAAAGAATTTTATTCTCTGGAGATACTCTCTTTGCAAATGGAGTTATATCGAACATTTACGACTCCGGGAGCTTGGGAGAATATTTCAACTCCTTGAGAAGGCTCAACACCCTCAAGATAAAACTTCTGCTTCCGGGACATGGATGGATTTCAGAGAATGTCGAAGAAGACATAGAAAAAACGATTAAAGGGGTTATAAACAGATTTCCAGAGGCTGAGAAACTTAAAAGGTTGTTTTCTGGAGAGTAGATCAGATTTTCTCCTCCATCTTCACATATGCTACAGATGTTGTCTCTCAGCGATTCAAGTAAAAGTTCATAATATAGTCTTCTTAAAGAAAGCCTCAAAACAAAAGCTTCACGACAAAAAAACGATACCACTCTTATCCCGCAACTAGTAGGGGTAAAGTATTATTTTTAGCACCAGCTCTCGGCACATAGCTGTTCATCATGCTACTTCTAAGGACACAAATCTTTATAAACTCAAAATCGCCCTTTACCCGCCTCAAGGTGGTTTGAATGAGTCAAAGAATAAACGCCACAATGCATGCAAAGAAGGTCTCTCACAGGTATTATGGAATATCAAAGATTCCCACATGGTTTTACTCATTCGTGCCCTTCAAAATCTCAACTGGCGGGAGCTCAATCCTAATGCCTCTGTATCTCCTTCAGCTCGGCGGAAATGCTCAGATGGTTGGAATAATGAACTCTCTCGCAAGTCTATCTTCAATGATTGGTAGCTTGTTCTGGGGAAAGCTGAGCGATAAAACGTTAAGGAGAAAAGTCTTTATACTTTTCGGATTTTTCAGCGTTAGTGTGTTTTTAGCTGGCCTTTCTCTCACAAACAGTCCAGTTGAATTTATTCTGCTTAACGCAGTCTACTCATTTTTCTTAGCTTCAACGATTTCTGTACCAATAGTTCTCGTTCTCAGGAGTGTTAGGAAGCACAGCTGGGATTATGGGATTGGTAAGTTCAACGAGATAAGCGGTTGGGGATGGGTCTTTGGGTTAGGATTGGGTTTTGTTCTTTCAAAGTACCTCACAATAAGACAACTCTTACTTCTCTTTGCTCTCCTTAACATTCCATCACTTATATTGGGGGCCAAAACGATTAGAGAAATCCCAATCTATGTGAATAGGAAGAGCATCATGATTTTTGGTAATTATGTAATCGAGAAAATCCGCTATGTGCCAACTTTCATGCTGCATATAAACCTTAGAAAGCCAAAATTTGGAAAGTTTTACTTTGCATCGTTTCTATTTTGGATATCCTCTGGGATGTATTTCTCCCAATTCCCAGTGCTACTAGCAGAGAACGGTTTTGGAAGAGAGTACATATACCTAGCAGCAATTCTAAATTCAGCAGTTTCAGCTTTTATGTATTTAAGAGTTGGATTAATGTTGGAAAACAAAGACAAGCTGAAGGTTTTAAAGGAGGGTATAGCACTAAGACTACTCGGAATTACAACCATCCTTATAGGAGCATTTATAGTCCCATATCTACTACCATTAGCCTTTCTTTCATACTTCCTTGCTGGCTATTCATGGTCATTCATAAGCATATCATCAACTTCAATTGTTGGGAAACTTGCTGGGGAAAAGGAAAAAGGAACAGCAATGGGGACATTTAACTTAATCAACTCACTTGGCTACATAATAGGAAGCTTTTCAAGTGGATTCTTAGTTTACGCAGGCGGATTTACAGCAAACTTTGGAGCATCTTCATTATTCGCTCTCTTGAGCTTAATGTTCCTAAAAAAGGTGAGGATTTAAAAAATCAAAACTTCAAAACCCTTGCCAGCACTATTAGTGGATCCCACACTGGTGCAAATGGTGGAGCGTAGGCTAAGTTAGCAAAGAACAGCTCCTTTGTCGTAAAACCAGCTTGCAGAGCTACGGCAAATGCATCAATCCTTGGCAGTATATCTGAACCAACCGCTTGAAGTCCTAATAGCTTGTTGGTTTCTTTATCTGCCACTGCCTTGAGCCAGATTTTCTTTCCACCCGGGTAGTAATGGGGCTTTGTCCTTGCTTCAATGAAAGCTGTCTTGACCTCGTAGCCTTCTTTCAATGCCTCGCTTTCAGTCAAGCCTGTCTTTCCAATTTCTAGATCCATGAACTTTGTTATTGATGTTCCCAGAACACCGGGGAAATGAATTTCTTTTCCGGCTATATTGCTACCAGCAACGTAACCCATCTTATTTCCTGGCGGAGCTAGTGGAACCCAGACTCTTTTTCCAGTAATTAAATGTTTGGTCTCAGCAACATCACCTGCCGCGTAAACATTCTCTATGCTCGTCTGCATCTTTTCGTTCGTCCATATTGCACCGGTTTCTCCAATTCTAACTCCAAGCTCCTTTGCTAGTTCAATGTTTGGCTTTATTCCTGTTGCTATTACTACTAAATCAGCTTTGTACTCATTTGCATCCGTGATGACTTTCTCAACTCTTTCTTTGCCTTCAATTCTTATTGTTAGCTCTTGCAAACGGAGGTTTATATGCTCCCTAAGTTTTGTCTCAACTATGTCGGTGATTTCTTTGTCATAGGATTTTCTCAAAACCCTCTCACTCCTTCCAATAAGCGTTACGTTTTTCCCTTGAACAGCAAAAGCTTCAGCCATTTCCAGTGCTATATATCCAGTTCCAATAACCACTACATCCTTAACATCATATTTCTGCATATACTCTCTTATCGCAACTGCATCGGGAGGCAAATCGGCTGTGAAAACTCCCTTTAAGTCAATTCCATCAATAGGTGGAAGCTTTGGTGAAGCTCCATTAGCGAAAACCAAGTAGTCCCACTCATAGCTCTTCTCTCCATCTTTCTCCTGAACTCTAACTTGTCCTTGCTCAACTTCGATAACTCTTGCATTTAGGTGCAAATCTATTCCACGCTTTTTAATGAAAAACTCTGGTGGATAGTGCATCAGCTTTTCTTTTGGTGATATACCCTCAACAACGTAAGGAACTCCACAAGGAGCATGACTGACCCATTCCGTTGCTTCAAAGACTTTAACATCCCATTCGGGCTTTAAACGTTTGATTCTTGAAGCAGCACTCATTCCAGCAGCTCCACCACCGATGATAACAACTCTCTTACTCATTTTTCTACACCATGAAAGGTTCAAAACCAATGGTTAAAAAGTTGACGGGCAAAATGTAGAAAAGCTAAAGATTCAAAGGAAACTTCACATAATCCAAAACACTTCCTCTAGCTTTTTTAATTTCAACATGTTCAACTAAATCTTTAAACTGACCCCCCAAGAGACCATCGCCGATTATTGCACTTCCTTGGGCGGCTTCCTTAGCTTTTCCTTCCAAGCCTCTCTGCTTAACCACAGGCAAATCAAACTTTTCCTCAAGGAGATCTTTAACGTCCTCTCTAAGCTCTTTGATGCGCATAAGCCTTCCAGAGACGATTATCTCCTTCGGCTTTTCAATAATTGCCAATTCACTTGCTATGGCCTTTACAAAGCCGTCTTTCATTGCCTCCCAGGCTTTTGCAAAGTTTTCCTCATCTAGACGCTTGACAAACTCTTCTGGAGATAAAATCTCACCGGTCGCTATTATTGAAGCACCTCCGTAGAAGAGGTGCCACTTCTTTATCTCACCAATCAGATAAGCAACCTCTCCATCCAAAGCGCCGCTGTTGACAAATGCCGGCCCGGGAAAGATAGTTCCGCCAATTCCATCGACTATCTTTCCTTTGTCAACTGCTCCAGCAAAGTTGTAGCCAAAGCCGACCTCAAGCAAAGCGAATGAAACCTCTTCATAGGGAATGCCTAAGCGCTTAGCTTGATCGTAGATTGCTAAAACAGTTATTGCCATTTTATCTGCAGTTCCCATGTCAATCTTGTTGTATTTCCTAAATTCGGGCACCGTTGGGAGGTGTATTATTCCTGGAATAAACCAAACGTTCATCTCTTTTTCTCTCATCTCATCAACCATCTTCTGGAGACCAATTAAAACGGGGATTTGCTTCATCTCCTCTTCCCTAACGAGGGTCATCTCAAATCTGTCTTTTTCAGTTAGCTCACTGATGTGCTTCAGCGGAATTCCATAACCAGAAGGCCCAATTATTACGTCAGCGTTGAACTCTTCAATGGCTCTTACAATTTTACTCGGCTCTTCAGCTACAACTTCACTTGGAAAGCTTAAGTCGAGCTTTATCTTTCCATCCTCGAGACCAATAACGTCAAAGCTCCTTGTTCCAGGATCAACACCTATAACCCTCATTTTATCACCCAAGAAAAAGAGAAACGCCAAGAATTATAAAAGTTGTGAGATTATTCCTTTTTACTCTCAATGTAGTATTTGCCTTTAATTTTCACGAGCTTGTAGATTTCTCCTTCCTTTAGATCAATCTCTGGTCTTTCAATTTCAAATGTTTCATAATTTTCCATATCCATGAATTGAGCTTCTTTAGGAGTTAAGCTTGTAAGCATCGCTTCCCTCTTTTCATGTTCAACTAAATCAACACCCTCTCTCTTTATAGTCTTCCAGTCTTTGTGCTCACTCTCATGGGTTGCTAAGTTTGTGAGGTTCATTCCTTTTCCATTAACTTCTTCGACACGATATATGTTCCCATTCCTGTCACTAACGATGTCCCCTTTTCTGAACTTAGGAAGTCTAACACTTACACTAGTTCTATAAACTTCTCTGCTCGTCTGCCTGTCAAGACCAATGAGCTCATAGGCTTCACTTATTGTTCCACCATATTTGTCTCTTATTGCTTGAGCAAGTTTTCTTGCCGACCTAGTTGAACCCATGTAGAAATCAACACCCTCATCAAGCTCAACGGTGTCTTGAATAAACCCCATCCTGTCCTTCTTCATTATCTCATCCACTTTCTCTTGGACGAGCTTTACAATTTCGTCTCTCTCCTCCTTAGTCAGCTCTCTGTCCTCAGCTCTAACTTGCAGAATAGCCTCGAAGTAGCCTCCAAGAAACTTTTGACATCTCGGACAAACTGTCTGCCTGACATAAACTGTAACAGTCTTCTTTTCATGGTGAAGTTCTCTCTGCATTTCATGAATTCTAGCTTTTGTTTCGAGTTCATAGATTACAATCGCTGGAAAGTAGTCAATGTGCCAGTTAACCGGCTCGTAACTTACGTATGCAACACCAACTGGGAGCCCTTCAATTTCATCAAGTTCCTCCTTTGGGATTATTCTTATTTCTTTGATGCGCTCATCCATTGCAAGATTTTCAAGCAGAGCATTTTCAGCAACTTCAAAGATAAGCTGGTCAAGTTCATAGTTTTGAGGATCAACCCAAGCCCCCCTCTTTTTATAACTCCCACAGTTCTGGCACAATTCAGTGTTAATTTCATTTTCTATTAAAAGTACAGGATTTTCTTTTCTAAAACAGACTTGACAGAGCCCATCTATTAAAGGACCGCCCTCACTCTCACTTATCCCACACCTATAGCAGAATCTCTCACTCATAACCCTCACCATCATCAACTGCCTTATCTTCAATAAAAACTTAACCTCTATAAAAATATAAACTAAACACAAAAAAGAATTAATTATGAGGGAAAACATGAAAGTCAACATTCTCATTTCGATACTTATTGTCTTCATACTAACTGCTGGATGCATACAACATCAATCCACGAGTTCTTCAGAAAGTACTTTGTCCCTATATGGAAAATATTATATTGGTGATATTCCCTCCAAGAGAACCATACAAATTACTTCTCTTCCACCTTTAAAGTACAAACGAATCAGAATTTATCGAGTTAAAGACTATATTGAAAATACCACCATGTTATGTTCAAAGGAAGAGTTTGTTGAGATAGTTTCTTCGAATAAAAGTAAACCAGAGTTTGCATGCATTAATGGAGCTTATGGTAAAGTTTTTGATACTTCTCTAAAAGAGCTCTGGAGTCTTCCGAAAAATTCAACTGTTTATTACATGCCTATACTTATTGTCAGAACACCTCCTCCAATTGAAATTAATGAAACTGAATACATAATCGGCGTTAATGCTTTGTACTACTGCACTCCCACTGTTGAGAAAAAGAATTGGACACTAAAGCTTTACTATCCAAGTGATGAGGGAATTCTAAGATTTAAGATTTATGTGAATGCATCAATAGTGGAAAGCTTCCAAGGAAAGAATGTGCTGTTCGCATTAGATAAAGCCTTTATAAAGAACAATACTGTTATTGCGGAGTATTCTCCCTACTGTATCTCACCATAGCATTTTGGCCATCTGAGCATGGGGAACCCCTTGGATGTAAAGCACTCTCTCTTTGTCGACATAGCCAAGCTCAATGGCTTTACCAACGCATCTTTCTCCAACTAGGTTTGCTATTGTTGCCTCCTTTAAGAGATGTTCAAGTTCTTCAACATCTCTAAGCTCACCTTTGTAGAACCTTTCCTTAACTTCCAACTTAAGCCCACCTTCTCTGAATGTCCTACCAATTAGCTCCTCATCACATGCTGCCAGCAGAATTTCGCCTTGAACACGATAAACTTTCACGTATATTTTCATTTGAGCCACCTTAATAGAAAAGGAACAAGAGATTTAAAAATCTAATCAAGCTTTTCTAACTATGAGCTTTACACCGTCAACATCAACCACAACAACGTCATCTCCTTCTTTAATATTATCGAGAGGTTTAGCGAGCCATTCTTCCCCTTCAAGCTCAACCCAGACTTCATCTCCTTTAATCTTTTTCACTTTACCTTTTTTTCCTTTAAGCTCAAAGGTGTATTTGGGCTTTCCAATATCTACAGTCTCTTTCTTTATTAACCTAGCAAAGAGCTGGTAACTAATGACAGCAGCAACTAATGATATAACAAAAGCTACGTTGAAATTTACACCAAACCCAAGCAATAAACCAAGAACAGCAAATGCTATACCAATCGGTGTTATAAACGCTGCAACCATCATGTCAAGGACTATGATCAACAAGCCCAAAATTAAAAGTAAAATAGGGAAATAGTCCATCACACATCACTCCCAGACTTTCTTTAATTTTTCATCAGTTTTATCATTTTCTGTTTCCATTGGAGTATTTTCTGATGAATCCTCAGGTGGATTTTCTTTTGGCTCTGGTAGCTTTGTCTTGCTAACTTTTTGAAGGACTCTTAACAAGCCAATTAATGCTTCTGTATCATATGGGACTATTAAGTTGCCGTACTTGGCCAGCTCCGGAAGCCTCTCAATATATTGAAGCGTGAGATACTTTTCATCAGCTAATTTCAAGGCCTCAAGAACTTTCTTTATAGCTTCAGCCTGACCTTCGGCAATTAGGATTTGTTCCTGCTTTATACCTTCTGCTCTCAAAATTCTCGCCTGTTTTTCACCCTCAGCTTGCTTGATTGCACTCTCCTTCTTACCTTCAGCCAACAATATCATAGCCCTCTTTTCTCTCTCAGCAGTCATCTGCTTAGCCATGGCCTCTTGTATGTCCCTTGGTGGATCAATTCTTTGGATTTCAACTCTTGTAATCTTAACACCCCAACGATCAGTGATTTTATCTAACTCTTCTCTCAAGCGAGCGTTTATGATATCTCTTCCGCTTAGCGTCTCATCAAGCTCCATCTCACCAATTATTGCTCTCAAGTTTGTTTGTGCAAGTTTTATGATAGCTAAGAGAAAGTCGCTGACGTTGTATGCAGCCTTTACGGGATCCAATATTTGATAATACACAACAGCATCAACTGTAACAACAACGTTATCCTTACAGATAACCTCTTGCGGCGGAACATCAATGACGTGCTCTCTCATGTCTATTATCCTTACTCTTTCCATAAAGGGTATAATAAAGTGTATTCCTGGCTCTAAGATTCTGTTGAACTTCCCAAGCCTTTCAACAAGACCTTTCTGATATGGCCTGATAACTTTAACGCTCAAAACAAGCATCAACAAGAGGAAGACACCTAATATTACAAGGGCAAAAGTTGCTGGCATTACCACACCTCCATGTAGTGTTTTAAACTTTTATTAGTAGAACTTAATATAAAGTTTTCGTTAGTCAAAAAACATGCTATCAAATGATATAGGATAGAAAAAGTCAAAAGAGGGGAAAAGAAAGGATTCAAGAACTCTCGGCTTCTTCTATAGCCTTTTCTAGAATTTCTACTGCCTTCTTGATGTTAAGGTATGCTTTTCTTATCGGTGCTAATGACCTTATTGGATTACTGAGTGGGCTACCAAAGCTTGATGCCTGTTCGTAATACTGCTCCGCGAGTTGCTTATAGTATAGTGCCTCCTGAATTGTTTCATTGTCAATGCCAAGCTTAATGCTCTCGTTGTAGAGCTCATCGAATTTGTGGGTATATCTTGTGTATAACATGTCCCAAATCACGACATAGGTTCCAATAATCTCCTCTGGGTATTCTGTCACACCTGTAACCTCTATAATGGCAGGTGAATGGAGTTTTACTGTGACAATGACTATTGTTTTGCCTTGGTCGTAGACTGCATAGGGCTCATCGAGTAAATCTGCATCCTGCACATGGACTTCATACTTCGTAACTTCCTCAGGAAGCACTATAGCCAATGTAACGACTGTGCCATGATCCCCATTAACTTCAGCTGTAACTTTCACTTCCTTGGTTCCTGTCTCTCTTGCGACATCTACATCCACTGTAACATTTGCATCCCCACCAGCTTCCTGAATTATTTTCGCAACAACTTGATCTCCAGTAGTTTCACTCTCTGCAACTGCTACGTCCTCTTGGGATTCTTCAGAAACTTCAACACCTTTTTGAAGCTCTTCTAAGATATTATTAATCATCTTAACAACTTCCTGCTCTAGTTCCTCCTGTGGTTTCTCCTTGAAGGATACCCTGATTACTACTGGTCTCCAGTATGCATAATCCATGCTCACGAGTACCCCATCTTCAAGTGTAACGACCTTATAGCTTGACTGATATGGCGTGTCAAACTCTTGGACAAGGAACACATTTGGTGACTCAAGAATTCCAAGTAGCAGTGCAATCTTCTCCAAATCAGATCTCTGATCTTCATTTTGGATTGTGTAGTATGTAACTTCATATGGCCATGTGAACCAAATTGCTGCATGCCCATAATCTCTCTTTGTAATGTTCACTGGGATTTCCCCATACATGAGCAATTCCAAGATATCTTCAATTGTAAAGTCTTTTATCTCGTCAAGTTTCTCTGATGAGTTGTAGTATATCAAATCAAGTTTGCTGATAAGATCTGTGACGTTTGCAACTGTAACCTCTGGTATGTAGTCTTCCCATGATGGATCATAGAAGACTGCTTCTGTTATCCAGAGCGGCATTGTCAGTCCCCATCCCCAGCTCTCAATGTGATAGTCCCAGTTTGACCAGTTGTCAACAACTTCAAATCCTGCCTTTCTTAGTGCCTCTTTTACGTAATAGTCGACCGGCTCCCAGCCTGCGCTCCGGATTACTATTGGTTCATCATTGAAGTACCAGGTACCGTTAACCTTGGTAAGGTTCAAACTGTACTGTTCTGCTACGTTAGCCATAGCCATGTCAATTATTTGAACAGCTAAGTCGACAGAACTCTCTGAAGTCAGATTAAGGACAGTGTAAACTTCTTGAGCTTTGTGGAACTCTATCTGAGCTGGATATATCGGACCAAACAGTGCGGTAGCATTGCCTCCAAAGCCCTCTTTTACCATTGCCTCCCTGTTGATAAGATAGTTCAAGGCGTATCTAACTTCTCTAAGAGCGAATGGATTGAACACCTCGTTTCCTTCGCTGTCAATAACAATCAAGTCCTTTTTATTTTTAAATGAGATAAGGTGGATACTCTTCAACCATGTGAAGTCAACTTGTATGCTTTCATTGTCAATCAATGGTGATAGTGCAAGCACTGTCCTAACATATCCAGGATAACTCTCACCGTCACTGTAAATTGTAATGGTATTTAGGTCACCCTCAGTCTTTGGTACATCCCAGCGAGCGTATCTACCTATTGCGTAACCTCCAATAACCTTACCATAATCACTGAGCTTGTCTGGAGTTACTGGCAATAAGCAGAATGTACCAGCATAGTTGTTGTACTCTGCCATATCATTGTCAGACTTTAGTTCAACCCAAATTCTCTGGAGACTATCGTCCATTATTGGAATACTAAATGTCAGCTTGTAGTAGGTATTCGGCTCTACAAATGGTATGTCTACGATATCCACAACATAACCATTCCAGTATACATATGCTTTAACTCTCTCTGCACTCCATTTACCCTCAATGTAGAATATTGTGCTGACGTTGTAAGTCATGTTGACATACGGAACATCGTACGGAGTTTCTAAGGTCAGTGGATATACTACAAGGTCGTATCCCTTAGTACTTCCAGGTTTAACTTCTTCAACATTTATTGGAACTACTATAACTGCTGGGTTGTTCTCGAATCCTATTGTTACAATTCCAGAGTACTCACCAGATTCTGGAAGCTCATATTCAAGGGTTATGTTGTATATGGTATTGTTTACTATAATGTCCTTTATCTTTATGGTGTCGCTCTTTTCATAGTTGTATATCTTGAGGTCATAAGTACTGCCTGGAACTGGATTCGAGTAAGACTCAACAACTATGTAGTAGTGTCCCGGAACAGGGAATGTTATTGACACACTTTCATCTGCTGTTGGTCCTGCCGAATATGCAACGAGGCTGCTATAGCTATACATGTCTATGTAATCATAGAACACAAAGAGGTCTAGGTCAAGTCCACCTACATCGTCATATATACTCTCTAGGACTACACTAAGCATTGCTGAATCCTCAACATAAACTTCGTACACATCATAGTCTCCAGTTGGAGGTGCTATGGTTGCATTGTGTATCTCGGGCATTATGAGTCCATAAACATTGATGTTCGGGGTTAGCTCAATATTGTTCTCGAGGGACAGAGAGAGTTCGCCACTTAAAGCCTTTGATGTGTTAATAGTGAGCACTTCCGGTGTAACTTTGACAGTGCCAACTTTAATTTCTTTAATCTTTCTTTGTGCTTCTTTTCCATCATATAACACATTGTGTAACCATATCGCATACAGTCCTGGTTTGTATGCCTTTGTTCCGACAATCTCTCCCTGCGGCCCGTTTGATGTCATGAACTTGAACATTCCCGCTCCCATGTATCCATCCATACCTCTAGCAAGTTCTACAAAGTCTCCATCCTTGGGTCCTAAGATGTGAACATTGATGTCCTGTGGGTAACCCTCCCAAGTAACAGATGTCACAAGATATGTTCCGTTATCGACCTCTGGAACATTCACATAATAAAGCCTCCAGTCGCCGCTCTCATACCTCCAGAACCAGTCGAAGTATCCATACACATAGCCGTTGTCATAGAGTCCCGTGTAGTCACTTGGAACATAATCAAAGTTTGGCTCTGAGGCTGCCACAATAACGCTGAGCGGAACTACAGTCTCAGTATTATCGTAAGCAACGTAAAGCGCGGCTTCATACACTCCAAATGCATCGGCGGGAACACTTATTGTAACAGTCACGTTCTCGCTACTGCTTGGAGCTAGGGTTACACTGTTTTTATCAATTGTTGCCCAGTTCCATGGAACCCTCTTGTAGAACTCAATCTTAATTTTTGCTCCAGCACCTGCTTCTCTAACCCACAGGAACATTCCATCATGATACTTGGTCTTTGGATTTCCGAGAAGCAGTGACGCGGAGGTACCAAATGTGTAGGCCTGATGAATCAAATTAGTTTCGTTTCCATAGAGCCCCCAATAGGCATCTACTGTACCATCCCCATCAACATCAGTCCAGTCATAAACTCTGAACCAAGCGTATGTTGCTGGCCAATAATTCATCAGTGGATCAAAGCTATCGAATGGATAGTACAAGGTTATCTTCATCAAATCAGCATCTTCTGGAATGTATTGGTCAATCCTTGTTATCATGCCTGCGTATGTGTCTAGTTCTACTTCGTCAATTTTCTGGAATACTTCAACGGAGACATTTGCACTCTTTTCAGCTGAAGCATTGACGTTGTAAATTGTGAACTCCCAAGAGAACTCGCTTCCTGGAATTGTTACTGTGTATTCCTCACTCGGAGTGACCATGAGGCCATCAAGTCCCATAGCAAGCTTAACAGCCCTGTATGCGTTAAGGAATCCAGCGCCTTGACTGAAGACATCGGCGTTGACATTATCGGCAGAGCTCTTTAAGATAGTCTTTACAAGCTCATTTGTTGGATAAGTACCATGTGCCTCAGTATATGCCTGATAAACAAGTGCTGTTACACCAGCAGCCATTGGAGTCGCCAGGCTTGTTCCTGCCCACAGCTCAGATGCATAGTATCCACCAAAGTAGTTCCCATAAAATAGGTAGTATACCCACCAAGTCATCCAGTTCACTGGAATACTACCATGAGCGAATGCACCAACTGCTAGGACGTCAGGCTTTGGCTGTCCAAGAACGTTTGGTCCTCTGTTTGAGAAGTCAACGACATCCCCATAGTTTGCCAATGGTCCACCATATGGACCTTCGTCATATCCGTACATAAATCTATATCCAAACTCAACTGCAGCACCAACTGTTATTACTCCTGGAGATGCTCCTGGGGTTGTCACTGTACCATATCCTGGACCGCCATTTCCAGCAGCAAAGAGGAATGTTGTGTAGGGTGCATAATATTGGGTTATAAAGCTTAAGAACACGTCATTCCATGAAGTTCCCTTGTTTATTATACTTGATATTCCATAGCTGTTACTGGCAACAAGAGCTTCATCTCCAGTGTATGGAATGCCATCATACCCCTCCACGGCAAAGAATACTTCATCAATCCAATTGTCCATCCCTGTGTAGATGCTTCCAATGGCTATTATTTTTGAACCCGGAGCATTTCCGTATGTTATGCCCAAAGTTCTACCCCTTGCGGCGACTGCAGCTGCACAGAGGGTTCCATGATAACCTCCTCCTGTATAAGCAGTTCCAATCATGAATGCAACTAATTTACCCTCCTCTGGAACTGGAAGCTGTATGCCATAGTCGGCCATGTTCCAGACATTATATATAACATCAGCATATGGTATTGTGCTGTTTCCATCAGCAATGTAGTAAATCATGCCCCCTGAAAGGTCTGGATAACCGTCGCTACCAAAGGTTCCATTAAGAGAATCCCAGAAGTCTAATGTAATGACTGGATTGTCTTTAGTGTGAGGATCATCATCAGTAAAGTCAATGACATATGGACTTGAGAAATCGACATAGACTGTGTCATACTTCCCTTCTGGATCTGCTACTAGAACAAATGCACCGAACCAGTCAAACCATAGAGCTAAATCAGGGTGTGGACCAATATAGAACTTGCCACTCTGTGTTGGATATTCGAGAGACTCATTCAGTGGAAGCTTTATGAATGGCAGGATACCATAATCAGAGTACGCAAGTGCTTCTATACCAACTGCAAGAACTTCACTTTCATTGTCAGGTATAATCATGTCAATGAATCCATCAGTCGGACTTAGATACATGCCATGATAAATTGGACCTGCATGGTACATGCCCTCGTTAGTTACAATGAATGTTGGTGCTGGAATGTCTAAGGCATAGTAATCCGTAACGTGAAGGTACTCGCTGGCGAACTCATCTATGCCTCTCGAATAGATGTAATCTTGGCTGATAAGCCATAGCTTTCCACCATTGTCCAAGAACTGCTCCAGAGTGTTGACATCGTTATCTGTAAGAACATGGCCAGGCTCAAATGAGCCTCCAGTAACCCATATTACGAGGTCATAGTTCCGGAGAATATCTAAGCTCGGGCCATCACTTCCAAATGGCACAGTAATTGTGTCATATGTGATGTTTAATGAATCAAGAGCCTTCTTATAAAAGTCCTCAACATCTGGAAGGTAATAGTCAAAGTTTCCATTGCCCCAAGTGCCTTCATCATCATCGACGAGAAGCACTCTTTCAGCTCCTCCAATCCAGTCAATGACTTCTTGGATAAACATTGCCCTCTCCTTGTCATCCAATATGTTAGCTAGGTCAAACGTTGTAAACACTGCTGTATAGTTGCCCTTATATCCGATGGTAATGTTTCCACTAATTGTCAATGGTGAAACTTCAAATGATGTGTCGGCATACCATGAGTAAATATAAAACGGTTTGTAATCAACACCCAACAATGTTGCAAAGTTTATGAAAGTCAAGTTCAGTAACATATATGCATTCAGAGAACTACTGTCAAAGGCTATTGGCCATCCGCTAACTGGGTCAACAGCATATGCATCTAATAAGTCAGGGTTTCCAAAGTCTACACCGCTATCAAGTACTGCAACACTTACTCCTTCACCAGTAATATTGAGTTCTTTCCATGTCTGCAATGCTTTATGATGATACACTGCAAATATATCTGCAGGTTCAAAGTTTTTTGGAAACGCTACACCTTCTCTCTTAACATTTACAAGTCTACTCTCTTTCAAGAGAGCATTTTTGTCAAATGACAGAACATTATAACCCTTAATGTACCGGGTTCTTTGTATATTGGGGAGAGGTATAAAGTTCTCAATTTTTTGGGGCTTCTCATCTGGTTCCTTAAATAATCCTACCGGTTCAGCAACGCTAGCTGGCAATATCTGGAGCACTGCATCATTAGATGCAACTTTATTCAGTAACATTATGGTATTTTGTTCAACTGGTACTAGAACCCAGTAAACCGTATATCCAGCAATGTTACGAGACCCGATAACTTTAAATGGTAGCTCAACTTCTTCTTTACTGATGATTAATGAGGGAATAACCTTCTTCCCACCAATCTCAGCAAGGGTTTCCTGCTTGCTTTTATTAGTCAGCATTTCTAGGAATTTTTGATCAATTTTGTTTTCAGGCTTTATGTCTTCTTGAGGAAGTAGTGGATGTTGCTTAGTATTTATTTGGACTTTTTCGATTGTGTGAGTAACTTTTGGGACTAATAAATTTTCATTCCCGTTAGTTGTATTCATTGCACCCACTGTAACCATTGGGACTACTGAAAGAACCATTAGGACTACTATAAGGATGCCTAATATCTTTTTATTCATTTGGGACACCTCCATATATAATTGTTCAGTAGTATACTACCCATATCGTAGATATAAAAGTTTCTGTGAGCAAAGTTCATATATTATACTTTAACGATCAATGTAAAACATTCATGTATATTTGACAAACTTTGTTAGCAATCAAGCTTTAATTTAAAAAATTTAAATTTTAGACAATAAAACAAAAAACTAAACAAAAAAGTAGCCAAATAAACCTTATAAATTTGAAAATTCAAAAGCCAATGCAATTTCTAGCGCAGTTCCTAAATGAAGAACATCTTCGTCAACATCGAATTTTGGATGATGGTGTGGATAGATTACACCCTTCCTTTCGTTTCTAATTCCCAATTGTATGAAAACTCCAGGAACTTTTTGGAGATAATATGCGAAATCCTCTGCACCCATAGATTTGGCAACCTCTCCAACCCTCATATCATATTTTAAAGCTACTTTTCTCACGAATTCCGTCATTCTTGGATGATTTATCGTCGGTGGAACAAGCTCTTTGATGTCAAGCTCATATGTTGCTCCATGAGCTGAAGTTAAACCTCTCAAAATTTCGTCCATCCTTATCTCTATTAACTTCCTAACCTCCTCACTGAAAAAGCGATGAGTGCCTTTCATTTCGACCTCTTCTGGAATAACGTTAAAAGCAGTGCCCCCTTGGACTGCGCACACACTCACAACACCCGTCTCAATTGGATTGAGATTTCTGCTTACAATTGTTTGGAATGCTAAAATTGCTTGGGCAGCAATTGGAATAGGATCAACAGTCTCATGAGGTGCAGCTCCGTGACCACCTTTCCCTTTTATTTTAATGCTGAATGTTCCAGCCCCTGCTAAGACTGGTCCCTCCCTAATTCCAAAAACTCCGCTTGGCAAGTCCATCCATACATGTATTCCAAAGATTGCATCAACTCCTTCTAGAGCACCAGCTTCAATCATATTTAAAGCTCCATTACCTCCTTCTTCAGCTGGCTGGAATATCAACCTAACACCATTTTGGAGTTTGTCTTCATGTTCAGCTATGATTTTTGCAGCTCCCAAGAGCATGGCAGTGTGAGCGTCGTGTCCACAAGCATGCATCTTTCCTGGGACTTTAGACTTGTAGGGGACGTCATTTTCCTCTTGAACTGGCAGAGCGTCCATATCTGCTCTAAGAGCTATTCTTTTATCATCCTCTCCAATATCGGCTATTATTCCTGTCCCGACGCGCTTAATCTTATAACCCCACTCTTTCAAATGTTCTTCGACAATCTTAGAAGTTCTCTCCTCTTCATATTTGAGCTCCGGATACATGTGGAAATCTCTACGCCACGCTATAATCTGTTCTTTAATTTTTAAGGCCTCTTCAACGGGATTCATCTTAAATCACCAAAAATAATTTAGCAAAAATAATTATTTTAATGTTTCGATATTTGTCTTAGAGTAAAGTGCACCAAATAGAACTAAGACTGAAAGCAGAAATGCATCAATTCCACTTTCAATGGCATAGATTAGAGTTGCAAGAACAATTACTGCCGTTTTGACGTTTCTTTCGGATAATTTAAGTAATGTTCCTAAGAAATAAGCTTCCACTATTCCAAAAATCCCAAAATCTGCTATTGGCTGACCGAAAAGGAAGTAGGTGTAACAATTCTTTAGGGTAAACATAAAAGCAACCCTCCATCTTGGATCGCTGTGAAACAAAAGCTTCCCATGGAAAAATCCAAAGGGCATGGACACATGGACTAAGTTATGAAAAATTAAAAACGTAAAGCCAATTCTAACTAATAACCCCTCCAAGCTCCCGCTGAGGTAAAGAATTAGTAAAAACACTGGAATAGCGAGGCAGATTTTATCCAATGTAAGCCTTTCTTCAAAATAAAAAGGTAGAATGTACATTAGGAATATAAGGAGCATAAGCGATCTAAAGGTTCCAAGGAAAAACAACATTTCAAGAACCAAAAAAGCCAGAGTTTTAAATCTAATATCCCAATTCACATAAACTAGCGAGACCCCACTTAGAAAAGCTAAAAACACAAGGATCTTGCTTAATTCAAATCTTAAATTCCAGTTAAAAAGCGGGACTCCTTTAAACAGATAAATGGAAACTATCAGAATTATTGAAAAAATCAACCAAATGTGCGCATGCTTTTCAAACGGATTGTATTTCATTGAGAACAAGAAGATAAACGCCACTGCAATGACACCATAGGGCAGGAGAGCAAAAGACAGCACAAAAAGTATCAACCAGTAAGCCCAAGCAGGAAGCTCAACAGGCTTTAGATATCCAGCTACAAGAAAAACAAAGAATAAAATTGCAACCAGTGAAGCAGTCCATATTCTGGATATGTCTAGCTCAGCGGCATATAATTTATCCTTAAGAAACACATTGACATAAAGAGTGAGCATGATATAAGTGAAAAATGCCAAGCTAAAGAGCTTTAGAGACTTCACAGTACCACCAGTTACTAAATTCAACTTCACATATTAAAAGAATTGGGGACCAAGCTTGTCAATTTTCTCCACATAAATTGTGCCAAAAAACAGCATAATAGCCAAAACAAAAGCATCAATTCCTACCTCGATGAGATAAATTAAAAGAGACAGAACAACTGTCAAAGAGCTCAAATCATTCTCAGAGCGTTTAAGTATAGCCCCCAAAAGATAGGCTTCAACTACTCCAAATATCCCAAAATCAGCAACAGCTTGTCCAAAAATAAAAGACGAGTATATATTTCTAGCGAGGGTGAACATAAATGCTATTTTCCTACCGGGAGAATAGCTAAGAAGTAAGGAACCATGATAAAATCCAAAGGGAAGTGAAATTTTAACAAGATTTTCAAAAATAAGAAGGGTAAAGCCCACTCTTATCAAAAGACTCTCAAGATTACCGCTTAAAATTAAAACAGCTATTCCAACAAGAACCCCTAGAAATATCTCCCGCATCCTAATTTTTCCAGATAGATAATAAGGGATTACATAAGCCAAAAACACGAGAATCAAGAGAGAACGAAAAGTTGACATGAACAGCAAGATAGAAGATACAAAGAAGTACAAGCTTCTAATTCTTCCCCTCTGCTCGAAGGCTATCGCCGTTAAGAACAGATATGAAGATAATGTAAGCACCTCCGTTAGTTCAAATCTAATGGGATACTCAAATAAAGGAACCCCAACAAAGAGATAAGTGGAACTAACGACGCCAACACCTAGCAAAAAGACAAACCAAGAGAACTTCTTAAAAAACTCTGGCTCGTATTTGAGAAGGATATACAAAAACACTACAGCAGTTGGGGCCAACACAACATATCGTGCAAAATATACTGCCAGCAAAAATATCGCAATCCACACAGCTTCACTTGGCAAATATAAAGGTCTAAGATATCCAACCACGAAACAGCAGTAAAAGATAAGTATTACTGCAAGGGAAAGCGGAAGCATATTTAGAGAAGCAGAATACTCTTTAAGAGCTAAATGAGAGCAGAGCATTAGAAGGAGATAAGAAAAGAACGCCAAGCTAAAGAGTTTTAAGGATTTCATATCACCACCAATTTAATAAAGCAAACTTTATGTTAAAAGAGTTAGGGGTGTAAGAAGTGAAGAAGGAAAAAATATACCTCATTCTATTGCTCCTAATCTCATTCATAATAAGGCTCATACCTCACAGGACTCTCTTACTGGCAGTATATGACGAATATCTACATAGGGATATAACCCTGAGGATCGTCAACGAAGGAATAGGTGTGATTTCAAAAGATATTGGCTCGCTCCTTGGGCTTAAAGCATACAGCTATCCTCCTCTCTTCCATATAGTCGGAGCCCTTGTGTACAAGCTCTTTCCAACTGAGTATGTGTTCTTCATCCTTCCAGCAGTTTATGGCACGATAAGTGTAGGTCTTTTCTATCTGCTCTCAAAGGAGATTTTTGGGAGTAACAAAAAAGCCCTCCTAGCCACGACTTTTCTAGCCTTTGCTCCAAATTTTGTATATAGAACAAGCCTCTATATCCCAGAAAACCTTGGACTTGTGATTTTCATAACCGGAATGATACTTCTTGTGAGATTTCTCAAAAGCTGGGACTATAAATATATAATAGGATTATTGGTTTTATTGCCAATTTACATGGTCACCCACAGAGGTTGGGTCTTCTTCGTTGCAGTTGCTGTAATAATGCTCTTTATTCATCTAATTCCTTGGATAAAGAAAAACCTCCACTACTTTGCCTTGGCTGTGCTGATAGGTGTAGTACTATACTTCATCCCCCCAATAAACCACTTTATCGCTGGTCTCCTGCTGAGAATGCCAAAAGAGGAAGTTACAGCCCTGGGATACCTTAAATGGATCGGTGTCGTTCAGTTAATCTTTGGGGTACTTGCAACTAAAAAATACCTTAAAAGCGATCCCATAAGACAGGGAATTGTACTCTGGGCCTGGACTTTCATGATTGCCGGAGCTACAGCATTTAGGTTCAGGGATCCATACGCTTCCTTGCCACTTTCAATTATGGCTGCTGAATTTTTCTACGATGAGTTCCTTCCAAATCTAAACACTTGGCTGAATGCTGTAATCAAAGATGCAAGTGGAAAAGGTGCTGAGCTGTTTAAGAGAATTGTTTTGAGCAAGAAAACAAGAGCGTTGATTATTGCTGCACTCATACTTGTTCCAATTGCTCAGGGAGCATATTCCTCATATAAATACATAATCCCCCCAACGGTGAAGGATAGAGAAGCCTTCGAGTGGATTAAGGAAAATACACCTCCAGACGCAGTATTCCTGACATGGTGGGATGTCGGTTATCTCCTAATTGGAAACACTCACAGAAAGGACATTGTTATGTGGAAGAAGGTCTATCAAGGATTTTTTGAAAAAGCACCCGATCCAAGAGAGGCCATACAAGCATATAATGACGTTGTAACGATGTTTGGAACAGTACAGAGAGAAAGAGTGTATAAGCTCATGGAAAAGTACAATGCAACCTATGTTTATTCGGATAGGAGAATGAGAAGCTTAGGTTTAATCAAATATGGCCTAATGGAATACATAGCCTATGATACACATTTTAAAACTCTCTTTGTTAATGGAAACTCCGAAATCTACAAGTTCATTCCAAACCCACCACTAAAGCCCTATGACCTAAACCCACTCAACTATACAGGAGAATATTCAGCAATTGTTAACTTTTTGGAGAAGTTCTGGACTGGATATAACTATGCAGACTTTGACAATGGATACAAAGCCGACTTCTTCCTAAATGCAAGAATTGCCCAGTTGTATGCGTATCTTTACCAAAAAACCAGCAATGATGAGTTGAAGAAAAGATATGAATGGTTACTCAATTGGCTGGCATACAAACAGTTAGACAATGGAGGCTTTCCCGAAGGTATTCCTCCAAACGATTTCACGTTATACACAGCGTTCACGATGGAGCCTCTCAAAGATTTGCCTTTTGAGGGGAAAGATAAAACCCTTAGCTATCTAAAAAGTAGAATAAAGGGAGACTATATAATGACTACACCAAAAGACAAGAAAGGAGACTTATTTGCTGAGGCCCAGATGCTGCCAATTCTCTACGAACTTGGAGTCCTAAATGAGACCACAACAAACAACTTGGTTGAAAAGATTCTTGAAGAGCAGAGAGATGATGGAAGCTGGAAGAAAAGTCTGGGTGGAACTATTGTTACAGCCTTTGGATTAGCAAGATATTATCAACTTAGTGGGGATGAAAGAGTTTTGCCAGCAATTAAGAAAGCCGCTGAGTGGATATCAACATGGCAAGAAGAAAACGGAAGATTCAAAGGAGAGAGCGGTTATGGATACTCAAGAGCAACCTACGCAAATGTTCTTTTTGTATATCATGTTGCTGGCATGAAAGACAAAGAAGAGCAGATGCTCAAAATAATTGAAGAAACCTATGACTTGCAAAAAGAGCCGAGACCTCTACAAGCTACTCTTGACATATTAAGAGCATTAGAGTACAGCTATGGGTTTGAACGTGCATTAAATATACTCGAGAACATTTTAGAACTTCATCCTTTTTAGTCTTTTAACCAAAATTTTTTGGTTTTGTTTTTGCAAGAGGAAACTTACTCGGCTGTTTTATAAACCCAAAAGCCACATCTGAACAGTTAATTTTAAATAGCTTCTTCCATATATCACCATCGGTTATTCTAAAAAGGAGGGATTGAAATGGCGTACAAATTCATAAAGTGGTTTGAGGAACTGAGCAAGGAAGATGTGCCACTTGTTGGTGGAAAGGGTGCAAACCTTGGAGAAATGACAAGGGCTGGAATTCCAGTTCCACCAGGGTTCTGTGTTACAGCTGAGGCATACAAGTACTTTGTTGAAAATGTTAAGGTCGAAGATGGAAGAACACTCCAAGAGTGGATTATGGACATAATCAGCAAGACCAACGTTGACGACTCAAAGCAATTACAAGAAAACACCGCCAAGATTAGAGAGAAGATCATTTCACTTCCAATGCCAGAAGAAATTGAAAAGGAAATTAGAGAAGCTTACAAAGAGCTTAGTCAAAGATTTGGTAAGGATGAGGTTTACGTTGCTGTCAGATCATCAGCTACCGCTGAAGACTTACCTGAGGCTTCATTCGCTGGTCAGCAGGAGACATACTTAGACGTTCTCGGTGCTGATGACGTTATTGATAAAGTTAAGAAGTGTTGGGCTTCACTCTGGACTGCAAGAGCTACCTTCTATAGAGAGAAGCAAGGATTTGATCACATGAAGGTTTACCTCTCAGCAGTGGTTCAGAAGATGGTCAACAGCGAGAAGAGCGGTGTTATGTTCACAGCTAACCCAGTTACAAACAACAGAAATGAGATTATGATTAACGCTTCTTGGGGACTTGGTGAAGCTGTCGTTAGCGGTTCAGTTACACCAGACGAGTACATCGTCGAGAAGGGAACATGGAAGATTAAGGAGAAGTTCATCGCAAAGAAGGAAGTTATGGTTGTTAGAAACCCAGAGACTAAAAAAGGAACCGTTTACGTTAAGGTTGCTGAGTACCTCGGCCCAGAGTGGGTTGAGAAGCAAGTCCTCACAGACGAACAGATAATTGAAGTCGCTAAGATTGGTGCAAAGATTGAGGAGCACTACGGATGGCCACAGGACATCGAGTGGGCTTATGACAAGGATGATGGAAAGCTCTACATTGTCCAATCAAGACCAATTACAACACTCAAAGAAGAAGTCAGCGGAGAAGAAGTTGAGGAAGTTGAAGAGGCAGAGGTTATTCTCAAGGGTCTCGGCGCTTCACCCGGAATTGGTGCAGGTAAAGTTGTCGTAATCTTTGATGCCAGTGAGATCGACAAGGTCAAAGAAGGAGACATTCTTGTTACAACCATGACAAACCCAGATATGGTTCCAGCAATGAAGAGAGCTGCTGCAATTGTAACAGATGAAGGTGGAAGAACAAGCCACGCTGCAATCGTTTCAAGAGAGCTTGGAATTCCATGTGTTGTTGGTACAAAGGAGGCGACCAAGAAACTCAAGACTGGTGATTACGTCACAGTTGATGGTACAAGAGGTCTCGTTTACAAGGGAATCGTCAAGAGCCTTGTCAAGAAGGAGAAAGAAGAGAAGGCCGAAGGAAAGGTTGTCGTTGCAGGCGCTCCACTCGTCACAGGAACAATGGTCAAGGTCAATGTTTCAATGCCGGAGGTCGCTGAGAGAGCTGCTGCAACAGGTGCAGACGGTGTTGGACTGCTTAGAGCTGAACACATGATCCTCACAATCGGACAGCACCCAATCAAGTTCATCAAGGAAGGAAAGTTCGACGAGCTCGTTGAGAAGCTCGCTGATGGCATCAGAACAGTTGCAGCTGCATTCTATCCAAGACCAGTCTGGTATAGAACATTAGATGCTCCAACAAACGAGTTCAAGGAGATGCCAGGTGGAGAAGACGAGCCAGACGAGAGAAACCCAATGCTCGGATGGAGAGGAATTAGAAGAAGCCTCGACCAGCCAGAGCTCCTTAAGGCAGAGTTCACTGCAATCAAGAAGGTCGTTGAGGAAGGCTACAACAACGTCGGTGTAATGCTCCCACTCGTCAGCCATCCATACCAGATCAGAGAAGCAAAGAGGATTGCAAGAGAAGTCGGCCTTGAGCCACACAAGGATGTTGCCTTTGGTGTCATGATTGAGGTTCCAGCAGCTGCAATAATCATTGAGGACCTTATCAAGGAGGGAATTGATTTCATAAGCTTCGGTACAAACGACCTCACCCAGTACACACTCGCTCTTGATAGAGACAACGAGAGAGTTGCAAAGCTCTACGATGAGACACACCCAGCTGTGCTTAAGCTCATCAAGCACGTCATTAAGGTCTGTAAGAAGTACGGCGTTGAGACAAGCATCTGTGGACAGGCAGGAAGTGATCCAAAGATGGCAAGAATCCTTGTCAGACTTGGAATTGACAGCATCTCAGCCAACCCAGATGCCGTTGAATTAATCAGAAAGGTCGTTGCACAAGAAGAGCGCAAGATAATGCTCGAGGCTGCAAGAAGGCAAATCTTTAAGGACGAAGAAGACCTCTTCTGATTTTTGTTCTCTTTTTTCCACATTTTGATTCTCTCTGGATTCTGCTATATAACATTTAGTGCAGTATTGACGTGCTTTTCCATACTATCACTTTACCACTTTCAAGTTCCACAAAGCTTATATCTTAACATTTCGATAGTCATTTGAGTAATAATGACGGCACCAAAAATACACAAGATGAGACAAGAAATCGTTGAAGGCAATATAGAAAAGACCCTTTTTAGACTAGCTTGGCCTTTAATAGTGAACAACATAATCCAAGTGCTTTATAATATAACAGACACTTTTTGGTTAGGCAGAATTGGGAGAGAAGCACTATCTGCCCCGGGTGTTGCATGGCCTCTAATTGGAACACTCATGAGCCTCGGAATGGGCTTTGCAACAGCGGGATTTGCATTTGTGGGACAGTACATAGGAGCAGAAGAATACAAGAAAGCTGAAAGAGCTGCTGGAGCACTGTATTCGCTAATGTTTATCTTTGCTTCCATCGTCGCTGTTGTTGGCTACCTGATAGTCCCCTATGCCTTGAGGTTCATGAAGGTTACCGAAAACGTATATCCGTATTCCTTAAGCTACACGAGGATAATCTTTGCTGGAATACCATTTGCCTTCAGTTTCATGTCATTCAGCTTCCTCATGAGAGCAACTGGAGACACGAAAACTCCTGTTAAGATAAGCTTTTTCACAGTGGGTTTGAATATAGTTCTTGACCCCCTCTTAATTTTCGGCTTGTTCGGCTTCCCAGAACTTGGTGTAGCGGGAGCTGCATTAGCTACAATAATCTCAAACACTACCGGCTCAATAATTGGAGCATACCTTCTGTTAGCTGGAAAAGTGGGCATTCACCTAACAAAAGAAGATTTAAAACCAGACTGGAGCTTCTACGCAAAAATATTCAGAGTGGGTCTGCCTTCAAGCATAGGATCCTCAGCCAACAGCTTTGGATTTGTAATTTTAACTAGAATTATCTTTGGATTTGGAGACGTTACTTACGCCGCTTACACCATAACAACCCGTTTGGTGAACTTTCTGACGAGCATTTCAAGAGGAATTTCAATGGCAATGGGAACGATGATTGCCCAAAATATTGGGGCAGAGAAGTATGGGAGGGCAAAGAAAATCGCTGAAAGGACCATGATGGTTAACTTTACTCTTGCCAGCATTGCGATTCTTTTAATTGGGATTTTTAGGGTTCAAGTTTTTAGGGTATTCCTAAATGATCCCGCGGTAATATCGGAGAGCGCAATAGTGCTGAAGTACTTCCTCATTTCAGTGCCGTTTTTCAACGGCATTTTCATGGTTGTTGATAATGTCTTTAGGAGTTCAGGGCATACAAAGAAGAGCATGATATTGGGAATTCTAAGGCTTTGGGGGCTTAGAATTCCTTTAAGCTATATTTTAGGATACCACATCTTCATGTCTTCAAAAGGTGTTTTCTTGGGCATGGGATTGAGTAACTTTATAGCTTCTGGGGTAGCGTTGCTGTGGTTCTTCAAAGGCTCTTGGATGAAGAGGATTATCGAAGGAGATATCAGAAAAACTGCTAATTAGAGTAAATTTTTCTCAGAAGAGTTTGAGAGTTTGTTGTGGTGCGGGGGCGGGGATTTGAACCCCGGAACCCCTACGGGAGTGGATCTTGAGTCCACCGCCTTTGACCAGGCTCGGCAACCCCCGCACTCCATCTCTCTATACAATAGTGCAGTTTTAAAAACCTTATGGTTTACATTTTCGAGAATTCTAAATTTTCACTTTTAAGGCTTTGATTTATCATAACTGAGATCATCAAACTATTTAACCCACAACTCCCAAACTCTAAAACATGCTAAGAATACTCACTTATGAAACTCCAAAGAATCCCTATCTAAACTTGGCTTTTGAAGAAGCTTTAGCGAGAGCTAGGTCAAAGGATTTAGTTGATGATACGTTAAGGATATGGAAAAATGAAAAAGCTCTGATTTTAGGGTACTTTAGAAATCCCGAGGAAGACATCAATCTTTTAGTGGCTAGGGAGAGAAAAATCCCGATAGTTCGACGCTTCAGCGGAGGAGGAACTGTTTATCATGATATTGGCTGTGTCAATTATTCTTTGGTAATAAAAAGAGACGTTAAGTTCCCAATCTCTTATCTTTATAATGAACTCCTAAAAGGCACGTTGCTTGCTCTAAAAAAGCTAGGAGTTAATGCATATGTGAGGAACACTAATGACATCGTAGTGAACGAAAGAAAAGTTTCTGGCACTGCAGCAAGCATAAAATGGGCTGTATTGTTTTTGCATGGTTCAATTTTGGTAAATTCAGACTTAAAAATGCTTTACCTTCTTTTGAAAATTCCAAAAACTATTAAACCGTCAATAGATCCCGTAAAATACCGGGTTGCCAACCTTTCATCATTTCTTGGAAATGTTAGTGTTGATGAAATTATGAATGCCTTAATCTCCAGCTATTCAAAAATACTCATGAGTGATTACTATTTTGATGAGCCAAGAAAGGAGGAACTCAACATTGCCAATATTCTTCTCAAAGAAAAGTACTCGAAAGACGAATGGAACTTCAAAGTGCCACCTAAAATAGATGAAAAAGAAATTGAAAAGGAAATAAATGAGATTCTAGAAAGTTAGCCGTCAAAGAATCCCCTCTCAGCTGCAATCTTCAGTGTCTTCTGATAATCTATAACCCTCGGTCCATTTCTCGTAACTCTTGCTGTAACTTCTCCCTTTACTTCAGCTTCTCTCTCACCATCCAAAGCAAATAAAGAGGGTGTAGTTTTTATTTCAACTTCTTCTCCGAGCTCTAAGGTTCTATAGCTCTTAATACTAACTTCTCTTAAAACTCCAGGAGCTATTGGTGCCCTTATCTTCTTTCCCTCTCCAAGCTCAGCATATAAACCCAAATCCTCATCTTCACGTATCTCTTTTATTATCCCCGGAATTGAGCTTAGTCCAATATTTGAAGGCGAACATATGCTCACAACAATTTCCTTTAGATATTCAGGCTTCCAAACAGCTCTCGAACCAACAAAAGAGTGTGTGGTTGCAGCAGCGTCTATCAACGCTATATCTTTTAGCTCACCCTCTTCAAAAATTTCGACCCTTTTAGCTTTGTAAGTTCCTTCCTCAGGCTTTACGATACCCGTAGCTATTGCTACAACTGCTTCAGCTGCTATTGTTGCTTCTATCATGTATGGGAAAACGTTGTTAGTTCCTGTTGAGATTGGCATTATTGGTGTATCCCCACAGACTTTTGCTACTACTCTATTAGTCCCATCCCCTCCAATAACAATTATGACACTCACTTTATCTTTCATTAGCTTTGTTGCTTCATAAGTGTCCCTCCAAGTTCCAAAGACCTTTATAGGAAGAAACTCAACTTCCAAATTCAAATGCTCTTCTATTAAGTGCATTGCCGCTGGAACAATCCCAAATGTCTCTGGCATAGCTAAGACTTTTTCAACACCAAAGCTTTGAAGTATCATTAATAATCTTTTAACTATGCTCACCTTTTCCATGTTGTCAAAAACACTTGCATGAGCAATTAATCTTCTTATATCTCTTCCAGATTCCGGATTTGCAATAATCCCAACGGTCGCTTTTTTCATTTGTGCTCTCCCCTTACATAAATCGTAATAAATGCTACTGCTATTAACATCTCGTTCGTCTTATCTCCAAACTCTTCAAGGGCTATCCCTGGGCCTTTTAATCCGCCATTAACAACGTTAATGACCTTCTCACATTTTAGTGGAATAGCCTTACGAACTTTTTCAACATCGACTTTTTCTGGATATGGACCGCCTATAATAACCTCGACTCTTACATCTCTTTCAAAATCAAGCTCAAACAACTCAAGCAATCCAACTGTACAAACTCTACTTATAGCGTCTTTAACTGCTTTTATAGCGGCCTTTGTTGAGTCTTGGCCATGCTGATCAATTCCCATACCAATTTCTATGACATATCTTTTCCACTCATTCAACTTCAAACACTTCCTCTGGGTTTTCCAGGTAGTGCTTAACCTTTTGTAGAAATCTAGCCGCTGGAGCTCCATCTATTGCCCTATGATCAAAACTTAAAGATAGATTCATGACGTTGCAAATCTTAATCTCCCCATCTTTTATTACAGGTTTTTTCACAATTCTGTTAAGTCCTAAAATTGCTATCTGTGGAGGATTAATTATTGGGGTGAAAGAATCAATTCCAAACATGCCAAGGTTTGTCACTGTAAAAGTCCCTCCAACAAAGTCTTTCTCCTTGAGAATGCCCTTTTTGGCCCTCTCAACCAAATCTTGATAATCACTTAAAAGTTCTTCCAAGCTTTTTTTGTCCACATCTCTAATAACAGGTGTGATAAGACCTATTGGACTATCAACAGCTATGTTGATGTTTATATTGTCGTAAATCATTATCTTGTTGCCTTCCATTGTTGCATTTATCTCTATGAAATCTCTAATTGCTTTTGCAATACACTTAAGCATTAAAACAGTGTATGAGGGTTTCTTCTCAAGTTTTTTTGCTAATTTTTCTCTTATTTCAATAATCTTGTCCATCTCAACCTCCATGTTAAGAGTTACATGAACTGCTTCTCTGTAGCTTCTGGAAAGCCTATCCCCTATAACCTTTCTAATTCCAAAAATCTTGACTTCTTGCTTCACTTTTGGAAAGTAGTGCTCTTTTATGTAAGCTTCAAGGTCGTGGAGGGTAACTTCTCCATTTGGTCCAGAACCCTTTATCTTAGACAAATCTATGTCATATTGCTCTGCTATTATCCTAATTTGTTCATTAATATTCTCCATCACTATCACTCTTCCACTTCAATAATTGCAATAGGTTCTCCTATAGGAACTTCATCTCCAACATCATGTAAAATCTCAACTAAAATACCGCTTGCTGGGGATTCCACTTCCCCAGTTATTTTTTCTGACTCTACTGTTGCAATAACTTCTCCTTTTTCTACTCTTTCACCTACTTTCTTTTTCCATTCTACTATTGTTCCTTTCGTCATTGTTAGACCAAATTTTGGCATGATAACATTTACTTTTTTCATTGTTGTCACCTCGAAATAACAATTTTCTTAGGTTACTGACTCGTGATTTGTATATAATTCTTGCGAAAAACGTATATATAAATTTTGCAGATAATGACATTGGTAAAATCTATTCTTGGGTATAATCTAAACCTACTGGAGGGAAACGAAATGCCAGTGGAAGAAATCCCAAAAGAGACTCTCTTGTGGATGTACGAGACTATGGTTAGGATAAGGGTTCATGAAGAAAGAGTAGCAGAACTCTTTGCTCAAGGAAAAGTTCCAGGCTTTGTACACCTATACACTGGAGAAGAAGCCATTGCAGCAGGAATTATGGCCCATTTGAGAAAAGACGACTTTATTACAAGCACCCACAGAGGACATGGGCACTATATAGCAAAGGGAGGAGACATTAAAGCCTCAATGGCTGAGCTTTTTGGAAAAAAGACGGGAAGCTGTAAGGGCAAGGGTGGCTCAATGCATATTGCCGATCTAGATGTAGGAGAATTAGGAGCAAATGGTATTGTCGGTGGTGGAATCCCCCATGCAGTGGGAGCAGCATTGGGGATAAAACTAAATGGTCTCGATAGCGTGGCAGTTGCATTCTTTGGGGATGGTGCAGCTAACCAAGGGACTTTTCATGAATCTTTGAACCTAGCATCGATATGGAAACTTCCAGTTGTTTTTGTTTGTGAGAATAACCAATACCAAATATCCCTTCCAGCAAAAGAGCATACAAATGTTAAAGACATCGCTGAAAGAGCAAAGGCATATGGAATTCCTGGAGTTGCTGTTGATGGCCAGGATGTTTTAGCAGTTTATGAAGTTGCAAAAGAGGCCATTGAAAGGGCAAGAAGAGGGGAAGGTCCAACACTGATAGAAGTAAAGACCTACAGGTTTAGAGGACACTTTGAGGGTGATCCACAAGTTTACAGGTCAAAAGAAGAAATTGAATGGTGGAAAGAAAACAAAGACCCAATAAAGATCTTTGAGAAAGTTCTCTTAGAAAAGGGAATATTTACAAAAGAAGAACTTGAGCAGGTTTGGGAAAGAGCAAGGAAAGAAATTGAAGAAGCCGTGAAATTTGCAGAGGAAAGTCCATGGCCCACAAAGGAGGATTTAACGGAAGACGTGTTTTCTACCCCAACTAAGGGGGTGTTAGTATGGCAATGGTGAGAGAAATTACCTTCGCTCAAGCTATAAACGAAGCATTGGATTACGAAATGTCAAAAGATGAAAAAGTAATAATTATGGGTGAAGATGTAGGAAGATATGGAGGAATTTTTGGAGCAACTGCAGGGCTTTATGAGAAATACGGTCCCGAAAGAGTAAGAGACACACCAATAAGTGAGGCTGGTTTTATTGGAGCCGCTATAGGAGCCGCTGCTACAGGTCTTCTAAGACCGGTAGTAGAACTCATGTTTATAGATTTCCTCGGAGTTACATTCGATCAGATATTCAACCAAGCAGCAAAAATGAGGTATATGTTTGGTGGAAAAGCAAAAATTCCGATGGTTCTAAGAACAACCTGTGGAGCCGGCTTTGCAGCTGCAGCTCAACACTCACAATCACTTCACGCCCTCTTTGTTCATGTCCCTGGACTAAAAGTGGTCATGCCATCCACACCCTATGACGCAAAAGGGTTGCTAATTTCATCAATAGAGGACGACGACCCCGTAATCTTTATAGAACATAAAGGCCTTTACGGGATTAAAGGACCAGTTCCTGAAGAACCATACACAATCCCATTGGGAGAAGCTGACGTTAAGAAGGAAGGAAAAGATGTTACAATTGTTGCAACAGCGGCAATGGTTCACAAAGCATTAGAAGCCGCAAAGAAGCTTGAGGAAGAAGGAATAAGCGTCGAAGTGGTTGACCCAAGAACTTTAGTTCCTTTAGATGTCGATACAATAGTCAATTCAATAAAGAAGACTGGAAGGTTAGTTGTTGTCGATGAAGGTTATCCAAGATGTAGCTTTGCAACAGATATAGCGGCAATAGCTGCAAGTAAAGCATTTGAATACTTAAAGGCTCCTGTTAAACTTGTAACTCCCCCAGCAACCCCAATTCCATTTAGTCCGGCCCTAGAAAAAGAATGGATTCCAAGTGCTGAAAAGATCGAAAAAGCTGTCAAAGAAATTCTTTGACCTTTCCTATTTAATTTTTGGTGGTGGAAAGATGGCGTTGAAAGCTGCTTTTATATTTGTAGCTCCTAAGGCAGACCCTAAAAAGCACAGAGCTGTAGTTGCAACACCGATTGTAGAACTCCACGTAGTTGGAGTTAAAAATTATAATGAAGCTTGTGAGGTGGCAAAAGAACTTGTGGATGAAGGAATTGCCGCAATTGAACTTTGCGGCGGATTTGGACATGTTGGGGTAGCAAAAATCGCTGAAGCTGTAGGAGGCAAAGTGCCAGTAGGTGTTGTTAGATTTGATATACACCCTGGCCTAGAAAACAAGAGCGGAGATGAATTCTTTATGTGACTGAACCCATAATCCAAATGGACAGGTTAAGAATAATCAAAACCCAAGTCTTTTTAATTTTCTCTTTTTAACGCTCTAATTTCTTAACTCCCTCTTTAGTGCCAACTAAGACAATATCAGCTATATCTGCGAAGATTCCATTCTCCACAACGCCAGGAATATTGTTGAGTTCAATCTCTAAATCCAGAGGGTCTTCAATCCTTTCAAACTTAGCATCAAGTATGAAGTTTCCGTTGTCCGTAACTACAGGGCCGTCTTTCTTAACACCCATTCTGAGATCAGCTGTAGCATTGAAAACTTCAAGCTCTTCCTTTATAACCCTCCAAGCTGCTGGAATTACCTCAATCGGAACAGGCATTTTTTGGCCGAGATATTCTACAAGCTTGGACTCATCAACGAGAACGAGAAAAGTTCCAGCTCTGTACTCGATAATTTTCTCCATTGTTAAAGCTGCTCCCCTGCCTTTAATTAGATTCAAATGCGGGTCAACCTCATCTGCCCCATCAACGGCTATATCTATTGCATCAACTTCGTCTAAGCTGACAACAGGAACTCCACTTTCCAAAGCCAAAATTCTCGCTTGATATGAAGTTGGCAATCCATAAACATCAAAAAGCTCTTCGTTCATAATCATTTTGCCCAACATTTTGATGAAATACGCTGTTGTGGAACCAGTACCTAATCCAACTATCATGTCGTCCTCAATATATTTCAAAGCCTCCTTTGCAACCAGCTTTTTCATCTCCTCAGTATTCATCATTCATCCCTTTGTTGCGTTATACAATAAGCTCTGATTTGAGTAGAACACAGGTTGTTGTGGAAGCACTATGTTGTATACAAGTATTGTGAAGTAGAACCAGAACAACAGGAAGCCCCAAAATGATTTCCTAAGGAGAACATTGTCGTCTTGCAGCTCTCCAGGGAGGTCCTTAATGGTTGCTTTAATCACTTTGGGAGTCAGGAAATACAGAAGTAAACCAGCAACGTAGCCGAGATTAGCGTTAGCAGAAAGCACACCACTGATTACTCCACCTAAAGCTCCCATTGCATAGATGACGAGTGACACTTTATTTTCAACTCTCACGTTTCCCACCTAAAAGGCTTAGTATTTAAAGGTCTTTAAAATTCTTTCTATTCTTCAAAGTTCTCCAATAAACGCTGTCCCTTCTCAGTCAATTTATAGTAAATTCTCCTTCCCTTCTTATACGCTTCTTCTATGAGCCCTAAGCTCTCAAGCTCTTTAATGTGCTGGTAAACAGCCTGATATTTCATTGGCTTTTCTAAATTCTCCCATATTTCATAACCATACATAGGTTTTTCTTTCAGCAATTTTAGGATTTTAAGTTTGGTCCCACCAATTGAAAACTTCTCACGCTCCTCTATGTAGTAGCTCTTGAGCCCAGAGCCAGTGACAATGAGGACAATTCTGTCATCTTTTTCAAAATATCCATCATCATTGAGCTTAAGGAGAGCTGGAACTACAACAGCAGAAGCATATTCAGCGAAAACTCCCTCTTTGGCTAACATCCTCTCCCCTAAGTCAAGTTCATCTTCCCCCACTATAACAGCTGTTCCACCACTTTCTTTCACAGCTTTAACTGCTCTCTCTCGATTTACTGGGTCTTTAACATAAAGCCCCAGGGCTTTCGTGAACTCTCTCTTCGGTTTTATCCCCAGAATTTCACTTGCTATTGGATTGCACCTATCTGTCTGAACAGCTATTAGTCTCGGCAACTCATCAATTGCTCCAATATTCCAAAGCTCTTTAAAGCCCTTATAAATGCTGTAGAGGTTGCTCCCGCTTCCTGTTGGGACAACAACATGTGTTGGGTTTATTTCCTCCCAAAGCTCAAAAGCCACAGTTTTTTGCCCCTCTAATCCAATGATGTTGTTCTCTGGAGTTATATCATACAAACCATTGAGCTTTGCAAGCTCTTTAGCATAATCTATGCACTCATCAACACTCTCCCCATAGCGAATTATCTTCGCACCAAAAGCTATCATCTGGATGAGCTTTCCTTTATCAACCCTCCTTGGCACTACAACAAAAGCCTCTTTGTTAGCTCTTGCAGCGTAAGCAGCCAAAGAAGCGGCAGCATTTCCATCACTTGCAACTATAAAACCATTATCAGCATGAGGAAGACCATAAGAAACTCCAACAGTTACAAGCCTATCCCTAAAAGAGCCCGTAGGGTTTCGGGTCTCGTCTTTTATGTAGATGTTAAGATTTAGCTCTTCACCGATTTTAGCTTTCACTAAGGGAGTTCCTCCCTCTTTAAGGGTTATAATCTCATTAACTCCAGGTAAAAGTTCTTTATACCTCCATACTCCTTTCTCGCGTTTTTTCCATTTTCTAGGATCAACATTGGAGTAATCATATGTTATCTCAAGTAGCTCATCGCATAAGCATTGAGGGGGAACAAAAGAAATCCACTCTCTCCCACAGTTTGGACATCTCATGCTATCACCAAAAGATAAATAGTGAAAAGGTTACTTTAACCTTATTGCATCCAGATTGTTTGGTGCCCTTGTTGAGAGTCCGAATTTCTTGTGAATGCTGGATGCTAAGTCAAGGCATTTCTGAGGCTCACCATGGACTGTGATCACCCTTTCAGGTCTTGGCCTAACCTTTGCGACATAGCTCATGAGCTCTCTCCTATCAGCGTGACCTGAGAATCCATCAATTGTGTAAACTTCCATGTTTACCTTTATCACTTCTGTCCTTCCGCCTTCTCCAATTGTTGGAATCTCTCTAAGACCTCTCTGCACCTGTCTGCCAAGTGTTCCCTCTGCCTGATAGCTGACGAAAATTATGGCATTCCTTGGGTCTGGAGCGAGTTGCTTGAAGTATTCAACACTTGGTCCTCCAACAAGCATACCAGACGAAGCTATTATGATTGCAGGCTCTTCGCTGTCAATTATATCTTGCCTTTCCTTTGAGTTCGCAACTGGCTTAAATATCTCGTTCAGGAATGGATTGTACCCCTCATGGAATATTTGATCCCTTAGGCTTTTGCTTAAGTATTCTGGATAGGCTGTGTGAATTGCTGTTGCTTCCCAGATCATACCATCCAAATATATTGGCACGTCAATTCCACCAACTCTAGCGTACTCTTCGAGAACCATCATAATTTCCTGAGCTCTACCAACTGCCATTGCCGGGATAAGCACTTTTCCTTTCCTCTTTATTGTTTGGTGAATTACTTCTATGAGCTTTTTCTCTGCCTCTTCCCTTGGCATCTGGTAATCATTGCTACCACCATATGTTGACTCCATGACTAATGTCTCAAGTCTTGGAAATCTTGCATTAGCGGGCTCAAATAGTCTTGTTGGAATAAACTTAAAGTCTCCAGTGACAGCTACGTTGTGAAGTCCATTTCCTATATGAAGGTGAACTATAGAGGAACCTAAGATGTGTCCGGCATTGTGCAATGTGAGTCTCATATCCGGGGAAATATCCCTGACTTCTCCGTAATCAAGTGTAATTGTGTGTTTTACAACCTCCTTGATATCCTTAGGTCTATAAAGAGGCTCAATACCATTGCTCTGCTGTATTTCAATGAAATCCTTCTGAAGCAAAACCATTAAATCTCTCGTTGGTGGTGTTGTGTAAATTGGCCCATCAAATAAGTTGTAGCGGAAAAGGTATGGCAATAATCCACTGTGATCTAAGTGAGCGTGTGTAATGATTATGGCATCCAAAAGTCCTTCATTCAAAATATATCTAAATTCTGGGGCATCAAAGTGGGGAAATGCTTTTTTAGGATCGTTTAATGTCGCAACGTTTATACCAAAGTCAACCAATACAAAGCTTTCATTTGTCTGCAAGAGCAAAGCACTCCTCCCAACTTCTCTGAATCCTCCCAGGCCGGTAATCCTAATCCACTCACTCTTAAGCTCTGGTTTTCTGTAGATGTTTCTTCCAACGTTTCTGAGAAACTTTCTTCTATCTCTGCTCTCCGTTTGGAGTATCTGTCTGATTGAATAGATTGTCTGGGACTGTAGAGGTGGAGTTCTAACAACTCTCGGCGCCCAGTGAACTTTTTGAGTTATCTTTCTTAATGTCTCGCCGTTCTTTCCAATAACCAGTCCTGGCTTTTTAGCTTCGATAATAACCTCACCAACAGAGGGATCAAAACTTATGTTCGTGATTTCAGCTTCAGCTGGAACAATCTCCTTTATCAATTTTTCAGCTCTCTCAGGTGGAAGAAGAACATCGGGGTCAGGTCTAACACTAATTCTCTTTTTAAGAACCTTAGCAAGGTTCTTAATTAAATCTCCGTCTTGCATTATTGCCTCCGGGTTTTTAACATAAATAACGAGCTCAGGACCTTCAAATTCAATATCTGTTATCTTTGCTTCTCTTGGGACTATCTGGTTTATAATCTCTCTCATTTCCTTCAATATGTCATCTACAAAGCTCTCCCTCTTTATCACTTCACTCACCTCTGAAGCTAAAGACTTTTAAGAATCTTATCAACTTCGTTTTTGCTAAGTTCCTTGTATCCTCTATTTGTGAGTTTAACAACCATTATTCCATCTCCTGTAAAAACATCTCTCTTAATAGCAGTATTTATAGCCTTAACCGCTAATTTAACACCCTCATTAATGTTCATGCCCTCTTTGTATTCATTTTCTAAAACTGCATAGGCGAACTCCATACCAGAACCAGCTGAAACATAATTGTCTCCAGTCATTCCTCCAGCCATATCAACAGAATAAATCCTCGGCTTTTTATCATAGCCTCCAATTAAGAACCAACCAAAATACGGGAAGTACTTTGTTCCATTGAGAATGTTCGCTGTTAATGTTGCCAAAGCCTTAACACTCATCTCCCTACCAACCCTTGCTCTGTAAAGCTTAGCCTCTGCCCTGAGCATTCTGACAAGGCTCAAGATATCCCCAACGTTTCCTGCCCCTGCTAATGCTAAGTGCTCATCAATTTGGAAGATTTTTGTAACATTCTTTGCCATAATCATGTTTCCAAGGGCTGCTCTCATATCTGCTGCTAGCACTACTCCACCCTTACAAACAATGCCTACTGTCGTTGTTCCTTTAAATTTACTCAAGTGCAACACCCCTTTAGCAATGGTAGAACAGATAGAACTCCTACAAAACCCCCTAACTCTAAATACTATTTAAAGTTTTCGCATTTTAGGATTTCATTTATAAACCTGATTAACAAAAATTCAAATATCTTCAATGGAGGTGGGAAAATGAAAGAAGTTATTCTTTTAACCGGGCCGCCATTAAACGGCAGAGATGAGTACATTGAGGAAGCCCTAAGACTTGCGGAAGGAGAAAATTATGCTTATTATCATGTTTTTGAATACCTCAAAGAAGTAGGAAAGGACAGAGGGGTTAAAATTACAAGAAAAAATGTTCTCGACTTTGCAATAAGCCATCCAGATTTAATGAATGACATTAGAGATGAAGCTTTTGAGAAAATCAGAAAAGATATAGACGAAAGTGACAAAAAGTTTCACCTAGTCTCAACACCTTCTCTCTTCAGGTGGGGAAGCGGGAGCGTTTTGGGCTTCACACTGAGTAATTTAAAACTGTTGAAACCAGATAGGGTTGTAATAATGCTTGATGATATTCTAAGCGTCAGAAGAAGGATTATAAACGACCCAGAATGGTTCGAACGATTTGGAAATGAAAAGGATAACATAAAGCTGACCACCTTAGTTATGTGGCGTGAGGATGCAATAAACCACGTTAAAACCCTAATCCACGAACTGAAAAAAGAGGGGATAGAAGTACGCTATATCATTCAGTTTGGAATAAGACATCCCTATCAAACGTTCATAGATTTAATATTCCACGAGAAAGAGAAGCCCCTCGTTTACCTCAGCTACCCGATGACTGGGCATGAAGAGGAGTATTATCACCGCGTTAGAGGATTCTATGAAAAGCTCAGCAAGCACTTTACTGTTCTCGATCCTGGTGCTTTGGATGACTGGTGGATTGTTGCAGAGTACGACAACCAAGTCGAAAAGAATCCAGAAATAAGGAAAATCAAAATCAAGAACATCTTTGATGGAGAAGAAGTTGAGGAACTTGATAGAGAAGACATAGAGCAGGCAACCGACATTTTAAGAAGACAGTTAGTAGAAAGGGACTTTAATTTAGTTGACGTAAGCAAGGCGATAGCTGTCTATCACTATGCTGAAGGAATTTCAGCTGGAGTTATAAGTGAAATGGCAGAGGCTTACAGAACTTTGGCAGCAATTTACCTCTACTATCCATTTAAGAGGAGACCAAGCCCATTTATGGAGTTCTATGGGATGCAAAATCCGTCAAGGAGAACTATGTTCAAAGATGAAGATGAAATGATTAGCGCAATGATTGAAGAAAAGGAATACTGGGCAAAGGCCTAATTCCTCTCTTTGATTTTATGTTAATCCTAAAGAAAAGCTAATTTCATAAGCTAAGAACAATAAGAAAAGAGGAAGAAGATCACTTCTTGACCCATCCTCTGTCGAGCATTGCCTGGTAAACTCTGCTGACGGCAACGACGTAAGCTGCGTCTCTCATGTTGATGTTCTTCTCCTTGTGGGTGTTGTAGACGTCCCAGAATGCCTTGGTCATCTTCTTGTCAAGCTTTGCTCTTGTCTCTTCAACTGTCCAGTAGTCGCCGGTTATGTTCTGGATCCACTCGAAGTAGCTGACTGTAACACCACCGGCGTTACAGAGGAAGTCTGGGATTACGAGAATGCCCTTCTCGAAGAGTATCTCGTCAGCCTCTGGTGTGGTTGGACCGTTAGCAAGCTCCGCTATGATTTTTGCCTTGATGTTGTCAGCGTTCTTCTTAGTGATGACCTCCTCAATAGCAGCTGGTGCAAGGACATCAACTTCAAGCTCTAAGAGCTCTTCGTTTGTGATGTTTGTTGCTCCTGGGAAGTCCTTAACGCTACCAGTCTTCTTCTTCCACTCAAGGACTTCGTCAGCGTTGAGTCCATCTGGGTTGTAAATTCCACCTCTGCTGTCGCTGACAGCAACAACCTTCATTCCATACTCTTCGCTCATGATCTTGGCCATGTAGTAACCAGCGTTACCATAACCTTGGATTGCGATTGTCTTGCCCTTGAGGGTGTCCCATCCAAGAGCCTTGGCTGCCTCTCTGACTGTGAAGGCTCCACCTCTAGCTGTTGCGTCCATTCTTGCTATTATACCACCAACGCTTGGTGGCTTACCTGTGATGATACCGAAGGCTGGGGTCTTTCTTCTTGAAATCATCTCATACTCATCCATCATCCAAGCCATGATCTGTGGGTTAGTGTAAACGTCTGGAGCTGGAATGTCTGTGTATGGGCTGATAATGTCATAAATAGCTCTTATATAACCTCTTGCAAGTCTCTCCTTTTCTCTATCGGAGAGCTCCTTTGGATTACAGATTATACCACCCTTACCTCCACCATATGGGAGATCCATAACAGCAGTCTTCCAGGTCATCCAAGCAGCGAGAGCCTTAACAGTACTGAGTGTCTCCTCGGGGTGCCATCTAATTCCACCCTTTGTTGGACCACGAGCCCAGTTGTATTGGACTCTAAAACCAGTAAAGACCTTGACAGAACCGTCGTCCATCTCAACTGGAATTGTTACTTCAAGAATTCTTTGGGGTCTCTTTAAAAATTCCAAAGCTTCTTCACTTATGTCCATATATTGAGCAGCTCTTTCAAGTTGCTTAACAGCAATCTCAAATGGGTCTTGTTCAACCATGTTCATCCCTCCAATTTAGGTGATTGGCGATACATTTTTGGGCAATTACCTATATAAACCTTTCGCCGAAAAAGCCTGGAAAACTCTTATTTCTAAACAAAAGGTTATATAAGGAAATTTCAGCCAAAACTAAAAAATTTCCAAAACTTTTCGGCTGAAAAAAACGCTTGAAGATTTAATTTTACATACATCGATGTACATGAAAGATTACTAATGCTCTAAAATTTCAAATATATGAAATTTTTTGACAAATAACAAAATATGAGCCCTCAGAGAGAAGTCGGTCATCATTGCTCAGCTCACTCTCGTTCCAATCATCGGGCAGTACGGAATTATGGATTGAATGTTAAAAGTTTTTATGCATATAGTTGAACAAATATCGAAACGGTCTGGAAATCCCACCGAAAAGACCAAAAATCTTTTACTTTTCTCTATGGTATTGAAAAAATGACAAAGATGCCATTTACTTACTTTTAAGCTTGAGTAAATCGTCTTTTGCCGAAATCAAAAAAGAGAAAGCTTTATTAATGGGTACAAGAGTATAATGTAATTGCAAATATTTGAGCATTGCTGCAGTATTTTGGTATATAAAGATTGGGGTGAAGCACTATGGAGCAAAGAGATAGATGGGCAACCAAACTTGGTTTGATTTTAGCTATGGCGGGAAACGCCATAGGACTCGGTAACTTCTGGAGATTCCCCTACCAGCTTGCCAGCAACGGTGGCGGTGCCTTCATGATACCGTATTTCATAGCACTGTTCTTCCTTGGAATTCCAGTCATGTGGATTGAGTGGACAACAGGAAGATACGGTGGAAAATACGGACACGGTACATTGGGACCAATGTTCTACCTGATGGCAAGAGAAAGCCTAAAGCCAAAGGGTGCATTAATCTTTGGTATCATCGGCGGTATGCTAGCATTCGCAGTTTCATCATTGCTAAGCTCATACTACTACCAAGTTATCGGATGGTCAGCTGCTTACACATACTACAGCTTAACTGGAGCCTACTTTGGAAAAGACACAGTTCAGTTCTTCCTAAGCTATGTGGCAAACACCAAGGCAGTCATATTCTTCTGGGGTATAACGATGGTTCTCTTAGGCATAGCAGTTGGACAGGGTGTCAGCAAGGGTATTGAGAGATGGGTTAAGGTAATGATGCCACTGTTGTATGTATTTGCTATCTTACTAGTTATCAGAGCTTTAACCCTTGGTTCACCAGTTAAACCAGAATGGAGCTCAATCAAAGGTTTAGAATACATTTGGACACCCAACTTCACAGCATTGAAGGAGAACTTCTTCAAAATAAGCTTAGCTGCTGCAGGACAGATATTCTTCACGTTAAGCTTAGGTATGGGTATCATTCACAACTATGCCAGCTATCTTGGACCAGAAGATGATGTTGCTCTCTCCGGTTTGGCAACAGTATCACTTAACGAGTTTGCTGAGGTTATCCTTGGTGGTTCATTAGCTATCCCAATCGCATTCGCATACTTAGGACCAGAGCAAGCAGTCAAGGGTGGTGTCGGATTAGCTTACATGGCACTGCCAAACGTTTTCATGCACATGCCTGGAGGAAGGATATTCGGTGCAATGTGGTTCCTTTTACTCTGGTTCGCAGGGTTCACATCAGCCATCGCAACATACAACTATCTGGTTGCAATGCTTGAAGAAGACCTAAAGATTGACAGAAAAGTTGGTACATGGGTTGTGTTTGTATTCCTGTTCCTCCTCGGACTGCCAGTGGCATTAGACAGCAGCTTAGTCTACCTGAGTGAGCTAGACATGTGGGTTGGTTCATACTTCCTAGTGCTACTTGGATTCTTCGATGTCATCGTAGGTGTATGGCTCTTCAAGCCAGACAACTTCTGGGAGGAGCTCCACAAGGGTGCATTTATCAACGTTCCAGAGTGGTTCAAGCCAATTATAATGTACATCGCCCCAATATTCATGGCCATATTGCTCATTGGAAACACAAAGGACTACTACAGCATGGGTGCGTTAAGCTTCCACGTCTCAAAAGCTTATGTCGAGAATGTCCTTGGTGGTGCATACCCAGATGCAGTGCCACTAGTCCTTAAAGCAAGAATAGTAATCCTCATAATCCTCATCATTGGTGCTATCGAAGCATACTTAGCAATCAAGAAGAAGTACGGAGAAGAGCTTGAGAAGAACGAAGTCATCATCAAGGTGTGAGGTGGTGAAAAATGAAGGCCAGTGCTTTAGCTTTCCTACTCTTTGCATGGGGTTCAATATTTTTCATGATGTACTGGAGCATTACCAAGCTCCTCAAGGCTGAGCAACAGCAAAAGGCTTAAAGCCTCTTCTTTTCCTTTTTAAATTTAGGAGGTGTATTTTGTGAAGAGCCCAGGAATTCTTAAGGAGACTGCAGAGGTTCTCAGACAGACGAAAGAAAGGGTGTTAAACCTAAAAGCACTTTCAGAAAAAAATAAGCAGAAAGTTTTGAGATTATTAGATGAAGCTGCAAGGAATTTTGAAGAGCTTTCTAGTGATGTCGTCATTGACAATGTAGAACTTGCTGAGTTCTTCCACAGAAAAGCTGTTGAGCTGAAGAACAACACATACGACAAAAGGATAGAGCGTCTTGGAGAGAAAGAGTATGTTAGAGATGTAGAGAGGATAAACAGATACTCAAAAGCCGCTCCTTATGACTTCTCAGGCAAGATAAAAGAACTCAATAAAGTTTATAAGGCATATCTCTATGGATTAGTCCCGTTCTTCATTATATCGGGTGTTTTCGGACCAGCATATGCTATAACTGCATTGATATTAGTAATACCAGCGTTATTGTCACTCTTTAGTATGAAAAAGAGGGGAAGCCTTGGACTAATGCTGGCATATGCTGTTATCCCAATCCCACTGATAATGGGTGCCATGACAATCAGATACAGCATCTGGGCATTAATGAATCAACAGGAAGTGCAAAAAGTTGCTGAAGCACTAGGGAAAAGCATAGGATTTGCACAAGCTACATTGATTCTCCTTCTTGTTCTAAGCGTACTTGAGTTTACACTGTTGAGCTATGCAGCTTATGGTCTTTACAAGCACAGGCATGCATTTCTCTAATAAAGAGCCTCGTTTCCTTTTTCTCCAGTCCTTATTCTTATGGCATCATAAACTGGCAGAATGAAGATCTTTCCATCCCCAGGGATTCCCCTTCTCGCGTTTCTTACTATGGCATCAACAACTTTCTCAACATCTTCATCTTTAACCACAATTTCAATCTTGAGTTTTGGCAACAAATCATAAGGTGGAACTCCTCCTTGAACACCCCTACCTTTAACAGGATATACAGTCAGGGGAATGATGCCAAGCTGCTTAAGAGCGCTTTTAACTTTCTCAAAATCTTCTTCCCTAATAATAGCCTCAACTTTTCTCATAATTATCACCAACATAGTTTCAACTTAGATAAAGATAAAGGTTTCCTTTTTACAATAAAGATTTTGCAAAGACTTAAGAAAAAGGGGAGATTTATTTAAATTTGACTCAAATCTTCAATCGTCTTTATTCCAGATTTTTCTTTTCCTTGAAACTCTCTTTTTCTTCTGGAACCTCTGGAGGTTCTATGTATTCAGGAAGAGTGGGAGGTTCTTCACTGACATAGACCTCAATGTTTATCGGATGAAATGGATTGTCTTTCTCCTCAATCTCCTCTAGGAATTTCATCTCCTTGAATTCATTATTCTTAAAGTACTCCTCCAAGGCATTTGCCAGACGGTGGAAGGCATTTACATGCTCAAGGAGTCTCCTCTTTCCATACTCTTTAGCCTGAGCAGTTGTTATAAGGAATGGCCAATCACTGCTCTCAATCAGCAAAAGCTCCCTTCCAAGCTGCTCTAAGACCCTATCCCCAAACTCATCTTCATGGAGGTATTTGCTCACTAAAGCAACCATTCTGTCCTCGGCTTTGTGTATGTGTCCCCACATCCATTCAACCTCAGGATTCCACCATGTGTAATGGGTTCCGTACATTCCCCATGAACCTTCTGGGAGTTCTATCTCATACCTCTCCCCTTTATAACTCTCAAGGAATCTTGAAATCGTAGTTGTTTCTATTCCTTCTTCGCTCATTAACTCCAATACACGGCCAAGCCACTTGACGCCTTCAAACCACCAATGACCAAAGAGCTCAGTATCATATGGAGCAACTATTATGCCTTTCTCTCCCGTCTCTTTCTCATAGTTTTCAAGCAATTCCTTCACCAAACTAACGAAGTGCCTTGCATGTTCTTCTACTCTCTCCAAAGCTTTTTCTGGAACATAGGGCTCTTTATCCCCTAAATCAATATGCTTTCCAGTAACACGCCAGTACTGACCTCCGCTCTTCTCTGCTTTCTTGTGAAATTCTCTGTACCAGAAATCTCCAGGATATCCAATATCAGCACTCCAAACCTGCAACCCTGTTTCCCTGTTCCTTGCAAAGACCGCTATGTTTGTGCCTTTTATGAAGTATGGTCTCAACGTTGATTTCGGAGTCTTGGCTGGAAGGATTTTTCCATAACCAAAGCTTGCAGGCCCTTCATCAATGAGATGACTTTCAACAAAAAAGAACTTAAGGTTGTACTTTTCCAAGAACTTCTCCAAACCTTTTCTCCACAAAATTTCTCCACTGCTTGGGCTCTGCCAAAAGCCTTCTGGACGATAGGCACATTCTGGGAGCCATATACCATTTGGCTTTCTTCCAAAGTGCTTCTCATAAGTTAATATTCCATTTATGAGCTGGCCTTCAATTGCTTCATCTCTTCCCAAGAGAGGCAGATAACCGTGAGTTGCTGCCGAAGTTATGATTTCGATGTATCCCTCATCCTGAAACTGCTTGAATTTCCCAATTATGTCACCATTGATGCTCTTCCAATACTCAAAGACTTCTTCAAAGTAATTGAGCATGTATTCGACAGCTTTCTTTAACTTAGCGTCTTTAAACTTCTTCAAATCCTCACGCATAGCGTTGAGCTTCCTCTCCATATATTCCTCAAACTCAGCTTTCATATACTCATCAGCAAGCTGCTCCGCTAAAATCGGTGTTATCCCGATAACCAGTTGAAACTCAACACCTTTCTTTTTTAAGCGCTCAAATTCCATTAAAAGAGGGATATAACTCTCTGCTATCGCTTCAAATATCCACTCTTCTCCAAACGGCCATTTGCCGTGCTGTCTCACATAAGGGATGTGAGTGTGCAGTACAAACGTAAAATATCCCCTCACCATAAAATACACCTCCAAGCTTAAATTTCATTGATCATTAATTATTTTTGAGTATTTAACAATTTCGGAATGGAAATGCCTTTTATAGCTTAAAAATGGTTTATGGTGGTGAAATAATTCTCCTAAAGTTTATATTGTCTCCAGCAGATTCCCCTTAGGTGAGACTTATGAAAGAAGAAATGAGCAGCGTTGACATCAAATACATAGTTGAAGAGCTTAAGTCCCTTAAAGGCGCGAGAATTGACAAGATTTATCATGACGAGAGTGAGATTAGGATTAAGCTCCACAAAGCAGGCGAGGGGAGAAAAGATTTAATCATTGAGGCTGGCAAAAGAATTCACTTGACGAGCTACATAAAAGAAGCTCCAAAGATGCCTTCATCGTTCACGATGCTTCTCCGCAAACACTTAAGCGGCGGCTTTTTTGATGATATTGAGCAGCATGACTTTGACAGAATTGTAAAGATTAAGGTTGGGAACTATACCCTCATAGCTGAGCTCTTTAGGAGAGGAAATATAGTTCTAGTTGATGAAAACAACATTATCATTGGCGCTTTGAGGTATGAGGAATTTAGAGACAGAGCAATAAAGCCAAAGCATGAGTATAAACTCCCCCCAGCAAGGGAGAGCCCTGTAGAAGTGAGCTGGGAAAGATTCCTTGAATTAATTAAAAGCGAAGACGTTGAGATTGTAAGGGCACTGGCAAGAAAGCTGAACATGGGAGGTCTCTACGCAGAGGAAATTCTTCTGAGAGCTGAAATTGACAAGAAAAAGAAAGCAAACAAGCTGAGCGAAGAGGAGCTTAAACTGATTTTTGAGAAGATGAAAGAGGTATTTAACGCTCCAAAGAAGCCAAACATCATATATAAAGATGGGACAATGATTGACGTAGTCCCAATTGAGCTCAAATGGTATGAAAATTATGAGAAAAAATACTTTAAAACATTCAGCGAAGCCCTAGATGAGTACTTTGGAAAGATAACCGTGGAAAAAGCAAAAATTGAGAGAACTAAGCGTTTAGAAGAGAAAAAGAGGCAGATATTAGCAACGCTTAGAAGGCAGGAAGAGCAGATGAAAGGCTTTGAAGCCGAGATGAAGAAAAATCAAGAGCTTGGCGATTTAATATATGCGAATTTCACTTTCATTGATAATCTTTTGAGAGAGTTTTCAAAAGCTGTTGAAAAGCTCGGCTGGGAAGAATTCAAAAAACGCATAGAGGAAGGCAAGAAAGCTGGAAATAAGATAGCCCTGATGGTTAAATCAATAGACCCCAAGGAAAAGGCTGTCACAATTGAAATTGATGGCAAGAAAATTAGGCTGTATCTCAACAAAAGTATTGGCGAAAATGCTGAGATTTATTATGAGAAAGCTAAAAAAGCCAAACACAAGCTCGAAGGAGCAAAGAAGGCTTATGAAGACACCAAGAAGAAACTTCAAGAGATTGAAAAGCTGATTAAAGAAGAAATGAAAAAGGAGGTCAAAGTCAAAAAGTTAGAGAAAAGAAAGAAGAAGTGGTTTGAAAAGTTTAGATGGTTTATAAGCAGTGAAGGATTTCTCGTTATAGGAGGGAAGGATGCAACAACCAATGAAATGGTAGTTAAAAAGCACATGGACGAAAATGACTTGTATTGTCACGCTGATGTTCACGGAGCACCTCACATTGTAATCAAAGACGGACAAAAAGCGAGTGAAAAGACTATATTTGAGGCATGTCAGTTTGCCGTTTCAATGTCAAAAGCATGGAGCGAAGGCGTTTATTCAGCAGATGCCTACTGGGCGTATCCAAATCAAGTTACAAAGAAAGCTCCAAGCGGAGAGTATCTTGGCAAAGGTGCATTTATGGTTTATGGAAAGAGAAACTGGTATCACGGAATTCCCCTCAAGCTGGCAGTTGGGGTAATAAACTACGAGGGAGAAGATTTGGTAATGTGCGGCCCAGTTGATGCTGTTAAAGCCCACACAAAGAGATACATTGTAATAAGACCCGGCGACTTGAAGAAGAGCGAGCTTGTGAAGAAGATTAAGAAGATTCTTGAAAGATGGGGATATAAGGTTGCTGAAGAAGATTTAATGGCAATTCTGCCGCCGGGAGAAGGGGATATAGTGGAGGTGGTGGAATGATAAACCTCTATGCAATAGTTCAGAGAGACTTAGCTAAAGATCTAATCTTTGAAATTGACGATGATATTGTTACGCTTTCAATTAAGGGAGTTATGCTTGCAAGAACTGATTCAAAGAGCTACAACTTCTCATTTGTTGAGATAACAGAGACTGAATTTGTCTTAGCTTTGCAGATGAAAGGATACATAATTTACCTCGGTCTTGAGAGCGATGAGGAAATTGATGAAGATGCGTATCCAGAACTTGTAAGAGCATTAATCCAACAACTTATACCAGTTCTAAACAATTTGATACAAGAGGCAGAAAAGAGCGGATACAAAGGAAAAGCTGATTTGCTGATGGATGATGACATGAGCCCCGACATGAAGGAGTTTTTCTACGAAATGCTCATAAGGCACAAGAAAGATCTACCGCATTATGAGCAGGTTGATGTGGCATAAGGTGATAAAATGAGAGAGAGCAGGTATTACTCATATGTCGTTGGTGAGTTACCCGAGGGATGCAAGCTCTGTGTTAAAGGGGCCAAGTTAGTGCTTTTTACTACAGGTGTATGTCCAAGAGACTGCTTCTACTGTCCTCTTAGCCCTTGGCGTAGAGAGGATGTAGCTTATGCAAATGAGAGACCCATAAAAAGCATAGATGACATTATAGAAGAAGCTAAAATCCAAGAAGCTTTAGGAGCTGGAGTTACCGGAGGAGACCCTCTGGCGAGGCTGGATAGAACAGTAGAATACATCAAAGTTTTGAAGGAGAATTTTGGCAAAAAGTTCCACGTCCATCTCTACACCACTGGGGTTTTAGCAACAAAGGAAAATTTGAAGAAGCTTTACGATGCTGGCTTAGATGAGATTCGCTTTCACCCAGATTTATTTAATCCGAACTCGAAGCTTTTCAAAGTTGAGATTGAGAACATAAAGAACGCTTTTGACTTTGACTGGGACGTTGGCGGAGAAGTTCCAGCTGTTCCAGGACAAGGGGAAAGAATAAGGTGGTTTGCAGAATTTTTAGATAAGCTTGGAGCTAAATTTCTAAACATAAATGAGCTTGAGTTCAGCGAGACGAATCTGAGAGCGCTTATCAACAGAGGATATCAACCAATAAGTAATGAGAGTTCAGCAATTAAAGGGAGCTTAGAGCTCGGACTTGAAATTCTCAGATGGGGTGAAGAGAATACCTCACTTAGCTATCATCTCTGCACTGCAAAGCTGAAGGACGCGATTCAGCTCAAGAACAGGCTGAAAAGGATGGCGAGAAACGTCGCTAAGCCTTACATGGAGATAACTGAAGATGGAACGCTGAAGTTTGCAATAGCGGAATATGAAGATTTGGACGAGCTCTACAACCTTTTAGTTGAAGAAGCTGACGTTCCAGAGGAGTGGCTTTACTTAAACAGGAAAAAGAGAAGGATTGAAATGCCGATTGAAGTTGCCCTTGAATTGGCTGATGCAATAGAGGGGGATGTTAGGTTTTATATCTTGGAGGAGTATCCGACTTGGGATAGAATTGAGGTTGAAAGGACGCCGATAAATTAGCGTTGCTATACAAGCTGACTTAGAAAATGTAGAATATAAGAGGAAAGAAACTAGGAAAACAAAAGCTCACTCAACCTTCTCAATTCCAATCTTTGCGTTCACATCCTCCCAATCAACGACGTAGCCTTTTGGCTCCTCGAAGAACACTTCAACCGCTCTCGTTTCTCTCTTTACGTAGTCGAGCATATCCTTAAGCAACTCTTTGTTCTCCTCGGTTGTCTCAATGTAAACCTTTATTCTGTCGTTGACGTCTAAGTCAAGCCTCTTTCTCATCTCCTGTATTCTTCTGATGAATTCTCTTGCAAGTCCTTCCATCATGAGCTCTCTTGTAAGCGTCTTGTCCACAAAGACCTTTCCGTAATCGAACTCTTCACCAACGAGGAAGTCTGGGAGTTGCTCTTCAACAACTATGTGGTCTCTCTCGAGAGTAAATTCTTTGCCTTCAATCTCAACTTTGAGCTTGCCCTTCATGAGCTTTTCATAAAGCTCTCTGTCGTTCTGCTCATCAATCCACTTAGCTATGAGCTTTGCATCGCCTTTGAAGTGCGGACCGAGCTTTGCGAAGTTTGGTTTGACCCTTATTTCTCTTTCTACCTTTGCGACTTTGACTTCCTTAGCATTGAGCTGGGCTCTCAAAATTCTGTTCAATCTTTCCACAGCTTTCTTTGTAAGCTCATCCTCTGTCTCTATGAGAATCTGTCTGACCGGGTATCTGAGCTTTATCTTTGCTTTTTGTCTCGCTGCCGCTCCCGCCTCAACTATCTTTCTAACTACTGCCATCTCCTTCTCAAGCTCTTCATCCGTGAATTCTTTGACAGGCCAGTCCTCTAGGTGAACGCTCTCCTTTCTGGCAACCATGTTCTGGTAGATTGCCTCCGCTATGTATGGTGTGAACGGTGCCATAAGCCTCAACAGCACATCAAAGACCTTCCAGAGAGTCCAGTATGCAGCCAATTTGTCTGGATCGTCTCCCTCAACCCAGAGCCTCTTTCTTATCAATCTCACATACCATCTGCTTAAGTCCTCAACGACGAAGTCATAGATTCCCCTTGTCGCTCTTGTGAGATAGAATGTCTCTATTCCGTTTGTAACAGTTTCAACTAAGCTGTTCACCCTGCTTAAAATCCACTTATCCTCTTCTCTGAAGGGCAACTCTTCTGGGTTGACCTTCTCTGGTTCAAACTTGTCAAGGCTCATGTAAGTTGCTGCAAGTATGTAGACGTTCCAGAGTATGTTCAACATACGCTTGACTTGAGCTAGTCCCTTCCAGCTGAATCTCAAGTTCTCCCAAGGAGTCGTTGCCCAGAGCATGTAAAAGCGAAAAGCATCTCTTCCCTCTTTCTGTACAACTTCTTCTGGCCTTATGATGTTTCCAAGGCTTTTGCTCATCTTGTCTCCTTTTTCATCGAGAACATAACCGTGCATTGCAACATGTCTGTATGGAACAGTGTCAAAAGCTATGACGCTTGCAGCTTGCTGGGAGTAGAACCACTTTGTAACTTGGTCTTCACCCTCAACTATGAAGTCAGCGGGCCAGAGCTTCTCAAACAGCTCTTTCTCCCTCGGATAGCCGAGAGAAGCCCATGATGCTATTCCGCTGTCAAACCACACGTCAAGGACGTCTTTTACACGCCTCATTTCTTTGCCGTTCACCTTTATTATGAAGGCATCAACGTAAGGTCTGTGCAAGTCTTCTGGACCAAGCTTCTCTTCTATGACTTTGATCTTTTCTTCATAGCTCTCTGGAAGCTCAATCCTTTCGCCGTTCACTTCAATAGCAACGGAAAGCTCAACTAACTCTCTAAAGCTGCCCACAATGTATATCTCACCGTCCTCGCTCTGCCATATTGGTAAGGGTATTCCCCAATATCTCTGACGGCTGATGACCCAGTCTCCACTGTCTCTGACGCCGTTGTCAAACCTTATCTTAACCCAATCTGGATACCATGTGACTTTCTCATCATTTTCTTTGATTATCTGGTCTTTTACTTTACTGACCTTGAGGAACCACTGCTCTGTTGCTCTGAATATGAGAGGAGTCTTACATCTCCAGCAGTGTGGATACTTGTGCTCTATGGTTCCAGCTTTCACGAGAAGACCTTTCTCTTTGAGATACTCTATTATCTCTGGGTCTGCATCCTTGACATAAATGCCTTTCCACTTGCCTTCTACATATCTTCCCTCATCATCAAGAGGGGAATACACTGGCAGTCCATACTTTCTTCCAACCTCAAAGTCTTCTTCACCATGACCTGGTGCCGAATGAACTAATCCTGTACCCTCCCCGAGTGTTACAAAATCACCAAGAATTACGCGGTGAGCCCATTCATACTTCTCTCTAAACTCTTTTTGCCTTGGATACTCCTCAAGGAATATGTGGAAGTATCTGAGTCCTTCAAGGTCTTTTCCTTTGAACTCCTCAACAATCTCTCCTTTAACTCCTATCTCCTCAAGAACTTTATCCACAAGTGCCTTTGCTAGATACCAGTACTCCTCTTTTCCGTCAAGCTCGACCTTAACTTTAACGTAATCATACTCTGGATGAGCCACTACGGCCAGGTTGGCTGGCAGAGTCCATGGTGTAGTCGTCCAGATTAGGAGATACTCATTTTCTTTGCCTTCAAGTGGGAATTTGACATATATACTTGGGTCTTCCCTTATCTTATACTCGCCTCTGACTTCATGCTCAGCCAAAGCTGTCTCACACCTTGGACACCAGTGAAGAACTCTCATGTCTTTCTCAAGTAAGCCCTTCTCCCAAGCTTTCTTAAGAGTAAACCAAGCTGATTCAATGTATTCGTTCTTTATTGTCATATATGGATTATCCCAGTCCATCCAAACGCCGAGCATCTTAAACTGCTCGGTCATTATCTTGAGGTTTTTGAGTGCAAATTCTCTACACTTCTTTATGAAGTTATCAACGCCAATTTTCTCTTCTATATCTTTCTTTATCTTCAGTCCTAAAGCCTGCTCCACTTTAACTTCAATTGGAAGACCATGCATATCAAAACCTGGCTGTCTTCTCACATTGTAACCTTGCATCGTTCTAAACCTTATTATCATGTCCTTGATTATCTTGTTCCAAGCTGTACCAAGGTGTATTGCACCGCTAACATATGGTGGTCCATCCAAAAAGTAGTACTTCGGCCCATTGGCTCTGCTCTGCTTTACCTTTTCGTATATATTGTTTTCAGCCCAAAACTTCTCCATCTTTTCTTCCAATAGCTGGGCATTGTATTCTCTAAATTCTGGTTCCCTTATCATGTTAAAAACCTCCTAAAGTTTGTAGAATAGACTAAGCTAACAGAACAGCCCAAGTTATCATGGGCAAAATGCAAAGCTGAGGATAAATAAATCCCCCCTCATGGACATCGCACCATTTTTGTAGAACTTTACTTATAAGCTTTTTGGATAGTTGTCTGTTGCTCCTAAAGAAGTGGGAAAATATAAAAATATCTAAGCACTATCTTCTGCCTTTCTCTCTTCCTCTGGCTCACCTTTTCTTCTGCTCTCATTCTTGATAACCTGAATCACGTAATCAATGAACTTTCTAACTTCCTCAAGCTCTTCATCTGGTATGTCTTGGATTTTCTTATTTTTGGTCTTGTAGGTGAGAAGTTTAAGCAAAGCTAGTCTTCCCAAAGCAGTTTTTGTGCTTATCTCTCCTTCTTTCCAATCCCTCCAGATTGCATTGGCTATACCATAGAACTCTGGTATACTGTCCAATCCTGGATCCCCATAGTCAATAACCTCTTTTCCTAGATACTTGCATCGTTTTTCCTTTTCTTCTTTTGTAAACTCTTTAGTTCTCTCCTTAATATATTGGTGCACCATACATTGTCACCTCCACTGTAAAATTTGGTCTAAAGGTTTATTAACTTTTTGTTGCTAAAAATTTGGCTCAGATAAGCTTATAAGGAACATTTTAGATTTGCATCTAAACATTAATATGGCGGTGGGAATGAATGATCGAGGTACTTAAGCTACTCATAACATTTGTCCTTGTAATAATTCTTATTCGCCTAAAAGTCCATGTGGGGATTTCAATCTTTGCCGGCTCAATTCTACTGGGAATTCTTTTTGGTTTGACACCATTGGAACTAATTAAAGCCTTTTATTACTCTTCAACTGCCTGGAGCACAGTAAGGTTGATTTTGATTATCGTATTCATAATGGCAATGACAAATGTTTTCTCTCAAATCGGGTATCTCAAAGACATGGAGAAAGCTATCAAAGAGCTGTTTCCTAAAGCTAAATATTCACTTGCAATGCTCCCAGCTCTGATAGGTTTAATGCCAATGCCAGCTGGTGCTTTAGTTTCAGCCCCAATGATTGAAGAAGTCGCCAATAAGCTCAACTTAAAGCCAGAAGAAAAAACCGTTGTAAACTACTGGTTTAGGCATGTCTGGGAATTTTCCTGGCCAATGTATCAAGCTATCATAATTGCCTCAGCCATTTTAGGAATAGCTGTTAGAGATTTCAGCATAAAGATGTTCCCGCTGACTATTTTGATGATAATCATTGGATATGTTCTATTGCTGAGACCAATAAAAGATGAGACATCCGAAACTGGAAACAGAAAGGAGGGGGCAAAACTCCTTTTGAAAGCAACTTATCCAATATTGGTAATTATCCTAGTTTCAATTATTTTGGGATATGACATGGTGTATGGAGCGCTCATTGGGTTTATTTCTGCATTAGCACCCCATTTTAGGAATCTCGATAGAAAGCAGATTCTCAAGCGTGGAGTCCAGCCAAAAATAGTATTTTTGCTTCTTGCTGTTATGTATTTCAAGTATCTTCTTCAAACAACGGGGGCTGTTAGTGCACTGCCAGAAGCAATAATTCAATTAAATCTCCCAGTAACCTTTGTGATAACTCTAACACCATTCATTGTGGGGTTAATGACGGGAATAAGCTTTGCATACGTTGGAATGGCATTTCCGCTTTTACTTCCTTTCTTCACAAGCTTTGATAAAATCGCTCTCGCATATCTCAGCGGTTACATGGGGATGCTATTTAGTCCAGTGCATCTTTGTCTAGTTTTCTCAGCTGAATATTATAAAGCAGAATTAGAAAGAGTTTACAGAAAGCTTTTAGTTCCTGGAGCCGTTTTGTTTATTCTAGGAGTAATATACACTATCTTGCTAAGGTGAGGCCCATGAGAGTAGCAGTTGGTTCAACAAACCCAACAAAAGTCAAAGCTGTTGAAGAAATTATGAGAGAATTTTACGAAAATGTTGAAGTCATAGCAGTTGAGGTTGATAGCGAAGTTGGAGATCAACCAATAGGACTAGAAAAAACAATTGAAGGAGCTATTAACAGAGCTAGGAAGGCTTTAAATAAGACTAATGCAGACTTAGGTGTTGGGATAGAAGCAGGACTTTATGAAGTCCCATACACCATAACCGGATATATGGACATTCAGTTCTGTGCGATTGTTGATAGAGAAGGGAGAATAACCCTAGGTCACGGGCCAGGCTTTGAGTACCCGCCCTATGCCGTTGAACAGGTTTTAAAGGAAATTGCAGTTCCAATGAGTGAACTAAGTGGAGATATAGAGTTAAAAAAGACTATAGGGGCGATAGGCTTTTTAACAAGAGGAAAGTTACTGAGAAAAGAGTTGAACAAACTAGCAGTTTTAATGGCAATGATACCGAGGATAAATGAGGAGATCTATTTTGGGCAATGATTGGACTCCGGAAAAGCTGAAGAAGATGATGAGGTCTAGCCCTGATGAGCCGAAATTGTTTAATACTCTGAAGTCGTAATATATAAATGATAAGATAGTTATGAACAAGTTATTTCTCGATATTGGTAGAGGACTAAGTTTATCTATAAAGCTAATAGCGGCTGGATATTTACTTTACATTTTCTATACTGGAAACAGAAGATCTGCTCTCATTTTGGCATTAGCATGGCTTTCAGCAGCGTTTTCAATTATTTTTGATATTATTGGTATCCAGGATCTGAACTCCATTTTTGAAGCCCTTTTTGCATCTCTACTGTTCTATGGGATTTTAAGAGTGAGTGAAGAAGAAACATTCCACCCAATACCCTCAGAGTTCTATTATGTCGCATCAGTACCGCTTGTAATGACTTTGTATTTAATAGGTATGACAAATCTCAGAGACACCTCAGAATGGATGATCTCTATAGGAGTTCCATACGGACTCTCCGGTTTTTACATATTCCTTGCAGGTGTCCTAACAGTTTCTCTTTCTAGGATTTATCACAAAAAGGCAAGACTACTAGCAATTTCTTTAATGCTGTATGGGGTCCATGAAATGGACTATCCACTTTTAAGACCAGTGGAATGGTTCGCTCCCTTCGGGTTCATTTTAGGCGCGTTTTTTACATTTATGGCTTCCTATTCAATAATCCAATTCGTCAGAACTGAAAGATTTCGGGAGCTACTTAAGAAAGATAATGATGAGCAGAAAATTGAAGTGAATACTGGGGTTTTAATTGTTGATGAAAGTGAATACAGACAGATAAAGGAGTCAATCAGAGATTTTGAAGTTCTTGCATTCTTAAGGGACATCTCAGATGTGCCAGAGAAGTGGGAAGCATACTTTATAACTAACATACCTGGAAAGAACATGAAAACAATATCCCCAACCAATTTAGCAAAAATGGCTGAATTGGCGAACAGGTATCTACGTGCCACTGCTATGATAAATCAACAAGGAGTTATAGTAATCGATTGTCTTGAATATCTTATTATGTATAACAGCTTTGAGTCTATAGTCAAGTTCCTAAGCTCGTTAAGGGATTTTGTAATCATATACAAAGGTTCCCTCATCATTGTGACTAATCCCTCAGCTTGGAGCAAAAAAGAATGGATGCTCCTAAAAAGGCTCTTAGAGTAGTGTGCCCTCCCCGACCGACCTCCGGTCATTTATCCCGAAGGTGTGAGTGGGGAGGGCTAAAAGTTTATATGCACCTATAAATTTAAGGCTTTTCACAGTGGTGGAAAACCATGAGCTTAGAAAACACAATAGCCAAACTCTTTGCATTAGGTGCAGATTTGAGTACAAGAAATGCCGTGAGAATAGCACTTTCATTAATTAGCGAAGACGAAGAACTTACGGATCAAATCTATGTTGAGCTTAAGAATAAGGCCTACAAAAAGGATTTTGCAAAAGTTCCAGTTGAAAAAAGGGCGGTTTTCATCCCACAATGTTTAAGAAACGTTAAAGAATGTCCAGCAGAATTCGGTGAATATGGGTGGAAATGTACCAAGTGCGGAAAGTGCTCAATTGGAGAGATAATTGAGTATGGAGAAAAGCTCGGATACAAGCAGTTTTACATAGTTCCCGGAGGAAGTTTGGTCAAAAAGATTCTCAAGGAAAAAGTTCCGAAGGGAGAGATAAAAGCAGCAATTGGAATTGCCTGCTGGCCTGAACTAGCTGAAGCTGCAGAAAAGCTTTCTATTCTAAAAATACCTCTCCAAGCGGTTCCACTTCTTAAGGCAGGGTGCATAAACACTATTGTTGACATTGAAAGAGTGAAAGAGGTCATGCAGATTGGAATCAAAGATCCAAAGACAGCATCTTCTGTGTCCTCAGATATAAGTGGAACCCCCACCCCAGTTTAATCCTTCTCATTTCTTATTTCATTCCATATAGCGGCTAGAATTAATCCTGCACCAGCATAGCCCTTTAAGCTTAGCACTTCTCTAATTGTTATAAAAGATGCAATGTGCCCAAATATCGGCTCCGCTGAATAAATCAGAGCTGCTTTATAAGCTTTCGTCTCCTTCTGATACTTAATTTGGAGCGTAAACGCTATAACCGTGGCAAAAAGCGATGTGTAAAGAATGCCAACCCAAGGAAGATAATTGGTTGGAAATTTAAAGCCTTCTACAATTCCAGCATACGTAAAAGAGAACACAAAGTTCCAGAATATTTGCCAAAATGCTAGGCTAAGGTAATCCTTTTCTCCAAATTTTTGGACTAAAACTATCTGAAAAGCAAAAGAGAGTGCGCATAAAACAGTAAGCAGATCTCCTTTGTTGAACTTTAGACTTGCCCCAGAGATTAAATAGAGCCCTATAACTGCGATAATTAACGAAACAAAATCCCTAAGCTCAAGCTTATCTTTAAGAATGAAATAAGCTATGAATGGAGTAAATACAACATAGAGAGATGTTATAAATGCAGAATTTGATGCTGTCGTATATTTTAAGCCGATTATTTGGAATCCGTGCCCAAAAAAGAGAGTTATACCCAAAATAAAGCCCTCCTTAAGTGTGTCTCTTCGCAGAACTTTATTTCCAAAGATTAAAAGCATTAGGAGTGATGCAATACCAAAGCGATATGCTAAGAAAAGAATCGGGGAAATGTAGTCAAGACTAACCTTCATTGCTGGAAAAGTGAATCCCCATATTGCAGTGATGCCCAAAAGTACTGCTTCAGCTTTTTTCATCGAAATGACCTCACTCTTTAAGTTATAAATGTATTTTCAGATTCTAATTTAAACGCTTTGATTGGCATAAAGGATATATACCTCATAAGCATAAAAATCTTTTTAGGTGTATACCATGGGAGAAGAAACAAAAAATGAGGAAAGGATTTGGATTCTTATAACCCCAGATAAGTGCAGTGGCTGCAGATTGTGTGAGGTCGCTTGTTCTTTAGAGCATGAAGGCATAATATGGCCAGAAGCCTCCCGTATAAGGATTTACGAGCTGTTACCGGGTGTAAACGTTCCACACACTTGCGTCCAGTGTCCTGATTATCCTTGTGTGAACGCCTGCAATTTTGGTGCATTAGGCATTGATGAAAAAACCGGAGCTGTTCTCGTTGATGAGGAAAAGTGCACAGAGTGCGGAGCCTGTGTTTTAGCTTGCCCTGGAAAAGTTCCCAGAATTCCAACTGGAAAAGGCAGTGTTGTCATCTGCGACTTATGCGGCGGGAATCCAAAGTGTGTTGAAGTCTGTCATGAAGCTGGTCATGATGCTCTAACACTTGTCAAGGGCAACTACCGCTCAATATACAGAACTTTTGCAAAAGAACCAATTGAGAAGAGCATGGATTTAGCGAGAAAAATGTATGGAGAAGAGTTTGTGAGGTGAATAGGATGTACGGCTATACTGGAAAGCTCATTGATGTTGATTTAAGCAGGGAAAAAATAGAGGTTGTCGAAATTAATGAAGAGATATTGAAGAAGTTCTATGGTGGGAGGGGATTAGGCACTTACATCCTCTGGAGAGAGCTTGGAGATAGATGGGAAAAAGTTGATCCTCTTGGTGAAGAAAACCTCCTGCTAATTTTAACAGGACCTTTAACAGGCTATTACCCCGGAATGAAAACTGCCGTCGTATCTAAGTCTCCAGAAAGTAATGGAGTTGTTGGGAGCGTTTTAAGTAGTGAAGTCGGGCTTGAGCTCAAAGCCTCAGGATACGATGGAATAATCATCAGAGGAAAAGCGAAAGAGCCAGTTTATCTCTTCGTCAATGATGATACAATTGAAATCAGGGATGCAAGCAAATACTGGGGAATGAATGGTGTTGAAGTCGTTAAGACCCTAACAAAAGACATTCATGAAGAACTCAAAAAGAAGGAGAAGCTTAGAGGAATTCCCAAGGAGCCTACGGTTATGTACATTGGTAGAGGAGGAGAGAATAAAGTCCGCTTTGCGGCGATAATGACCAAGCTGATGCACGCTGCTGGCTACGGTGGTTTTGGAGCTGTGATGGGAAGTAAGATGCTGAAGGCTGTAGTGGTCAAGGGGAGCAAAGCTTTACCTCCCGTGTATGATAAAGAGAAGTTCAAAACTATGCTGAGAGAGTTTCAAAGAGAGCTTTTGACACTTACAACGTTTAGACAATGGGGAACTGGGGCTGGTGGCTACAGCGTTGGAAAAGACCGCTCGAGTGAGCCGATAAAGAACTGGCAGGAGGAATATCATGATAATGAAGAAATTAGTGTCGTGAACTTTGAACTTAAAGCATGGATAAAGAAGTACTGGGCAGATTATGGATGTCCAGTGAACTGTATGAAAATTTCATATTTAAGGTATGGGCCATACAAGGGCGCAATCACAGATGCACCTGATTATGAACTCATGGCATATATGGGAACCAATTTAGGAATCTTTGAGCCAGAAAAGATTGTATACCTCTCATATTTAGTTGACGAATATGGGCTAGATGGGATAAATGCCGGAAACACCTTAGGCTTTGCTGCTGAGCTTTATCAGAGAGGCATATTGACGAAAGATGACTTGGGCTTTGAGCTTAAGTGGGGAGATGAAAAGGGATTTGCGAAGCTGATTGAGATGATTGTGAACAAAGAAGGAATAGGAAAAATCTTGGCTGAAGGAACTTACAGAGCGGCGTTGAAGATAAGTGAAATGAAAGGTACAGATGCCCTAAAATATGCGGTTCATGTTAAGGGCATTGGCGTAGGTGCACATGGAATTAGAAGTAACCTCGATTATACCAAAGATATAAGCTATGCTGCATCTGTGCAAGGGGGAGACCACACAGCAACCGCTGGACTGCCTGCGAGGAGCTATGAAGGTGAATTGGTCAACGCTTTCTATGACTCAGCAGTGATATGTATGTTTGTTACAAAACCCGGATTTGAGAGAATAATAGAGTTTGGGAATGCAGTCACAGGCTTTGACTTAACCTCAGATAAGTGGTTCAATGAAACTGGACTGAGAATAATTCACCTCCAGAGAATTCTCCTCTTACTCGGAGGGCCAGATGTTTACTGGGATCCAAGAAAAGATGATGATAATCCAACAAGATTCTATGAGCCACTGCCAAGCGGACCAGTGAAAGGGAAAGCCCCCACAAGAGAAGATATTAAAGAAAAGCTCAAGCAGTACTATGAAGAGATTGGCTATGATGAAAACGGCATCCCTAAGGAAGAAGTCCTCGAAGAGATTGGCTTAGAGGAAGCAAAAAGAGAAGTTAGGAGAATAAAGAAACGCTTGGGAGTTTAACCATTTTTATTTTTCTTGTTTAACTTTTAGTTTTAATTTAAAAAATCTTATTAAGCATTCCCGATAAAACCAAAATTGGTGATTTCAAATGCCTGATTTGAAGTTTTCAATCATAGGCGAAGGTGTATCCCCGACGAAAACTATCGCAAAAGTTAGAAACTTTGAAGTTATCGTTGACGAACCTCCCAGTCTGGGAGGAACAGATGCCGGGCCTAATCCAGTGGAATACCTTTTAGTAGCTTTAGCGGGCTGTTTAAACGTTGTAGGACACTTAGTAGCAAAAGAGATGGGATTTACTATCAATTCACTAAAAATTAAAATCTCAGGGACTTTAGACCCGACCAAATTCATGGGTAAGGGCGGCGAGAGGCAGGTTATAAGGAAGTGAGCGTTAACTTAATAGTTGACACTGAGGTCGATGAAAAGACTTTAGAGGAATGGATCAAGCACGTTGAAGAAAGGTGTCCTGTAAGCGACACTATAGCAAATCCTACCCCAGTTAAGATCGAAGTTCAGAAAGCTTAGCTGTTTTCTTTTTAACCTTAGGTTCAGAAAAGGCTTTTATTCTTCTCACTTATTTTTCCATCGGTGAGATAAATGTGGAGAGAAGAACTTGAAAAAAGAGGCTATCTTGAAAACGATGAAATACTCATTGAGCTCACGATCGGAGGAGAATGCGGCGAATATTTGCCAAGCTTAGCTTTATATGACAAGGAGAGTGACACGTGGTACTACTTTGACAATGACATTCCTCCTGGCATGACTCAAGAGGAAGCCATGAGAAATGCCCTTGAATTCTTTGAAAAACTCGTAGTTGGGCTTGAAAAACCAAAGCTAAAGCTGTCCCCAATTAGAGAAGCCCCAAAAGAAGTTTATGAAAAGCTCAATCGCTTTTTACAGGGGTTGAGAAATGAAGATAAAGATTAGACTATATGGAGAGCTCGCATTAAAATTCTCTCCAGAATTCGAGATTGAAATTGAGGAAGGCTCTACTGTTGAAGATTTGCTTAGAAAGCTAAAGATAAGTGCAGAGGAACACCATATACTCGTAAACGAGCGCAAAGTTGGAAAAAGCTATAGGTTAAGGGAAAGTGACTATGTAAAGCTCCTACCAGTGGTTTATGGAGGCTACTCCCCGGGACCATGAATGCACTGGAAGTTCATCGTCAGATACAAATCCACAAGACCTTTCTCAATGTTCTCCCTGATTTTGGGTAAAACCATCTCAAGTTCGCTCTCACTGAGAGGCTTTTTGTCCCTTAGTCTCTTGATTTTACCATCGTTCTTGTCAAGGATTATTATCTCATCTTCAACAACAAGCGGAAGATAATTCATCCTAATTCCATAAAGCTCTTCAGCAAAGCTCATTCTAGCTCTCAGCATTGTAAGATAGTTTTTAAGCTCAAGCTTGTCCACGAACTCCACCAGTCTAAACTTATTAGGGCACCCTTATTAAGTTATCGAGTTAAAGACATGGGCACAACTGACCTCCTCCCTGCCGTGATGGGCGAGGGTTCCAACTAGTTAACCCCTCGCCATGGGCGGGAAGGTTTGAGGGATCTCCATCGGGAACCCTTTCAAGGGTTCCCTGAACCCCTCGGGCTCGGTCTTGAGCCCATTACCCCTACCTGCCGTTAACCCAGGCTAGGGGTTATCGTTCTAACAACCTTCCTCAAAATATTAAAAGCACCAACTAAATCAGCATTCATTACAAGCCCCTCTGCGGGACACTTGAATAATCCCCTAACGAGTCTAGCCCCGTTGTGGGGCTTCCCACAGAGGGGACAAGTTTGAGAAGTAAAAGCCTCATCAACCAAGACAACTTGAATACTATACTCCTCCGAGACTTCTTTCAATCTTTGAATCACCGTGTTGAAACGCCAGATGTGGGAGAGAATGAAATTCTGCTTCCTCCCTTTGTCAGAGTTTCTTGCGATTTCTTTTGGATAACCGATCACGATTCTGCTAACGCCTAATTGATAAAGCCTCTCAACAGTTTGTCTAACTACAGTGTTAATGTAATGCTTGGCTTGGAGTTTAGCTTTTTCGTGCATTCTCTTCAATCTTCTGCTCCCCTTACAGCCTGACTTGTTGAGTTTTGACTGGTACTCGGCAATTTTGCGTTGCCAGTAAAAGACAATGCTTTTTAGCGGTCTTCCGTTCACCAGAAAACTTTCTCCATTCTCGACGTAAACTGCCATTAAGTTGTTCACTCCCAAGTCTATTCCCGCTGAAAGGTTTCCTAACGGTTCTTTTGGAAGTTTAACCCATTCACCACGGATTAGCTTTTCCTCAACGTTAAAGCTTATGTGAGCATACCATTTCCTTTTGACATCATCATAAATTATTTCAAGCCTTCCTTGTTTGCCCCTCAAGTGAATTCTACCCTTGAATTGGACTTCCAATTGCTTAAATTTACCAAGACCTTTCAAAATCAGCTTGTTTTCCTCAATCTTGTATTGGTCGTTCCTTAAAACTATCAACGGCTTTCTCTTCCCGTTTTCCTTTTGATAGTTTGGTGGTTTTGGTTTCATCCACTTGGGAAGTTCTCTCCGCTTTTTGATTAGAGAGAAGAATGACTTCCAGCTTTCAGCATTCTTTCTGCAAATCTGCTGAACAGTTGCGGAGCCAATTTCTTTTTTGTATTTCTCATAGACTACTTTTTCCGTTTTGTTAAAATCAACTTTTTCATGATTGAAGAATTGTCTTCTCCTCAAATAATTCACTTCATTCCAAACTTTTGCTCCAGTGTCAGCTAACTCGAAGAGAATTCTTTCAACTTCTTTCGATGCTTGGAGTTTTACAGTTACCGTCCTCTTCGTTTTAACTCACGCTCCCATTGGGTTTCGACATAGTGTTTAACAATCTCATCAGTTATGTATCCAACTGAAGCAACAAAATAAGAGCGAGACCATAATCTTCCTCTAGTAGTTTTTGCCCTCAGTTCGGGGAATTCCATTAAAAGTTTTCTTGCACTCTTCCCCTTCAAGTGATTTACGATTTGTGCAGGTGAGAGGTTAGGTTTTGCCCTGAGGAAAATGTGAACGTGGTCAGGCATCACTTCGAGAGAAATTACCTCACAGCCAATTTCTTCAGCATACTCCTTGAGCATTTGCTTTAATCTCTCAGCAACTTTTCCAACAAGAATATCCCTGCTGTATTTTGGTATCCATATAAAGTGATAGATTATTAAGTGTTTTGCATGCCTAGTTGAACTAAACTTTGGTAGTTTATCCTCCATATTGAACCCTCTAATGTATGATATGCACTTGGAGTTTAAATACTTTTTGCTTTCCTGCTAAAGGGCTCGTTGGAAGATTTCCTATACCCCGCCCTAAAGGGCGAGGTTTGGAAAAGAAAGTAATTTATACCAGCTAAAACAACTCACTCAAGGTGATATCATGTTTCAAAAATTTGGGTATCACTTTCACGCATATCAGCCCGGAGATATAATTTATATCCATGACGGCTCTGGATGGGATCCGATAAAATACTCCGAAAGATTAAGCCCAGTATCGCTGAGAATCAGAGATATAGAAGTCAAAGGCAGAAACTGGACAAGAGCAATCATTAAAGCTTACGAATACGTGGATGATACGTTAATGTTGCTCAAAAAAGGAAGTGTAAGTGTTGATTTTGAGCCTTTCACATTGTATATGGTTCTACGGTATAAACCCAAAATTTATGGGGAGATTGTAGAAACATTTCAAAACTATGTTGAAGCTGTTCCAACGGTTCCTTTTCATCCAATAATGCCCCATTTAAGCATTTTTGAGCAGAAAATTTTAGCCAAGGTTTCTTTTGACTTTTATGAGCCATTTATAAAGGACAAAAGCGTCGTTGGCTTCTGGCTTCCCGAGAATGTGATAACCAGAAAAACTGCTGGAATAATTACAGAAGCAACGGATAAGGGGATTGTTTTTCTGCTGGATGAGAGGCAATTTGTAGGGTTAAACTTGCCCCAAGCAAAGTTTTCATGCAACACGTACAAATGTGATGGCAGAACAGCATTCCTATTTGGTAGAGACCACCAGCTGAGTGATGCTTTTGCGTTCAATACCCTGGACGCTGAGGGACTCATAAGAGCGGTTGCTGAAGGGAGAGTGGATGTTTTCAAAGAGAAAGAGGGAATTCCCTACTTGGTGTTTCTTTCAAGCGACTTGGAAGCTTTACTCAGCAATCCGCAGCAACTTGATAAATTTTTGAAATGGGTCAAAGGGCTGAAGGAAAAGGGAGTCGAGGCAGTAAATGCCGTTGAATTCGTAAGGAAGAAGCTTAGTGCAGAGTATAAGTGTTTAGAGGGAGAATGCAGCGAGCAGTTTAGAATAAACGTTAAAGACTACTCCAGCTGGAGCGACTATTACGACTTGAGCATAGATGGAAGGACTAGTGATATGAGATGGACCGGAGTGAGGAGAGAAGATAACAAAGTAATAAACCGCTGGCATAAAGGGAAAAAAGTATCCCAGCTCTGGAAGTTTGCACTTACAAAGCTCTTCCGAGAGCTTAACAGGGCAGTTCGTTTTGGGGTTATGGATTTGATCAAAAAGTACTCAAATGCTGATGACGACAGCATAGAAGAGTTCCTAGTAAGATATGCCAGAATATTTTTCAGGGAGCACTACGAGTATTTTGATTTAGATACAAGCGTTGATTACGTAACTGAACCAATAAAAGACGTTGATCCAGCTTTAAGCCTAAAACTTGGAAGGATTTACTACATAATGCTTTTGGCAAATCACTCATGTCCAAGATTCTGGGAGAACATAGACACGAGGGTGACCTTTGGAAATGTTGTAGCTATAAGCAAAGCTCTAATTGAGCTAATAGAAATCTACATTGAAGAAAATAGCGAAAGGGCAAACTTTTTACTGCTTGAATACATGAAGCTGTTAGCATTTCCACAGCTTTACTATGACTATGATTTATTCAGAATGCAAGGTTTGGAAGGATGGGAAACAAGTGAAGAAGCGTGGTTTGCTTCGCTTGAAAGTGAAGTCCCCAACAGCAAGTATAACGTAGTTACAAGAGCGGCCTTATACATTGGAAAGGAAGATCTGCCGCAGGATATTAGGAGTGCTATAGAAAGCCTCTATGATTTAAAGCAAGCAGTAGCTGATACAGGACACATTTCCGGTGAGAGACACGGAGAATGGGAAAACAAGGAATGGTGTGAGCACAGAAGTGTCTAGCCTTTTAAATTCCATTTTTCTCTGCTTAGGAACAGATACGCCTCATCGCTAAGCTCTGGAGGGACAAAATTAATTAGGATGTCCGCTCTCATTATATACTCCTTAACTTGTTTTCCTAAAGAAACCTGATTTTTCTCCAAAAGCTCTCTAATGACATCAACTATACCCTCCTTTACCACCTTCTCTGAATACAAACGCTTTCCGCGAATCCAGACTTTCTGATTCTTTGAGTAAAACCTTAGCCCTCTCTCCGTAAAGAACTCCGGACCAGGTTTAATCTCAATTCTTGACCTTTCAACCCTATCAACTTCGAGCATTATGAACGCTTTGTCTTTGTATCCCCAGTGAGTCTCAAACACTCTAAAGCCTTGAAGCTCTAGGGCTTTCATAAATCCTTTCGCACTCTTTTCCAGCTGGGGTAAAAGTAAATCATCGATTAAATCTGGCTTCTTAAAGAGCAAAGTTACAAGCTTTGTTCCTTTTTCTCTTAAGACTTTCTTATAGTCCCCAATTTGCTTATGTTCCGGGAAGAAAAACTCTCTTGTGGGCTTTTCTAGGAACTGCTTGGCTTTAAAATAAAAGATCCCAAATTTTTCCCAGCTTAAAGCTGAGGCAACGTTTCTTCTTGGATCGACGGGATCAATTACTATTAGCGGAACATCAGCATCAGCCTCTCTCTTCACAGTTTTCATCGCTACCTCCGGCTCTTTCTTCAGCCAGCCTTCCAAATCAATGATCTTCTGCCTAAGCATGAAATCGTGGTTCTCAAGGACTTTAAGAAACGAGCCATATTTTATTATCAAGAGTTCGGTGAGATAACCCGAAAATCCTTTGATATAAATCTCGCTACCGTAAACATTAATACCCTTGAAGAACTTCTTCAAAAGCCTAACTTCATCATTTTTACTGTTTAGATGTTTTAAAATCCATTTTGTGTGAAGAATTGACCTGTCAACAGCAGTTTTCACTTCCCTCCAGTCTCTCACATTATAACACGGCACTAAGTCAACTTTAAATCCCCTATAAAGAGCTCTAACATAAGGATGCTCAGCATAGGCAACCTCATATTTCCCAAGCTTTTCCCCAATAGCTTTTGCAAGTCCTAAACCCCTCTCCCTCAGCTCTTCCAATGGAGTTTCGGGAGGAAATGCTAAAAAAAGATCAATATCATGATCTCCAGCCAGATAGGTATCTTTAGCTAAGGAGCCAACGAAGTAGGGCTCAACATCATAACCAAAGGCAGCTATTATTTCTCTTGCAATACCTTCAACTTCCCCTTTTATCTTCTCAACAAGCTCTCTCTCCTCTTTACTTGGCTTGATTTCTTTAAGAACTTGGTCTAAAAGTTCTTTCATTTTGACTTCACCTTTTATCCTCTAGTATGTGTTTGTTTTTGTTAATCTTTCTTTAAAGTTGCTATCTTTTCATCTACAGTTTGATATTTTAGTATCAAAATATTTATATATTATTTGATACTGCAGTATCAATTGTGATAAAAATGGAAGAGCTGATGGGATTTCAAAACCCATGGTGGCGAGATAAAAAAGCTATTTATGAGGATGAAAAGGTTAAAGAAGCCTTATCAAAAAGAAATCCTATAAGATACACATTTGAAAATAGGAACAAGATAATTGTTGGTCCAAGGCAAGTTGGAAAGACCACATATTTAAAGCTTATAATCCTTGATCTTATTGAAAGAGGAACCAACCCAAGGAGTATTCTCTACTTTTCTTGTGATTTGCTTAAAGATTACAGAGACATAATTGAAATCCTGAAGTTCTTCTCAAGAATGCAGAGAGGAGAGAAGTTTGTGTTTCTTGATGAAGTAACGTTTGTTGAAGGCTGGGAGAGAGCGATAAAGTTTTTCCTCGATTCTCCTCTAAAGAAGGATACCACCCTTTATATAACTGGCTCCTCATCCCTTGGCTTGAAAAAGGAAAGCTTTCCTGGAAGACCAATAAAAGTCGAGGAATTCCTGCCATTGAGCTTTAAAAAAGTTGTTGAGTTATTAAATCCAAAGATTAAAAGAGAGTTAGAGAAGATAACATTAGAAACTTCTCCTAAAATCCTTTATGAAAATGCCTTAGAGTTATACCCCCACATGGATGAACTCTTTGAAGCATTTTATTTTTACCTATCATCTGGAGGTTATCCAAAATCGATATTTGAGCTCTTTGAGAGTGGTGAAATAAGCCCAGACACATATGAAATGATTTATAATGCGACAATATTTGATGTTACAAAACTTGGGAGAAGTGAAAGGATAGCACTTTCAATAATTTTAGGTATTTTAAAGAGATATGGAGAGAAGTTTTCTCTAAATACCCTTTCAAAGGAAATGGAAATAGGTTCGCATGTAACTGTTAGGGAGTATTTGGAAATATTTGAGGAGCTCTTTATTGGGAGGAACTATTTTCAAACAAAGCCAAACTTAATGACACCGCTTTTCAGAAAAGAAAGAAAGTTCTACTTTTTGGATCCATTAATTTTAGAAACCTTTTCAAGGAAGTTTGGAATAGAAGTTGAAATTGCAAAAAAAGTAGAGGGAATTGTGGGAGAGCACATAAAGAGGAACTTTGATACGTATTTCTTCCATAATGCAAAGGAAGTTGACTTTGTAACAAAAGATTTTGGCGTTGAAGTGAAATGGCAGAATAAAGTTAAGCCGAGTGATTTTCCAAGAGTAGGGATTAAAAACAAAATCCTTTTGTCAAAAGGCAAACTTGACTTCATTGAAGAGAGGAACCTCGCAATAATCCCTGTGCCTCTGTTCCTAGTTCAGCTCTAATCCTTAAGTTCAAACCTTGCCAGTGTCTCGTAAATTGGACCTTTGGGAGTTAAGGTACTTTTCTTTAGCTCAATTGCATCAACAGTAAAGATTCCAAAATCTTCGTTTGCCAACTCCTTTAAAACAACGGCAAGCCCAATCTTATCTTTAACAAACTTCACCCTTCCAATTGTCACATGGGCAACAAAGTCCTTATCCTTTTTAAAGCCGAGCTTTCTCAGCTCTTTTTCTATGTCACTGGCTATGCTCTTTATGATTTCATCACCTTCAACACCAGCCCAAATTACTCTGATATAGTTTGGATTTGGAAACACACCAATACCTTTGACTTTAACATTATGTTTTTTATACTTACTCGCTATTTTCTGGAGAATTTCCTTTATTTCCTCAGCCTGCTCCTCAGTTATCTCACCTAAAAATTTTAGAGTGATGTGGAGATTCTCCGGCTCGACAAACTTTATTTTAGCAGCTTTTGTTCTTGCAATGCTATCCTGAGCTTGAACGAGCTTTTCTCTAACGTTGTCGCCTATATCAATGGCTATGAAGGCCCTCATTCCCTCACCACCACTGGGAATTCTTCCCATGGAAAGACTATCCACTTGTCAGTTCTAAACACATAAAAATCAGGCACAACTGAAGTCCAAGGCTTCATAGCTAAACAGGCAACTTTTATTTCTTTTGCACCAAGTCTCTTAACTTCATTTATGACGACTTGCAGTGTCTTCCCTGTGTCGCTGACATCGTCAACGATAACAACTCTCTTATCTTTTAGGTCTCCATATATCGGAATCGTTATCTTCGGCATTTCTGCATGCTCATTGATGTCTGTGTAGAATTTTACATCTATTATCTTGAGCTCTATGTCCCCCAGGATATGACTTAATCTTACCGCTGGGATCAAACCACCTCTCGCTATTCCAACAATGACATCGGGCTTGTATTCCCTCAGTTTATCAGCCAATGAGAATATCGCTCTATCAACCTGCCACCACGTGAGATAAACCTTATCCATATTGCCACCTCCTTGATAAATGTAGGATAGGAGTAATAATTTAAAAATTCAGCGTTTACAAATTCTTGTCAAAAACAGTCTAAAATATCCTGAACTCATTTCCCCTAATCTGATATGTGAATTTCCTAATTCTTCCCATTTTTGGCATCTTAATTAAATATAACTCCCTTTTTACGCCTTCCTCAGTAAGAATGCTCCTAGTCTCGATTACATAATCCGCTCTCCTGTAGAGCAAGTTGATTATTGTTTGGTTATCTCCAGAAAATACCCAGATGTTTGTTCCTTTCGGATAGTGCGTATATGCCTCATGGACAAATCTAATCTCAGAAGTGAGTTCAATGATTTTTATCAATCCACGTTCACTGAATATGTCAAGATAATCTGAAAGCTTATAGTTAATTCCCCAAAGTTCTGTGTTCTCTTCAATTAATCCTCTCCTAGCCCATTCTTTTTTAATATTTAATATTTCTTTCACGGACTTTTGAAGGTATGAGCCTTCCTGAACCCCACCTCTGATGTAAAACACGCCAGGAATATCATATCTGACCTCATAATAGCTATCAAAGACATCAAGTATTGCAAGCTGACCATTTTCCAAGTATTTATCCACATCAATTCCAACGCTCTCCAATCTGTTCAATAGAACTGGAAGTGGAAGAGATTTATTGAAAAGGGCAACCAAGTGACCACCCTCAAGCTTTTTCTTTGCAACTAGGAGAGAGATTAAACTTCCTAATGAACGTGGATCTCTTTCAATCAACACAATCAAAGAGCCCTTCTCAATGTCACCAATAATTTTGTCAAGCTCAGGAATACCAAGATTAGTCAATATTTTCACCTCCACCGAAGAGATACTCAAGCACTAGATTATCCAGCTCTGGCTTCTTGGACTTTGAGACCACTATTAAATGCTTCAGCTCATCTTCACCCACTACAAAGCTTTCCAGAACGTAATCAGATATATCATAGATAAAGCTCTCCAGCCTAGGAAATTCTGCTGAGTTGTAGATGATTATACTCCGTATATCCTTTATAGGTGGTCTTATTCTTGGGGAATACTTGAGAAGCCACATTCTCTTGTAGATTTCAACAGGATTGTCAAAGAACCTACCGATGCTGGAGTCCAAGAATCCAAGTGTCCATACTCGTTTGATTTCCTCAACTCCTAAATTCCTCAAAGTTTCTAAGAGTGCAGAAGAGGCAACCTCCATATATTTTACAACAAAACCTATTCCAGTAATATCACCCCTTACTTGATATATGTGAGGTAAATTTCGTTTAATTTTGGCAACACTCCCATAGATGTCAAATATGTAAAAATTTCCTCTCTGGAGAAGCTCTTCGAGATGCAATCCAACGGTCTTAAGGTTTGTACGAAAAACTGAGAGAGGCTCAAAAAGAACAAGCCACACAAATTCTCCCCGCTCAATGAGAATTTTAAGCATGTTAAGTCCCAAAGCATAGCCCAGAGAACGTGAATCTCGCTCTATTATTGAGAGATTCTCATTATGACCAACTATGTCTAACAAATTATTAAGCTCATATTTAACTGGCACTTTACCACCCATAAATCACATAAAACCTAACTCAAATAAATATTTTTTGCAAATAATGAAATTTTAAGAAGTTAGAGAAAAAATCAGGAGATAACACACTTGCTCCAGCCGCAGTTCTTACAAACTTCGCAGCCACTTTCAAAAACAGTTTTGGCACCACAAACAGGGCAAACACCACTTTGTGCTTCAGATGTTTTTGATCTAGTCTTCTGATGAGGAACCTCAATGGTCAAATTAAGCTGAAATGATGAGCCGTTTGTACCGTTGTTCTTTCCATTTGTCCCATTGAGTATTGCCTCAACATCAATGAACCTTCTAAGCCATGGTTCTTTCTCGACGATTTCCTTCAAGATTTTCTTTGCATATTCACTCGGCTTTGCCGGTACTCTCTTCTTTCTTTCACCCTCAACGCTGTAAACCTGAACGCTTAGTGAACCATCTCTGTAAACGGTCACACCCTTACAGCCCAGCTTGTATGCCAAGAGATAAGCAGCTTTGACATCCTCAACTGTTGCATCGTTAGGCATGTTTATGGTCTTGCTTGCTGAATCCGTAAGCCAGAGTTGTATTGATGCCTGAGCTAAAATGTGATCAAGCCAGTGAACATCCATTGCTGTAACAAACACACGCTGCATGTCCTCTGGAATTTCCTCAAGTCCTTGAACTGAGCCATAATTGTTGCTTATCTTTGCCAGCAGTTCATCGCTGTATAGGCCTCTCTTCTTGAGTTCAGCTTCAAACACTGGATCAACGTAGTAGAATTCGCCAACGGTTACGCTCTTCTTGTAAACTAGAGCGAATATTGGCTCAATTCCGCTTGATGTGTCTGCAATCATGCTAACGCTTCCTGTTGGTGGGCAAGTTGTGACCATTGCATTTCTGACTCCGTACTTCTTAATCTCCTCAGCAAGCTCATCCCAAGGTAAATTCCAGATTTCCCTGTGATAGAAACCCTCAACTGGGAGCTTTCCTTCAGGATAATCACTCTTATCATATAATGGGAACGTTCCTCTCTTCTTTGCTGCCTCAACCGAGTATTTGTAGGCGTAAAATGTGAGATACTCAGTGACTTTCCTCATAAAGTCAAACCCTTCCTTGCTGTTGTATGGAATGCCGAGCTTGAAGAGAGCATCAGCTAAGCCCATCATTCCAACGCCTATTCTTCTGGTCAGCTTAGTATTGTAGTCGATTTCTGGAAGCGGGAACTTGTTGACGTCAATTGAATTGTCAAGGTATTTGGCAACCTTTTGAATGACATAAGCATATTCGTCCCAGTCGAAGTACGGCTTTCCGCTCTCGTCGTATTTTACGAACTTTGCAAGGTTTATAGAGGCTAGATTGCAGGATTCATATTCGTAGAGAGGTTCCTCGCCACAATTGTGACTCATGAAGCCGTTTGATATATAGGTATGGACTTCTGGAACAGTTAGATCATAGACAATTTCTTCTCCAAGAACCTCAATACTTTCAACTCTTACATAAGGCTCGTCAATCTTCACTTTCTTGAGGCTTATCTTCTCCTGCTTTTCTCCTTCAAAGCCAATTTTTTCTGCAAAGAGCTTTCTGCTGTAGTTTGCTATAATAAGCTCATAATATCCCCGAGCTTCATAGACCCTCTTTTCTCCATCTTTAGTCGTATACTCAAATGTACCTTTGTAAGGTCTCTCATAAATCTTTGATAATATTCCGAAGAGCAATAGGAGATCTTGAACGTCCCTCAAAAGCTCTTTATCTCTTGAAGTTAGCCTTATTGCACTATCATTATCAACGTAACCATCAGCCGTGAACAGTCCTCTCAAAAATGCTCTGATCTCGTTTGGCTTTAAGCGATAGACAATTTCTGGGACTCTCTTTTCGTTGGTTTTAACAATTTCCTCAAAGAATTTGTATGCTTCGCCTCTTACTCCAAGCTTGATTTCACTTCCATATCTGTGCGGTTCAGCCTTCGAGCCGAAGTGCTTCTTAAGTATTTCGGCGATTTTTTGAGCAAGGGCTTCTTCCTTTTCAGCGTTGAAGTAGAACCAAACCCTCTTGTCGGTTGTGTTAATGTACCCATCTCCGATGAACCATCCCAAGGCGAAAGCCAAATCCTCACCAATACTCTCGCTTCCAAAACCATTCTCAACCTCAAATCTTGGCAAAGCTATTAAATCGCCCTCTTTGAGATCTTCAACTGCTTTCCAGCCATCTTTTGTCATTACCTTGTGATCAAGAGTTGCTGTTAGTTCATAGCCTTCCTTTGTTTTTATTCTCGCTACCTTCTTCCTTCCAACTTTCCAGACATAGGCTTTGACTTCAATGGGATCTGCTATAGCAAGCTGTTTTCCCTGAACAGTTTCGTAAATAATGTTCTTCTTTTCTTCTTCATTTGGAAGTAAGATTGTTATTGGATATGCAAATTCCTCCCCTTCTTCAGTTATTCCCTCAACTGCGACAACTTTTTCTTCGTTCTTCTCTTTTGCAATCTTAAAGAGCTCTTTAATCTTGAGATATCCACTAGGTGTTAAAATCCTCGTATCTCCAACAACACAGGGATTGGTTGCCCTTATCTTTCCACCTTTCGCCTTTTCAAGAACGTTTCTCTTGTTGATTATGTCAAAGAACACGACACCGGGATCAGCTTTTGCCCATGCCATGTAAGCCAACTCTTCAAAGAGAGCTTTAGGATCAACTTCTCTAACTTTCTTACCAGTTCTTGGATTGATTAAGGGGTACTTCTTTCCTTCCTTTAAAGCCTCCCAGAAGTCCTCCCAAATGCCCACACTAATGTTGAAGTTGCTCAAGACATTGGTTCCAATGTTTTTCTCTTTTGCATGGATGAACTTCTCAATGTCTGGGTGCCATACCTCAAGAATTCCCATATTTGCTCCTCTACGAACCCCTCCTTGCTTTATTACATCGCTAACCCCATCTATGAGGTGCATAAAACTGACAGGCCCACTGGCTGCCCCAGTTGTTGTTCCAACTAAATCTCCCTCTGGGCGGAGTTTTGAGAAATTAACTCCAGTACCTCCACCCATTTTCTGTATCATAGCAACATCATGTGCTGCTTTCATTATGCTCTCCATATCATCCTCGATCGGGACAACGAAACAAGCAGAGAGCATTCCCAGAGGTCTGCCCGCATTTATGAGCGCTGGAGTATTTGGCATGAAAACTTGGTTTGTCATTAAGCGGAAATACTCTTCAACTTCATCCTCATACTTATCAAAAGCACCGTTTTCAAGCATTCTAACTATCTCATCAATGCTGACCTTCATCTGCCCCTTTTCTGCAAGCTCCTGATAAAGCGAAAGAAGCCTCTCAAAGTGGTACTTATTGAGTTTAAATCTTCCAATACTCAGCTTTTTATCAAATTCATCAAGGCGTTCCCTATAGTAGTCAACCCTCTTTAAATCCTGAACAAACCCTCCTTCTTTAGAGAAAACTCTATCATCATAAAGCAAATCTGGAATTACAGCGAGAATAGCAACTCTCTCAAACAATTCACGAGGACTTTCAATTATCTTTCCTTCCTCATTCCTCTTCAAATATCTGCTGGCTAAAACTCTCAAGGCGTTAATAGAAAAGCGCTTATCAATGTCATCAAGCTTATCTTTGTTGAGTATCTTCTTCTTTTCTTCTCTGATTTCCGCCTTTTTCTTTCTGTAAATAATGTAAGCCTTAGCAACATCAAAGAGACCGTTGCGCATTAGCTCAAGCTCCACAATATCCTGAATATTCTCAATGTGTGGTATCTTTCCATCATAGAGCTCGTTTATTCTGCTGACGACATCTTTGACAACTTTGTCCAGAAGCTTCTCATCCCGTACTCCAACTTCCCACATTGCTCTTTGTATGGCCCATTTTATACGTCCTTCATCAAAAGGAACGATTCTTCCATCTCTTTTCATCACTTTTTCAACTGCCATATAAACACCCCTGTCACATTATTGAGCGTTATTATGCGTGTTAGTAGAAATATCAGTGCTAAGGATTAGGGAATCGGGGTAAATATACCTTGCCCATATCTAGTTTGCCAAGATGACAAATATTATGCTGATACTCTGTCGTAAAAGGAAGGGGTAGAAAAAGGCATATGTCGGATAATTTATCCAGATTGTTGATCCACCATTTCATACATGAGCTTAAGCACATAGGCATGTTTAAGTTCTTCATGACTCATCATCCTAAAGATTTGGGAGAGGGATCCTTCTAAAATTTCACTGAGCTTTTGGAACAGCTCATAGCTGTGCTTCTCCCTAATGAGAGCTTCAAGTATCAAGTCTTCCAGATCAGCTGGTTCAGCTCTTTCATCAGTGAAATAAGGCTCAATGCTCAGTGCATCTAGATAGTCAATGACTTTGGTGTTTTCTAGTGTTTTTTCTTCAAGGAATGTTTGGATGGTGTTTCTGTGTCTAAGCTCTTCACTTGCTAACCAGTTGAAATGCTCAGCCAATTGGGGATTTTCATAAACTGCAAAAGTCTCGCCGAGCTTATATAGATTGTACAGTTCATTTTCCTGCTCGATTATCTTCTTTAATAGCTTATGAATGTTCATTGGATCACCTGAACTACTCCTTTAACAATCTATTTAAAAGATCTTGCATATCATCTGCAACTCTTGCTCTTTTATAAAAGTTATACTGATTTTTTACAAAGTCATAATGCTCCTTCTCATCCTTAGCCAATGAAAAGAATATCTCCCTGTATTTTTCATATGGAATGTTCTGAGCAATGAAGGTATATGTTTTTTCAGCTAGCCTTTCACCCTCTATAGCAATTTTCAAAATATCCAAGTAGTCCTCAACAGATTTTATTTCCCATTTGTCTCTAATAGAAATTTCGAACCATGATTCATCTTTTACACTTTGTGGCTTTTTGTCAGGAGACAGTTCTTTGAGAATATCAAGAATTGTCTCTCTATGTTGCTCTTCACTTTTAACAAACTGCTTGAATCTCATCTTTACATGTGGTTCATTGATTTTTTCAGATAGAAATGTGTAAAGCTGCACAGCATCTTCTTCACCCTTTAATGCATAGCTGAGTATTCTATCAATGGGTTCCTTGATAAGTTCTTGCAAAATTCTGTTAACTTTCTCATCAACCTCGTTCTCAATTTCAAAGTCTTTCACAATTGCTCCCCTCGTTTAGAATATTGCAGTTGAAGTTAAAATACTTAACCACTATCATTGTGAACTTCTAAATACCCCAAAAGCTCTTTTATACTTGGCAGAACTAAATCGGGTTTTATCTCACTTTTTTCAACATCCTCTAGAGTGCTGACACCAGTTAAAACCATTATTGCTTTTGCCCCAATTCTCTTTGCAAATGCTATATCCGTGTCCAATCTGTCACCAACAACCCAGATTTCATCCGCGGTGAGCTTTTCTTTAACCACTTCAAAAACAGGCTCATTTGGCTTTCCAATTACTAAAGGTTCAACATCTGTTGACGCTTTTAACGCTGCCAGAATTGAACCAGCTCCAGGCAAGAGACCTTCCTCGCTTGGGTAAGTTGTATCTGGATTTGTTCCAATGAACCTTGCACCGTTTCTAATTGCTAAAGTTCCATACTTTAACTTCTCATAAGTCAGCTGTGTATCAAGTCCCACAACAACATAGTCTATTTCTTTCCATCTCTCTTTAGCATCTTCAACGCTTATTATCTCCCAGCCAATGTTTTTAATTTCTTCAACGAGACCTTTTCCTCCAATTACAAAAACTTTGCCTTTTTTAAAGTGCTTTTGCATATAGCGAGCGGTTGCATAGCCAGAAGTGATTATTCGCTCTTCTTCAACATCAATTCCCAAACTGAAGAGTTTTTCTCTATACATCTCCGCATTTCTAGTGGAGTTATTCGTAAGAAATACAAAGGGAATGTTCTTTGATTTTAAATACTCAATCACTTCTTTGGCTCCTTCAATGAGAGTGTTTCCTCTATAAATCACACCGTCCATATCAAAAATTATACCAAGCATTGCCAACACCAAAAGAGAAAGGAGGAGAGGGTTTAAAAATTCACTGCTCGGCATAAATGTTTAAAGTTATTCTTGCTGTATCTGTTTGACACTCATTTCCAGCCTCTTCTTTGAGCTTAAAGCCAATGGCAACTTTAAGCTGCTCTTCTGGGGCTAAAGATTCTTTAAGCAAAGAAATTGGTTGGTTGTTAAGCTCTTTCAGTGATTTCCCAATGTATTGATCCAATGTGTAGGTTTGACCTTCTTTTGTTACGGAGAGTTTTGTTATAACTATGTTCTTGCTCAGCTCACCTGTGTCAGTGGTGTTATCAACAAGGGATTCAGCATCTGTCAATTTTCCATTTTCCAGATCCTCAACGTTGAAGGAAAGCATTAATGTTGAGATACTTATATCTCCACTGTTCTTTATATAGAAGTTGAATTCTCTAGAGTCACCGGGCTTTAAATTGGAAAATTCAAAGAGCTTGACATCATCATAGAATCTACTTCCATCCTTGCTTATCCTGATATCAAATTCCCCGGTTGAAATCTCATTGTCTTCTGAGATGCTTTTGTCACTGAAAAGAGCATTTCCAACTTGAATTCCTGTTGCCCCTAAGATTATTCCAACAAATAGCACTACCATTAAGACTTTTCTCATACAACTTCACCCATTCAAATTTCTTACAATTAATAATAGAAAATAGCAATATAAAAAGATTTCGTAATTTTGAGACTATAAAATTCAAAAAGAATTAAATTTTCTTAACTTCAATGTTCAGCTTTAAGCTCAGTATCTTTCCATCAATGGCATCAAGGATTCTCTGAGTTGCATTTGTTTGGGCATAGTCGCCGTTTATTGGCTGAGGCAAAGGAGGTTCCTTATCTTTGAAGAGCAAAAACCAGAGCTGCCATTTTCCAAGCTTATCAATGCTGAATGTATAGTTCATTTCCCACTGAGGTGTCCAATTACCTTCAATGTTCACTGGTTTATGAGGTAGAGTAACGTTGAAGCGGTCGAGGAGATACATGTTGTAAATATGAGTGGTGTTTGTATTGAAATCATAGGTTAAGTTAACAAGCCAGACTTCAACATAATAGGTGACGTTTCTATATTCATGGTTGGCTATTCCCAAAATGACGGTTGCATTCTCTCCAACAAAGAGCTCCGTTGGATAATCAGCAGCTTTTCCATTTGGGCCGAGGATGTAAAATTCAGTGAACTTTTCTCCAGGCTTCGGATGGGTTATAACATAACCGAGAGTTGCAATTGAAGAAATTATTGCGACTATCAAAATTACTGTCAAAGCTTTGTCCAATTTGCTTGCTTTGTCCCATTCGAGCTCTTCTTTGAGCTTTTCGATGTCAATCCTTGGAATCCACGGATCAATTGCTTTTGCTCTCCTGTAGATTGCCAAAACTCCAAATGCTAAGTTGAATATCGTTAAGCTGACCAATATTGGAATTAATCTTATTCCCCAGGGTGTGTAGTTCAAGCCCAAGCCTATGAGGGGAACGATTGCTATGCTCAACCCAAAGCTCAAAGCCAAGCGCTCGAGGTTGTCAAGCTCTTTCCTATTTGGGAAGAGGGCTGTTATAAAGACATAACCAGGAAAGAAGAGGACAAATGCCAAGCCCAAGGCTTTTCTAAGCAAGCTGTCCGGGAAAAATGCTATGAGGAAATCTAACAGAAGTGAAAGAGCAATAATTGTTATTAAATCCCAGTAATCTTTCCACTTCATTGCCTTCACCCTGATAATACTTCATACACCTTTTTCATAACAATCAATGCAAATATAAACAGCAAAAGCTCGACTATTGGCTTCATATTTTCTTTCTGCTCTTTGCTCAAGAATAATCCCCCAACTTCCAAAGTTATGAGGAGACCTATCAATGTTAACGTCAAGAATACATCAACAGTTTTCGTTGCTAAAGCAGAGATTAAAATCCAGAAAGATAGGAAGAGAACAATATAATCCTCTACATCCACTCTCTAATCCCTCCGAGCCTCTTAGCTTTTATCTCAATTCCATGTTTGCCAAATGAGAACTTCTCGCTCATTATTACCTCATTGGTTGCCTTAGCGAGACTTAACAATATTGAGGAACATATTGGACACGCTATCTGATCGCAGTGCTCTATGTTCTTTTTGCAGATGTCCTTGTTGGTAGGAGATACAATTATCCTGAAGCTATTGTTTTGCTCTTCAATGTATAAAGTATTGGCAAGTCCTAAAGCTCGTAAAACAGAAGAAGATACGCTTTCCACTTCCTTATAATTCGAGTTCTCAAGGGAATACTCCAGGTGCTCTTCATATTTCCTGAGAAGGTCCAAGCCTAGAGGCCTAATTGAAAGGCCCATCTGTCTCTCATTGCCCACATTTGTTAGAAAAACTGTTTCTTCATCTAATCTTCCCAGATCTAAGTCAAATTCTTCATGGAGGGGAATGAAAGTCCCACCTTCAGGCAAATTTTCATATGGGGGGATATATACCGCCTTTCCTTCTAATCCCAAATCCCTAACAATCTTTTGAAGCATTTTAACATAGGGGAAAACCAAATTGTCTAAAGATTCCCTCTTTACATACTCAGATGTTTTAAAAGTGAAGACTATAATGCCCAAAAAGATCCCAGCAAGCCCCAAATTAACTTGGGTTTGGTTAGCATGCACAGCACCATATATCAAGATACCTAAGCCTATCATGATTAGAATCAAACTTGTTAAACGTTCAACCTTCATGTCTTTTCCCCTCCCTTTTATAACCATTAACTTTAAAATGTTTACCATTCTCTTTTGAAGTTGAGGAAAATGAAGAGAGTTTTGGTTTTTATGATAATCATCCTCATTGCTGTAAACGGCTTAGGGTTGGCTCTAGATAGACATGTTCCTTATGAAAGTGCGAGTGAAAATGACAAAGGCATTTACATTTATTTAAAATCAATCTTGCTATATTCTGGCATTACTCTGGACAATATCATAAATGAAAATAATGAGTCAATAAACTATGCCCTAAAGCTAGAAGAAAGACTCAACATGACAAAAGAAGAAGTCGAATTTTACAAAACAATGGGAATTGAAAGTAAAATCGAAAAATACTTGCCTCCTTTTCTGAAGTTAGGAGAGGGAATTAAAGAGATCGCAGAAGGGCAGAAGATTTTCCTAGATAACATTGAAAAAGTAAAACTGGAGAAGGATTACTACGCCTATATGAACGCCACCAAAGGTTTAAATCTCATAAAAGAGGGTATTTCACTCTCAGAGGAAGCTTTGGATGAAATAGACGTGCTGGAATTTCTCGATGAAAACAACATTACTGTGAAGCTGGACACCACTCAGCTTAGAGAAAAGCTAGAAGAAATAAAGAGGGTGTATCTAGTTTATGAGAAGACTCTCAGTGCCTACAAGGTGTTGCCCCCGGAAGAGTTACAGAAACTTATCAAAAGAGAAGAAGAGAAAACAGGAAAACCAGTAGATACAAAAGAATTCCTAGAAAAAAACAAAATAATCCCAATTCCAAAGCAACTAACTATCTATGCTTCAAAACTCAATCCCTTCGTTTATGAGAGCGTCACCTTTTATGGATATGCCCTTGGATTTAATGAGGTTGAAATACACATAGGGAATGAATCATTTACAGTTCCAATTGAGAACAACTATTTTTCACTCAAGCATGTTTTCAAACAAGTCGGAAGTTATAAAGTCTTCGCAACTGGAATGAAGGAGGGCAAATTAGAAACTTCAAATATTCTTCTGATAAATGTTTCAAAGATCCCGACAAGTTTGATTCTCTCATCGGAAAAAAGTGCATACGTTGATCAAAAGCTTAAGATAGAGGGAATTCTCTTGGATTATTACCGAAATCCTGTTGGAGCTCAAGAAATCAGGGTAAATTTCGACGGGAAAAAGTTTACCTTAAAAACACTGAAAAATGGAAGCTTTTCCTTTGAGGTAAGCAGAAAAAAAGAAGGGAGATATTTAGTTAATGTCACTTATCTAGGAAACGAAATATATGCTGGGAGCTCTGCATCTTTGAATGTTTACTTTATGAGATATCCCATCGATATAAAAATAAAAACTGATAAAGCCAGAGTTAAAATAGGACAAGAACTCTATATCTTCGGTGAGGTAAAGGGAGCGAAAAGACCAATTTTAATCTCAGTCTATGTTGATGGCAAGCTGTATCAGCAGTGGCTGACTAAAACCGTCTTTGGTTTTAAACTGCGCTTCAACAGCACTGGAACCCACGAGATTTATGCCTATTTCCCTGGAGACGAGTACTATGCTCCAGCTAGGTCAAATCTTTTGAAAATTAGTGTCATCAAATACAGTTTTAGGGAAATTCTAATAATTGCACTGGCTTTTATATCTCTCCTCGTAATTTATGTTTTTGTATCCTCTAGGAAAGAGCGGAGAAAAGGAATAAGTGATGAAGAGTTTGTGGAACTTATTAAGTCCTTGGAAGCGTTAGAAGTCAAAGAAGAAGGTAAAAAAGTCAAGAGACTTCGCGATATTTACAGAGAAGTTTATTACAAGTTGATTAGCTATTATAACCTAAAGCCAACTTTGACTCCCCGGGAATTATTAAGAAAGCTCCGAAATGAAAGCTTTTCCTATGATTTGGAAAGACTCACACAACTCCATGAGAAGTACTTTTATGGAAGGAAGAGACTGAAAAGAAATGAGATAATTGAGTACATAAAATCCGCCGGAAGGATAATAGTCTCCTTCATAGTGAGGGGAGAGTTATGAGAAGGGTAATATATGGTTTGCTGATAGCCTTCGGAATATTCCTCCTAATAATGCCCTTATCAATCCCTATCTTCACTTCAAGTGCTGATTTCAGCGTCTTTAATACAAACTGGAATGGTGTGTCAAAGTTCGGGAAGCTTCTGTATGAGAAATCAGAGATAGTGCCGATAATATCTTCCTTTAATGTGGTAGATTTTGAGAAAATGAATGGAACTCTTTTAATTATTGGGCCGGACATGGGCTATTCAAACCTTGAGATAGAGAAGATTAGAAAATTCCTGGAAAATGGTGGAACTTTAGTGTTGATAGACGATTTTGGAACAGGGAATCGGATATTGAACGGGCTGAACTTAACAGCAAGATTTTCAAGAGTAGGTTTCATTGATGTGTTTTACTCAAAAAACTACAACTTTCCAGAGCTGGTGAGGATTTTAGATCCCAAACTCGGAGCTGGAGTTGATAAGCTGATTTTGAACGTCCCTTCAGCTATATTAAACGCAGAAGGAAAGATATACACGAGCAAAGTAACTCTGCTTGGTAAAAATCAAAGAGAATACCCAATAATGACAGAGATAGAGTATGGAAAAGGCAGAATAGTCCTATTTTCAGATCCCAGTGTTTTTATAAATGACATGTTTGACGAAAATGAGGCATTCATAAGGAACTTTGCCGATTACATACACTCGGATGTGATATATATCGACGAGGCACATCATTCTAACTTCAATCCCTACCATATTGGAACCTTAGTCATACACAGAAGTTTAGATAGAGTGAAGGCATTTTATGTTGTTTTAATTGTTGCAGTCCTTGCTTTGTTCATTGAAAGCGGTGCCGCTGTAGGAATTTTCAACGGAACAATAACCTTCCTATTAGACAAATTCTTTAAAGAAAAAGAGAAGAGTTTAGAGGATATAATAGAGGAATTGAAAAATGAGGGTTATGATGAAAAAATTTTGAAAAAGATAATAAGAGAAATAACAACCGGCAAAAAGTTAGGTGATTAAAATGAACGGAAAAGAATTCCTTGAAAAGCTCAAAAAGGAAATGCATAACGCTGTTGTTGGTAAGGATGATGTTATAGAGCTTTTAGCCGTTGCACTGCTGGCTGAGGGTCACGTCATTCTTGAGGGAATCCCCGGAGTTGCAAAAACAACAATTGCAAAGAGCTTTGCAAATGCTACAGGCCTGGAGTTTTCGAGAATCCAGCTCACTCCGGATTTGCTTCCTGCTGACATACTCGGAACTGTATACTATGATCAGCGTGATGGAAAATTCAAAATCAAAAAAGGTCCAATATTTGCTAACATTGTGCTAGCTGATGAAATAAACAGAGCCCAGCCAAAGACACAGTCTGCTTTACTTGAGGCAATGCAGGAAAGGCAGGTCACAATAGAAGGCAAAACAATACCTCTGCCACAGCCATTCCTAGTGATAGCAACCAAGAATCCGCTTGAGTTCGAGGGAGTTTACAACCTCCCAGAGGCTCAAGTTGATAGATTCATGCTTCAAATAAAAGTTGGATACCCAAACAGAGACGAGGAAATCATCATGTTGCTGAGAAAGGATAAGGGAGATTTCAGAGAAGTCAAGCAGATATTCACCCCTGCACAGATACTGGCCCTCATAAAGGAGGCCAAGAAAGTTAAAACAAGCGAGGCTGTGCTGAACTATCTCTATGAAATAGTAACGAGAACAAGGAAAGACGAAAGGCTTTTAGTGGGGGCATCACCAAGAGCTGCTGAACATCTGCTTTATGCCTCAAAGGCCCTCGCATTTCTGAGAGGAAGGGATTATGTGATTCCAGATGACATAAAAGAAGTTGCCGTTAATGTTCTGGCTCACAGGCTCATAGTTAGAGCGGAATATGAGCTCGAAGGAGTGAAGAGCGAAGACATAGTTAAGGAAATCCTTGATAGTGTTGAGGTGCCAGTATGAACAGGGAAGATGTGCTGTGGACTCTAGCTGGGCTGAGCTTCCTGCATGGATATTTAGCAAGTAATGTATTCAGTGCCATCTTTGGGCTGGGTATTAGTGCGTACATTATTTATTCTCAGAGAAGGTTCAATCCAAAGGTTGAGGTTTCTAGGATATATGAGAGAAGCTTGGAAGAAGGGAAGAGGTGCAGAGTTGTTCTGAAAGTTAAAAATCTGGGAAGTGCCCTCAAGGTTAAAGTAAAAGAAGAAGCTCCTAAGGAAGTTAAAGTTAAAATCCCTGATGAAGTTGTTCTAAAACCTGGCGAAGAGAAATCCATAGAGTATTCCGTAATCCCGGAGAAGAAGGGAGAGTACGAGCTGCTGACTAAAATTTATGTTTATGACTTGAGTGAATTGTATTTTGAAGAGATTGTCCTTGGAAAGTACAAGATTGAAGTTTTACCTTCTGTGGATTCCATAAGGGAAGCAGCCAAGGAAGATTACAACTTTAAGATCAGCGAAGTATATAAGAAGAGCATTCTTTTAGGTTTAGAGAGTATGGAGCTCTATGGACTGAGGGAGTATCTGCCAGGAGATGACTTGAGGAGGATAGACTGGAAAGCGAGCTCACGTTTAGGGAAGCTAATAGTTAAGGAGTTCTTAAAGGAAAGGGAGGGTGATGTCTACATTGTACTGGATGCTACAAGGGAAATGAGGAAAGGAATAAAGAGGGCAAAGATTGATTATGCATCAACTTTAGCTCTGCATCTAGCAACCCTGCTGCTGAAGAAGAATTACAGGGTTGGAATGATAATCTATTGGGATGACAGATTCAAGGTAATTAAGCCCTCAAGAGGAAGAGAGCAGCTCAACAAAATAAGGAACGCAATAAGGTTTAAGCCAGAAAAAGGCCTTTTGAGCCTCAAAGGAAGCATAACTGTAAAATTCAGTGAAAAAGGTAGGAAGTTTCTGGATAAGCTCTTTCCGAGGAAAAGAAGGAGTGTTGCAGAGGCTCTGCTGAACATTAAGAGCCCTTCTTATCTAATTCTAATAACAGACCTGATGAGCAACACATCTCAGCTTTATAGGTTAATGCTCATGATAAGAAAGAAGCACAAGGGAATAATATTGTCTCCAAATCCAATTCTGTTTTATTCAGATAAGCTTGATGAAGAAACTTTGAAGTTCTTATACGAGAAGTACTTGGAGAGGGAGAAGACCGTCAAGAAGTTTAATTCAGTAATTCCAACGATAGATTTGGGACCGAGCGATTATTTGAGGGAGATTGTTAGGAGGATGGAGAAATAATGGCAAAGTATAATAATTTCTACAGCATCATCATTGTTATGGTTTAATAATATCAAACTTTCTCTTTTCACAAGCCTCTTAATATTGTAGTGAAAACACTTAAATAAGTGAATACACATAGTCAGTACTGGTGATATCATGCCCAATATGACCTTATCAATCCCTCCCGAAATATACGAAAAGATGAAGAAACACAAAGAGATTAAGTGGAGCGAAGTTGCAAGGAAAGCAATAATAGAGTACCTGGAGAAAGTGGAAAAAGGGGGGCTTGAAATCCCAAGCGAAGAGCTCCTCAAAATGCTTGGAAACGATTTTAGAAAAAGGATTAAGGAAACACCAGTTGAAAAATATGAAGAATACTACAAAAAAGCGAGGGAAGCAGAATGGAAGCGCCTAAAAAGCTTTACGACACGAATGTAATTATAAACGCCATAAAGTCATCTGAAAGGCTCAAAGGATACACGACAATTCTGAATCTTGTAGAGTTTCCCAGAGGTTCAGAACTTGACCTGATAGTTTTAACTCCATCGTTAGATGATTATCTCCTTGCTATTGAGATTTCACAGACAATGGTGGAGAGAGGTACTCCTGTTCCGGCAGTTGATGCTTTGATGGCTGCAGTTGCCCTGAACAGAGATCTCACCATCGCAACCCGGGATAAGCACTTTAATTTTATCCAAAAAGCCTACCCTAGATTAAAAATCGTGAAAGAATGATTTCAATTGTTGAGGCTCTAATTAATCGATGAACAGATAAAATAAACTGGTTGAAAACTTTATAGCTGAAAAAGTGTGTTGAAATTATTTAAATGAAGTTTAAGAATCCCCTTCACTTTATTAATCTTCTCTTCCGGAAGCTCTGAAATCCCAGCAAAGTTTATGAATGTCTTTGACCAAACGTACTAAGGGAGAACTATTTAGGTGGTATAAAAATGGGAGAAATAACGGTTGTTGTTCCTGAAGGTCTTGAAGAAGAGGCAAAGAGAATGATCAATGAGCTGAAAAGGAGGAAAGATATTTTGGACAAGACTTTTGGATTAATTAAAACTAAAAAATCTGCAAAAGAACTGAAGGTTGATCTATATGAAGAGCTTTCAAGCCTTTATTGATTCAAGTGTCTTAATTGAGCATCTAAAGGGAAATCCGAATGCAAGAAATCTCTTACAAGAATTAACAATCAAGAATCTTTTCAAGTTTTTAGAAGCTAACGAGTTCGTTTACCGCATTTCTCGCGATTTAATTGATAAATATGGTTTGCTCCCAAATGATGCTTTGATTTTAGCAACTTGCAAGTTCTACGGGGTTAAATATTTAGTTTCACTTGACGACGATTTTGAGTATCCCTGCAAAAGAGAGGGAATAGTACTAATTGACAGCGCTGAAAAACTGAAAGAGGAGACTATGAAAGGAATGTGAAAACCTCAGGTTGCTATGCACACAATTTAAAGGGGTTAGACCAATGATCTGGCTGATAGCTTCACTCATTGGGGGAATAGCGTTCAAAGCATGGGCTGTGATATTACTGGTTGTGGCGTATTTAGTTTCAAGAAAGAGCAGGGATTTGGCTCTGCTGATATATTTCTTCTATGGAGTTCTGCTGATTGGTGAAATTCATGTAAGGGATTTTATCTCATATGAATCTTTAAAAGCTCTGGTGATCATTGTTCCTTCAATACCCGTGCTTAGGGAAATTTTAAGCGGAGCTGAGCTTAAAATAAAGTTTAATTTGCTCCAGCTCATCGGAGTAGTTGTTTTAGCGGCCGGATTGCTGTATGAGCATCTCTTACTCGTGGGAACAGCTTTGTTGATTGCCGGGGAAAAGAGGCTGAGCTTCAGAGCTTTAAGAGATGTTGCCGTTGGTACAATACTGCTCCTTTCAATGCTATGGATTGTGAAAACAAAATATCCATATTTGTACACCCCAGAGAATCAAGTTTCCATAGTCACTGGATTTACAATACTGCTGATACTAAAAGAAATTAGGAATTTGAGAAAAGTTAAGTTCGAGCTGCGAATAAAAAGCTAAAAAACAGTTTACTTTCATCACCTAACTATTCCAAAAAGTTTATTAATTGACTC